>NZ_JAWOQO010000003.1:0-437524 GCF_033337345.1 Vibrio sp. YT-18 | reverse complement strand
CAACAGCAACAGCAACAGCAACAGCAACAGCAACAGCAACAGCAACAGCAACAGCAACAGCAACAGCAACAGCAACAGCAACAAAAGTCTCAAAACGAAGGGAAGGAAGCGCAAGGACAACAGTCACAAAATCAGCAAGATTCTGAAAATAAAAAAGAAAAACAAAAAACGGAACAACATCAACCGCAACGAGATGACAAGCAAGTGAAGGATCAAGGTGAACCAATACAGGCTAAAGCGCATCCCGAAAAAATGCATCAGGATGATCCTGAGTTCCGTCGACTAGAAGCAGTAGAAAGTGCTCGCGACCCAAGCTTTTTGATCCGTGCGCAAATGCAACTTCAAGCGCAACAAAAACAACCTCCACAACAATCTCAAAAGGAGTGGTAAGCCTGTGATGAACAAAGGCGTAAAACTGGTCTTTATTTTTGTGGCCAGCCTAATATCCAGTTTCTCGGTGATAGCACAGACACTTCAAGCTAGTGTGAATAAAACACAAGTAGCCAAGAATGAAGTGATTAACCTCAGAATCATTTCAGATACTGAGCTCAGCTCAGACTCAATCGACTTCAATGTTCTAGAGAAAGACTTCTTCTTGGGTCAACCTCGTTATGGCCGCTCTAGCAATAACATTAACGGAAGAAAATCAGTGCGTACCGAGTGGAGTATCTCAATTGCACCAATGAAAGAAGGTGTTCTGACTATTCCAAGTTTTTCCGCTGATGGTATGAGAACGGAGCCGATCAAACTGCGTGTCAACGCGAGCCAAACAGACCCCAATCTTGATGATCTATTTAGCTTCAATATTACGGTCGACAACAGTACGCTCTACCCTCAGCAATCTGCAACATTACGTATACAGCTTCTAATTAAAGCGGACACTCGACGCCTAGATAACCCGCAAATAGTACCTCCGCAGATTAAAGGCATGAAGCTTGAGGCACTGGGTGGCTTACAACAAAGACAGAAGATCTTAAATGGGTTAGAAGTAGCGATCATAGAGCAGTCGTTTCGCTTAACGGCCAATCAACCAGGCACTTATACCTTGATAGGTCCTAAACTGACCGGTTCTTATATTTATGGCGACAGCTTGACGGGCTCAACCAAAATAATGCCTATCAACACCAAAGCGGAACGCATGCCAATCACGGTCAAACCGATTCCGAGCGAATTTAAAGGTGAATGGCTTCCTGCTTCAGCGTTAGAAATGACACAGAGCTGGCAAGACGATCAAGGTAATCTACTGTCGACTAACGCGATCAACACAGTAAAACAAGGCTCTTCACTCACTCGAACCATTCAAGTTAAGGCTCGCGGTACACAAGCCGAATATCTGCCACGAGTCAATATTAGTTACCCGAGTTCACTGCGCGTGTATCCCGAACAACCTAAGTTCGATAGCGCGAGAGATGGCACCGTTACCATGACGGTGAAGCAAGTCATTATTCCTACAGAGGCCGGGAAATATACCTTACCAGGATACGACTTGAACTGGTGGGACAGTCAAAATGATGAAGCGAAGAAAACAACGTTACCAGAGCTAACATTAGACGTAGAGAAAAATGACACTGGGCTAATCACGTTGCCGGAATCGCCTCTTTCAGCGCCTTTAGTGTCAGCCCCTAGTCCTGAATCAAGCGGCGATGTAAACAGTCTCTGGCGAACATTAACCTTTGTTTTCTTAGGGCTTTGGATAATGACATTGGGAATCGCTATTTGGGCATGGAAAAAGCGGTCAATAACAGCGAGTGGAACGGTTTCAAATACTGAACAACCACTTTGCATCGACGCGCTAAAAAAAGTCATCGAAGAGGGCGATGCTGCGAAAATTGAACGCTCTGTAAATGAGTATTTAACCACTCATCAAGACAGGCTAAACCCTGGCGACGTACAAGCAATTAAGCAAGAGCTTAATGCCATGAATCAAGCGTATTTTAGTGCTAACCAACAACCTTGGAACCCTGATTCGCTGCTAGCGAAAATTCAAAACCTTGGCAAAGCAAACGTAACAAAAACCGACCACCAGCTCGAAAAGCTATAAATAACTAGATAACAATGGCAGCTCTCATGAGCTGCCCATTCTCTTATCCGGCCAAATTTGCTTTAGCGGTTTTATCTAGATCACCAACCGCCGCCCCCTTCCCTATCAAGTTGCTCTTATGAACATCACTCACTCAACAAACACTTGGGGCTCGTATTCGTATCGCCTTACACAATTTCGCCCATGATTCTTCGCTTGATAGAGTGCCTTATCCGACAACTGATATAAATGGTCGAAATTAAAGTCTTTGCCTTTCGCTTTGTAACAGGAGTAACCGACTGAAACGGTGAGTAACTCCCCTTCTGGGTTATGTCGATGCTTTATCCCCTCGCCCTCGATGCACTGACGAATGCACTCTGCTCTCAGTCGAACCTCCTCTTGCTCAGAACCAATCATGAGCAATGCAAACTCCTCACCTCCGATACGGCAAAAAACTTCATCTTCACCTTTGGTATGATGATCCAAGATATAGCCAATTCGCATCAATGCGATATCGCCTTCGAGATGACCATAGTGATTATTGAATAAGCCAAAATGGTCAATATCAATCAGGATCAGGCCAAACGACATGTCGTCTTCACACTCTAGGGCACAATATTTTTGCATCACATGTTCTAACATGCGGCGATTACCAAGACGCGTCAAAGGATCGAGCTTAGAAAGTACCTCAAGCTGTCGATTGGCTTCCTCCAACTCTTTTGTTCGGTTCTGAACCTCCAGCTCTAAGTTTTCGTTTAATTCGCGAATCGCCTCTTGAGCTTGAGTACGTTGCAATACTTCAGCTAAGCTGGACGCGAACATACGAATCACTTCACGTAACTGAGAAGTTAACGGCGCACGTGTCAGCAAATTATCAACAGCGATAAAGGCGATAGGACCACTGCTATTTGAAGTCAATACCGTCATCGCAGCCCAACCAAAGCCAACAATATTACAGTCATGATAAATAGGCACTGATTCTTCAAATGCGACTTCGTTTGGCATTGAGCGAGCCAGATTTATAAGAGAGAAATCTTGGGTTTCGCCAAAGAAGTAAGATTCATCCACCACATTACCTTGAATATCGGTACCCCACGTTCCTTGCATGTAAGAGCAATTTTCATCAGTTAAAAACACCGCCATTCGATCAATACCAAGATTTTTAATGGCGAAAGTGACGGCCGATTTGCATACTCCACTGACAGTAGTGCAACGTGATAACTCAACCATGCTTGAATGCAACATGCGTACGTTTTGTTCTTGGCGCTTACGAATGTAAATTTGAGAGAAGAGTGAACCAAACGAGTCCAACATCTGTTTTTGATATGCCGTTATCGGCTTACGATGAATAAAGTTATCTAGCGCGAACCACCCAAACGGTTCATTGCCATCGCGTAAAATCAACATCGCATTCCAGCCCTGCCCGATGACCTTGCCTGCTGTGTATATTGGCGCGTCTTCTACAATCACTAAGTTGCTCTCAAGGCTAGATAACGCGGTGATATACTCCTCGCTAAGTTGGTGTAAATCGTATTGTGTGTGAAATTCATCAATCGTAATTCCTGACTCATCCGTGCCGTATGTACCACTGAAGCTGCGCTTTTTCATATCGAGAAGCATCAGTGTAGAGCGATCAAACCCAAGTCGTTCACGTAACGCTTCGACGGCTTTGTAGTACAAGTCCTTTAAAGAATCAGGATTAGAGATTTCGAGTGCAACTTGCTGAACTAACTTCATATTTTCGATAAAGCGCTCGCGTTGGCTAATCTCATCAACATATTGCGCTTCACGAATATCTCTGTGCCTGATCTCTTTCGAGGCATTTTTTTCAGCACGAATACATTGCCAACGCGCCGCTGCGAGTTGCATTGCGTCGTAACTTTCTTCATAGATATTATGTGCCGTGCGAGCATGTACAGATTGAATCAGTAGGTAGGTACGTTTGATAGGCGTGTTGTCGAGCATCATGATGTAACTATCACCGCCTAAATCTCGGGTGTGATTCCAGTTACAAGTGTTGATCGCCAGAGGTATGATGCTTTCAGAGGTGTCAAACTGACTTGCCCACTCCCAGAATGTCTCAGGATAGTTTTGGGTTGGGTAAAGCTCTCCGCGAGAGAAGCTCATCGAATGACGAGGGTTAATTGAAGGATCTTCAAAAATAGCGAGGGCTTGAGGGGAGAACAGACTCTCTAAATGATCAAAGATTGCCTCCGCTAGCAACCGATGGTCCCTCGTTGAAGACACTTTTCTTGTAAAACTTCTTAAACTCACCCTACCAACCTAATCTACTTTTTTATCCTCGATAAAAAACTACTTAGGCCATGATATGCAATCAATACGTTCAAATTTGAGCTGTTAAGTCATTCGCAAAATTATCAGACTTAGTGTTACATTCGAGAGCTCTTCAGCACTTTTAAAGCCATGTTTCACATAAGTTACATGCTTTATAAACTGGGGAGGAAAGTTGTACTTATTTACAAGATTTTTGTGTTGGTAGATGTTTTAAGCCTACGACTTAAAAAGAAAAAGGCCCCTCATCAAGAGGGGCAAAGTTACCATCGCTTATAGTTATTTAGTTATGCTTGTAAATACGGTGGATTAACCGAAATCACCATTTACGTAGCCTTGAGTACGGTCGTCTTGAGGGTTGCTAAAGATCACTTGCGTATCGTTGTGCTCAACCAGTTCACCCATTAGGAAAAACGCAGTGCGGTCAGAGATACGACGCGCCTGTTGCATTGAGTGAGTCACGATAACGATGGTGTAGTTCTTCTTTAGCTCTTCCATCAGTTCTTCGATTTTGTGTGTCGCAATTGGGTCAAGTGCCGACGTTGGCTCATCCATCAGAATCACATCCGGCTCCATCGCGATTGTACGTGCAATACATAAACGTTGCTGCTGACCACCAGAAAGACCGAATGCGTGTGATTTAAGGCGATCTTTCACCTCATCCCAAAGTGCAGCACCGCGCAGCGAACGCTCTACCACTTCATCAATTGTCTTTTTGTCTTTGATACCTTGAGCACGTAAGCCGTAAGCCACGTTCTCGTAAATGCTCATCGGGAATGGGTTTGGCTTTTGGAATACCATGCCGACTTTGATGCGAAGGTCAGCAACATCAATGTTGCCGTAAATATCTTCGCCGTCCATCGCCAATTTACCTGTAATTTTCACGCCTTCGATTAGGTCATTCATTCGGTTCAAACAGCGTAGAAGCGTTGATTTTCCGCAACCTGACGGGCCGATAAGTGCAGTTACTTGGCGAACTGGAATTGGTAAGTTGATCGATTTCAGTGCTTGGTTGTCACCGTAGAATAGGTCTAGGTTTTCAATATCAAATTTGTTCATTGTCTTAATCTCTTAATTCTTGAATTCGTGTCTTTTAACGTGCGTTCTTAATTAGTGTTGTTAGTAAGTTGCGGTGTTAAAACGTCTAGCAATCAGTTTCGTTACCATGTTGATCAAGAGAACAACTACGATAAGCACTGTTGCCGTACCGTAAGCCTGATTCCATTCTTCAACGGTAAACAGTTCGGTAGTCAGTTTGTATAGGTGAACGGTTAGCGTACGACCTGAATCTAATAAAGAATCCGGAATACGTGCAACCATACCTGCTGTCAGGAATACTGGAGCAGACTCACCAATGACACGACCAATACTTAGAATGACCGAGGTTAAGATACCTGGCATTGCGCTTGGAAGAATCAAACGCCAGATAGTGTAAATCTTAGAAGCACCGAGGCCATAAGAGCCTTCACGGTACGTTTGTGGAACTGCCATCAACGCTTCTTCCGTTGTACGGATGATAACTGGCAGGATTAGGATACTTAGCGTCAATGCACCCGACAGAATCGAGAAGCCAAGGCCAAGAATCGCCACGAAGAAAGTCATACCAAACAGGCCGAAAATGATCGACGGGATACCCGCCAATGACTCGGTACAGAATCGGATGATTTTCACCAAACGACTGCCCACTTTCGCGTATTCGGTCAAGTAGATTGCCGTCATGATACCGAGTGGCGCTGCCACTGCGATAGAAGCGATAACCATGTAAATGGTCGCCACAATCATTGGGAAGATACCGTGCTCTTCACCTGTGCGCGTATAGTTATCAGTAATGAAGTTCCAATCTACGTGTTGTAGACCGTTTGATAGGATGTACCAGATAATCCAGAACAAAAAACCTACCGTTAGTGCTGCCGAGATCCAGACAAATGCGTTAAAGACATTATCTTTGAACTGGCGTGCTTTTTTCAGTTTTGCGCGATCCATAATAGTCACCTTTAACGAGCGATTACTTCGCTTTTTCTCGGTTTAGGTACAGTAGTACAGCGTTCAACGACATGATGAAGACCAGAAGTACTACACCTGTAGCGTAAAGTGCGTTCGCGTGAACACCACTTGCGTAAGACATTTCAATAGCGATGTTTGCAGTTAGTGTACGAGCCGAATCCAAGATGCCTTCTGGCATTGCCGGCGCGTTACCCATAACCATAATGATCGCCATGGTCTCACCTAATGCACGACCGATACCCAGAATCACACCTGTCATGATGCCTGAGCGAGCCGCTGGAACGAGCAATTTAAAGATGGTGTAGATTTTTGATGCGCCCAGTGCCAAAGAACCTTCTTTATAAGTACGAGGGACAGCGCGGATAGACGTTTCAGATACCGTAATTACTGTTGGTAGAATCATCACACCAAGAACAATAATACCGGCCAAGATAGTGTTACCTGCAGGTACATCAAATACCTTCTGAATCAATGGAACGATAATAACCAGACCGAAGAAACCGTAGACCACTGAAGGAATACCGGCTAGCAGCTCAACCGCTGGACGGATGATGTCTGCTAATCGCTTTGGTGCGATTTCAGCGATAAAAATGGCGGTCAGAACACCAATTGGAACCCCAACAATGACAGCACCAGCCGTCGATACGATAGATGCCACAATCATGGTGGCGACACCGTAAAGCGCAGGTGGTAACCAGTTTTGTCCTAAGACAATGCCCGATACGCCTGCTTCTTGGAATGCCGGAATACTCTCTCGAACGATGAAGTATGCAATAACGGCTAATGAAACAATGCCGATTACGGCACTCGTTAGGAACAAGCCGTGGAAGATGCGCTCTTTCCAGTCTACACGACGCTTCTCGCGTAGGCCTGACTTGCTGATAGCTCTAGCGTCAGTATTCATAAGCTTTTCACTATTTGTTGCGATGGTCATTTAAAAATCTCACGGTTCTGGGCAATGCCGTTGAACACAATGGATAGAAAAGGCTCAGCCCTAAACGTTGGGCTGAGCAAACTTTAGAGTCCCGATGGGATTAGTTAACTGAGATGTAACCTTTTTGGTCAACTAGCGCTTGCGCTTCGTCAGTTAGCATCCAGTCTAGGAATTTTTGCGTTTCTGTTGATGGCTTGCCTTCTTTGTAAAGAACAAGGAATGGACGCGCTACTTTGTAAGAACCGTTTTTAACGTTAGCTACCGTTGCATCAACGCCGTCGATTGCTAGCGCATTAACAGTGTTGTCTACAGTACCAAGAGAAATGTAGCCGATTGCGTATGGGTTAGATGCAACCATTGTTTTCAGTGCGCCGTTACCGTTTGCAACTTGAGCACGTTGAGAGATAGCTGATACTTTCTTACCAGAAATCTTCATTTTTAGAGACATGATGTCTTCAAATGCGCCACGAGTACCAGAAGCCGTGTCACGAGTAATGGCTACGATTGGCTTGTCTGCACCACCGACTTCTTTCCAGTTTGATACTTCGCCTTTGTAGATTGCAGTCACTTGCTCGGCTGTTAGACCTGGCAGTTTGTTTTGTGGGTTAACAACCACTGCGATACCATCACGAGCAACCACTTCTTCGATTAGTGTTGATTCTTTTTCAGAGTCTTTTAGATTACGAGAAGACATACCAAGGTCTGCTGAACCATTTTTCGCTGCTTTTACACCAGCTGAAGAACCAGGACCTTGAACTTCGATAAATACGTTAGGGTTCTTCTTCATGTACGTTTCAGAGAAAACTTCCATCAGTGGAGTTACGCTGCTAGAACCCACTGCAGAGATAGTTTCTTTAGCAGAAACAGGAGTCACTGCCATTGCGCCTAGAAGTGCGATTGCACCGATTACTGTCTTTTTCATCACAATTTCCTTAAGTGGCTTTATTGCCGTTGTGTTTCACTTGAACGGTGCTCACTTTAGAATTTGAATATGACAGTTGTGTTTCACTTAGTTGAACCCTCTATGACACGTTGTCATTTCTAACTATTAATTCCGCGACTTATCCCTCTCTCAATTTGAACGTAACGTTTTTATAAGTTGCCTCATGTTCAAGATGATAACCTCATCGATTTTGGTACATTTCATAACAATTAGATATGAGTAACTCATTGATTTGGCGAATGTAACAATTAAAATCGAAATGCTTATTTATAAAAAAGATAATAATCAAACCGATAGAGGGTCAATCTCATGCGTCAATTTCTTAGTACGCTTTCTATTAAACTTCAGGTTTTTCTGCCTGTTCTATTCACAGTTATATTACTCATCATTGGACTGAGTGTCGGAATCGGTAAACTCGATCAAGCATTCAATAAGGTTTCGGCTTCCACCCATAAGCTAATCATTCACAAAGAGGAACTTAGCGGCATCGTAGACAACACTTACGCCATGCGCATCAAAGCCATTTATAGTCTATTTAGAGCCGAAGATGTTCAGTCTCTCAACCAAGAGCTTTCTGAGCGACAAAACAAAAACCGCGATTTTCTTAACTCCATCGACAATCTCCCTGGCGTTCAAAATGAAGTCAATGCTATGCGTAAGGCCATGAATCACTATGTTGATTTCACTCGCGTTACCATGACACCTCTGCTCACCACTAAACACTCTTCTGATTACACCACCTCTGATTTCAATCAAAAGTACGAATCTACAATGGCTGAGTATCGATTAGCTGGCGAAGCGATGATCAACGCCATCGACAAACTATCTAAACAATTGAATCAAATCGTCACCGATGAAGTCGAAACGAATGGCGAACAACATTCAACCACGCTAACTTACAGCGCCGTCTCGCTTGCGGTGATCTTGAGTGCCGCTTCACTTATTAGTTGGGTACTCGCCAGCTACATCGTTGCGCCGATTCGTAACCTTCAAGTAACGATGCAGGAAGTCGCGAAGGGAAACCTACTAGTTAAGGCCGAAGCCATCGGGAAAAACGAAGTGTCTCAGCTGGCTCGAGATGTAAACCAGACCATAGAAAAACTGCGTGAAACTGTAAGCGCATTGGTTCGCATTAGTGAAGATGTGGCATCAGCATCAACCGAGTTAGCAACTGTTATGACTCAAAGCAGCGTCAACTCGGATCAAGAAAAGCAAGAAGTTGAGCAAGTAGCCTCGGCGATCAATCAGCTAGAGTCGACCGCAGCTGAAGTATCGACCAATGCACAAGAAGCCGATAGTGCATCAAATCAAGCACGTACGTTAACCTCACAAAGTATAAGCATGTTTGGGGAAAGCACTCGCGCAAGTGAAAAGATGGCGGAACAACTTAACGAAGCCGCTGCCGTCGTAACTTCGCTAAAAGATCAATCAGAACACATTGGTCGCGTGATCGAAGTGATTGAAGGTATTTCTGAGCAAACGAATCTACTTGCACTGAATGCAGCGATTGAAGCTGCACGAGCGGGCGAAAGTGGCAGAGGCTTTGCGGTAGTGGCCGATGAAGTACGTATGCTGGCAGCGCGAACTCAGGAGTCCACCAAAGAGATCCAAACCATTATAGAAGAGCTACAGCAACAATCTGGTCACGCAAATGAAAGTATGCATTTCAGCTTAGCGATGTTGTCAGACAACCAAGCTCTGACACAAGAAGTTAGCCAATCACTTGCTAATATCAGTAATGCTATCGCCGATCTGAACTCAATCAACACTCAAGTTGCGACCGCATCAGAAGAGCAGAAGCAGGTCACGGCTGATATCAACAACAACTTAACGAACATCTATGAACTAGTGAGCCAGAACGTCACTGGTATCACTCAATCAGCCGCGGCAGCGCAAGAGTTGTCTGGTTTAGCAGAAAACCAAAAACATCAGCTTAAGCAGTTCCAAGTTTAAATTCTCTGCTCAACACGATAAGTTCCAAAGGTTAGAAAAGAAAAAGCTCCGCACTGGCGGAGCTTATTTTAAAGGCAAAGCTATCAACCCTTATTAACGTAATAATTATTATTCATCTGTCACTAACAAGAGAGAACTTTTGAAACTTGAGTTTAACGGATCTCTATTGAAAACCTCACCATTAGTCGTATCAAAAGTTGCAACATGCTTACCGTCGCCATTAGGTGTGTTGCTCCAGACATAACGCCCTAGAACATCATCTCCATCTGTCAGACTATAGCCGCTAGCAAACCCTGTACTATTTATGGCTGGGCTGTGGCAAGCTCGCTCAGTTAGAGATACTAGCTCTTTGATATTTGCTAGTCGCCAATTTTTTTTGTCAGCAAAATTGTGAAGAGGATGGTTGCCGTCCTTATTACGAATTTGTTTGGCTGTGGAGAGAGCGAGTTGCCATGACATTGTAGATCGCGTCCCCTGGCATTCTTGGTTTCCTACATTCCATGTCATACCAACTGGACAGCGCATCCATGTTAGACCTGTTTTCAGGTCAGTTACGGTACCGCTCTCAGAATATGTATAACGCGTGTTAGGTGCCGTTTTAGCAAAGTCAGTAGAACACTCTTGTGCAGCTATTGCAGTTTGAGAAGCCAAAGTAAGAGATAGTACAGTTATTAATTTCTTCATCTTATTGCCCCTTAACTGCGACTAGACGGATTGGGAATTGGTAAGAATCATCGGCACCCGCACTTGTGTTGCTTGATCGAATCTCGACGTATGAAATAGTGCCTCTATCTTTGCCCCGGGAGACAATCGCAGGGAAATAAATCTCGCCATCAATAAGTTGTGATGATGCATTCGTAAACTTAAAGTCGCTATGCCAAAACGCACCATATCCTAAATAAGGGCTACCTATGGTTTGCTGTGGAAAGTATTTAACATTAAAACCATAGACGTTGTATTTTGCATATTCATCGTTCGGAGCAAACAGTGTTTGTTCACCAAAGTCTAGTAAGTCATAAGTCTCACGGTAAGTAGGCAAGCGCCAACCAGTGATTCCACATAACGATTGTTTGTTTATGTACTCAACATATTGGCTAGTGGTACAAACTTCATCACCAGCGTCTTTACAACCTGCAAGCTCTACATCTTTGCTAAATGGCTTAAATGCTTCAGACTCAAACGCAAACAGGCGATCTTTAAATTGAACCGAGCTCGCATCCGCACTCTTATTTTCCCAAACAAGACCAGTACGTTCGTCCATAGTACAAGCCCACTCAGTCGCATCTGCAGCTAAAGCTGCACCTTGTGAATCTAGCTTAACGAACTTAAAGCCAGCGCCTGTCGACGTTTGCTTGTCCTCTTTGTCGAAGCCGTATTCCGCATCTTGACCAGGGTAAGACGCTTGAACCTCTGCTACGTCTGCTGCTCCTTCAGCAAAATAAAGAACGGCGCCCGTATCGTTACTACCAACCGTTTGTTCAGCAACCGCTACAATTTCTTCAGCAAATGCACTTACTTCCGCTTCAGACAGAAGATCAGAGGCCAATGATTTACCCTGGAAGCTAAGGCTTTGAGCAAGCAGCGCTACGCCTTGGGTCATTTGTTGTGGCTGCATCGCAGCTAATAGCACAACCGTGTTTTGCTCTAGCTTGTCTAGCTCGCTAGCTTCTGCGTTAGACATCACCGTACCAGAAAGAGAAACGCCGGCATCGGCGAGTTGCGCTTTCACAATCTCTTCAGCTTGAGCAACGGTTTTACCGTCAATTACAAGACCCGCGAGCAACGTTGTTACACCATTGACCGTGTTACCCGTTGCTAAATTTTGACCCGGAGCCGCAAGACGCAACGTTTGGTTTGAACCTTGATCAACTTGAGCAAGAATGGTGCTGGTTAGTACGTTTTTGTCGCTTGAAGTCAGGCTAAATTTACCGGCATTATCCGTTTTAGCACTCGGTTCAGTGGAATCACAAACGTAGTTTTGGTTTAAATCGATACATACTGGCGTATCAAGAAGTGTACCTGCAGAAACGATGGTGCCAGCTACATCATAGGTCGGTGCCGACGTGTCACCACCAGAACCTCCGCCACAGCCAGCAAGGGCTAGTGACATAGCAACGAAAGAATATTGAAACTTCATAGATTTTATCTTCTTTTGATTTTAATTAACGAGAGCGAATCACTCTCACCATTGAAAGCAGGAAAAGTCCTAACAAGGTCCAAGGCGAACCACTGCCACCTGAACCACCGCCACTGCTTTCTTTAGTGGTATCAGCACTACACTGATACTGAGCAAAGTGACTCACACCCCACTCTTTCAACACCCCAGAGTTCCCTGACACGCGGTCAGACACTTCGAGACGCCAAGTACCCCAACTCGGTTGACCGACAAGTGCTTGTAACTCCTCGTCATACTGAGCGGTGAAGTAACCTTTAAATCCTTTGGTATTGCTTGATTGATGGCTAAGTAGCACGACCGATTTGCCTTGTGGAGACACTAGCGTCACTTGCAGATCTTGCAGTGAGTCATGTTCGATGTTCAGGTAAACCGCAAACGAATCATCAATCGTGCGTGACTTGTCCGATAGCGTCTGAGAGAACAGTCTGTCGCCCTGTTCCGGCAAAGCGGAGTTCACTGGTTGAGGCTGGATATCGAGCTCTGGCGTACCATTAACCAGCACCACCTTTTCACTCCACTGGTGAGTCTTTAGGCCTTCAGAAAATTGATAATCCAATGAAATAGAGGAATCGAATTGCGTGCCACATGTTAGACCGCTTGGTAACGCCACCTTCATTGAGGTCGAGTCAGAAAGCGTTTCATCAAAATCGAAAACAGATGCGTTGTTTAGCTGCCATTGCCCTTTGATGCTCGCTTCACGGCCAGTTTGGCTCAGGCTCAAACCAACGTCTTGACCTTGTGCGATGTATCGAGCGTCATAGCGAACACGAAGAGGCGCTTTAAGTAAGTTGTGTCTGTTGAAGCTGTCCGTCAGGAATTGGGCGTAGTCTTTATTTGGGAACAAGATGTTTGCGGCAAACACGGTCGACTCCGCCAGATCATGCATTTTCACGCCACGACCAATGCCGTACATGCCTTCAAGAACAATGGCGTCAAACTCGCGGAACACCCTATCGGTATCATCACCGTATCGTTCAACCGATGCTTTAAGCGCTTGAAACAGCGGCGTTGACCATAGCTCGTCACCTAGTTCACCGCCCACACTGACGTGCGCTGGATACTCTGAGCTTTCGAAGTAACGTGCTCTTTGGTTCCATAAGCTACGAGTTGTTTTGCGTGTTCCGAACACACCGTCCCAGTTGAACACCGTATCTAGCTCGAACTCTTGACCACGACGCGAAGCATCCAAATATTGAATGCGGTAGCTCGCGCTGCCCGCCCAGTAATCAGCAAAACCCTCTGCGATAGCACCAGTGTGACCGTACGCCCAATCCGGTACGATTTGGTAATGAATGCCATGCCCAAGCTCGTGTATCACCACATCAGCATCAACTGCATCCGGAGAAACACCACCGACACCTAGCATGAGTGCTTTCGGACCGTAATAGTAAGTAGAGTTATCTTTTGATAAACCGCGAGCGTCAAAACGAAGCGGTTCGTCAAACAAGTCGTAAGTCAGGCTTGTCAGATATTGGATCGAGCTATCAAGATGATAAAAAGCCATCAACTGTGGGAACGCATTGTCACCAAACTCGGTGCTTTGCATCTCATCAACACTGTCAAACGCTTGAACTCCTTCTGCGCTGAGAAAGTCCAACGTATCAAGCACAGGTGCTTCACCAGGTGCTGGGGCTGCAAATAAACCCGTCGCATCCACTTGCTTTAATCTTGGGTTAGAGAGATAGAACTTACCTCCCGACTTTAAAACCTCAATCGACTTGGTGACGTACTCGATCGGCTGAGGGTAATCGGACAGTGCTGACCACGTCGATTCTGGTGCCGCTTGCTGTTGCATGGTGCGAAGATCTGGGTTGAATAAAGAAACCTCAACATCAACCAGACTTCCAGAGCTCAGAGCAGGTGGCTCTTGTGCTTGCAGTTGGCGAGGCGATTCCAATTCCATTGCAACCGTTGGTTTACCGTTGCGAATGATCGTATCTTCAAGGCTCTTAAACACTCGCACAACGTGATGATTTTTATCGGTTGTTACTACTAGGGCACGCTGTGCTTGATATTCACCGTTTACCCAAACATCAAAATTGTAATGCTCACCAAGCTGAGACTGGGTTTTGTAACGGAACTTAAACTCGCCCGTTTCTGAGTAGTGGCTGTCTAGATAAGTTTTCGCTTGCGCTTCATTCGTTACCACAGAGTCCGTTGCGGGATAATCCCACTCTGCAGCCTGCGCCGCAGGGGTACAAGCAATAAGTAGTGAAAACGCCAATGGTTTTAGCTTCATGATTTCGTCCTAGAATTCGTATTTTGCATTTAGCGTGAAGTAGCGCCCAGGCTCAGTTGAGTAACGCTTACTTTCCTCAGCGATACCCGCTACGTCCTGGTATCGGATGTACTCTTTGTCGAACAAGTTGACGATGTTTGCGCTAACACGAAGGTCTTTGGAAACGTAGTAAGTTGCGCCAAGATCAAACGTATTCCACGCGCTTGTCTGAGCACACTCTGTCGCTAGACCAAGCGTGGTCTGGCATTTAGGAACGCGATCCATGGCAGCGGCCCAGTTCCAAGCCACGTAAGCGTTGAAGTCTTGGTTGGCGTATTTCAGTTGAGCGTTACCTTCGAATGGCGTAATGCTTCGAACGTATTCGCCTTCCGCGTCTTTGCCATCTACGTAGCCAAACTTAGTGCTGATATCCCATTGTTTGGTGAGCGCGTAACCCGCAGAAAGCTCTGCGCCATAAGTCTCTACGCCATCAAGGTTTTGGTACTGTTTGATGTAATTACCAGTGCTTGAATCAAAGCCTGTGGTCACAACATCGATGAAGTTTTCAAACTTGTTGTAGAACACAGACGCATAGACATACGCACGACCGTTATCGAACTTGTTACCGATTTCAAATGAGTCGGAAGTTTCAGCTTCTAGATCCATGTTTGGTGCAATGACAAACGGCGTGAGCGGCACAAAGTCGTGGCTTACGAAGCCATACGCTTTATCGTATTCCGGAGCACGGTAACCATGGTTATAAGATACATAAGCAATGTTGTTGGCAAACATTTCACGAGAAACCGACAGGCTTGGAGATACCTCTGAGCTATCCATGTCTTTTAATGGGAAGCCGCCCACTTCACCCGCACCGTCTGGCGTGAGACGGTGCGCATCAAAGCGTAGGCCACCTGTGATGGTCCATTTATCCAGTTCCACCATGTCTCGAACGTACAAACCAATGTTATAAGCACGAGCAGGAGCGAAAGGTTGTTTGGTCGAAGGTGTTACTCCGTTCCAATCAATCTTGGAGTCGCTATCTGTGCGTTCGTAATAGTCTGTAGAAAGCTCAACACCGTAAGCCAATTGGTGCTCAGCATTTGCTGCATAAATCGTATTGGTGAAATCGCCACGGAAGCCAATTGTTTCGTCAATGAAGGTTTTGTGTTCCAGCTCGCGACGCTTGGTGATCAAACCATTGTGATCCACTTGGCGCATTAAACGGTTGGTGTCTTCCACCACTTCGGTGTGACGCCAGTAAACTTTGGTATCCAACTCTTCGAACCAAGTTGGATTAATCGGAGTCACCTCTGCACCAATATAAGCGCTGTACTCTTCTGTGGTTTCATCCTCAGCAAAGTCTTCAATATGCCAAATTCCATCAGGTTGAATGGACGGTGAACCCTCCAAACGCTCTTGGTTCTGGGTGTAGAGTTCCGCTTTGGCTTTCAACATCACCTCTTCATTGAAAAAGTGGTTGATCGTATAAGCACCGCTGTAACCATCGAGATCGCGGTTATACAAATCTTCATCAAAGTTACGTGTCTCTTGTCCTTGCCAGTATGAAACGTTAAACAAACTCTCTGTGTCACCGGAACGGAAAGCTAGATTACTCGTGCCTTTGTACTTGTTGCTGATATCGGTGTAAGTACCGGAAACATCGGTGTAGAAGTCTTTGTCTTTTAAGAAATCACCCGGCTGACTGGATTCTAAAATCACCACACCGCCGATCGCGCCAGAGCCATGCACCGAAGAACTTGCCCCTTTAATGATTTGCAGCGATTCAAAATTGGATAAATCAAAAGTATCTCGCCCAACTGCATCATTAATGTCATTCGCACCGAAGCCATCCGCAGAACGAATGCCATCACGAACGATCATAATGCGGTTACCCGTCATACCACGGATGGTAATGTTTTGCGGACGTCCTGCACCGCCCGTCACGCTTACACCAGGTTCGTTACGCAGCACGTCATATAGCTCGGTCTCGCCTCTTTCTTCGATTTGCTCGTTTGTGATAACCGCGACACTACCTGCCACTTTTGACAATGGCTGATCGATTTTATTGGCGGTTACCACCACCTCTTCCATTGAGAAAACCTTAGATTCGGCGTGCACTTGACTGGCAGCAAGTACCAAAAGTACTGCCGCTGACACTGGGGTAAGCTTCATTTACTGCTCCGCTTTAGATGTTTTAATGAGTGATAGTAGAAATGCGTATTCTTTTGCTTGTTGTTCTTGCGCTTGTCGCGGGTCCATTTGGTGGCCCGAATTAAAATTAGTTTGCAACAAGTACGGCCCGTTGCGCTCACTTAACGCTGAAACTTTAGCGAGATACTTTGCGCCTTCCCAATATGGCACGCGCTGATCGATTAAACCGACTTGAACCAACATGGGTGGGTAAGCGTTTTTATGGATATTGAGAATCGGATCGTACGCCTTCATTAACGCCAATTGTTCAGGTTTGGTTGGGTTACCCCATTCGCCATACTGCTGTGTGGTAAGCGGAAGTGAGGTATCCGACATACTTGCAACCACATCAACAAAAGGCACTTTAAGTACGACACCTGAAAACAATTTAGGATCTTGATTAACCGCTCCGGCCACCAACGTACCACCAGCACTAGAACCGATGGCGAAAACCTCTCTATTGCCACGTTCGAATGTTTGCAGCGCCTTCGCGGCCGCGACAAAATCACCAATAGAATTGGCTTTTCGCACACCACGGCCTTGCTCGTGCCATTCATCGCCAAAGTACCCACCGCCACGGACATGGGCGATAGCGTAAATCACACCTTGGTCGAGTAAACTGATAACCTGAGGCATAAAGTACGGTTTCATCGTAAAACCATACGCGCCGTAACCGTAAATCAACACAGGAGATTGTGGGTGCAATTTGTCTTTGCGATACGCCAAAGAGACCGGGACAGAAACGCCGTCGTGCTTAATAAAAATACGTTGGGTTACATAACGCTGACTATCAAAGTCTTGGTAAGCATCTTGAGAGTACAAGGATTTATTCAGCGTTTTTACATCGAACTCTTCCCACTGAGGAGGCGTAGTCATCGACATGCTTCGGATACGAATTTTGTTTGATTCAAAATCGCCCAACGTGCTTAGCCAAGCGACATTACCATCGTGTTCCAATGGCAGTATCACTTTTTCCTGACCTTGGTAAGAATACACCGTCAAAGTCGACACATTGTTTGGCTTGCTAAGTGCCACAACTCCTGCATCATAAAGGTAGAACTGTTCAAGCGGCTCACGAGGATTGGTGAAGCGTTGCCATGTTGCGCCAAGCGGTGCGAGTTCGGCTTGGTAAAGGGCGAACTTTCCTTCAAAGTTGCTTTTCAGATAAATGTAACCTTTCGCCACATCCGCGTAATATTCCACACCCACTTCAGGCTTTCGCAATGAATCTGAGACAGTGCCCGTTTCTAGATCGACAAGCTTCTGCTCTGTTGTTGACTCGTTGTTGCTTTGCAGCACAGCATAACGGCTATCTGCCGCACGATAGAAAGAAAGTAACCAATCTGACTTGGGTTCATTCCATAGGACTGTTTTTGCCAAAGATTCAGTGGAGATACGTAAGATCTGATGAGGTCGCTGAGTGCGCTTTTCTTTTGCAACGAGGAATGCCACTTTCCCGTTAGGTGACAACAATACGCCACTATCGACGTGCGTCGCCAGTTCCGTAGATTGGCCGGAGAGTAAATCAACAACCACAGCACGATATTGTTCGCTACCGTCGATATCTTCCGTGAAAAGGAGCGTGTCACCATTCACTTGCCATTGACCAAGTTGGTAGTACTGATGCGCAGATTGTCGTTCATCGAAATCGAACACCACGTTTTCTGGTGCATGTTGACTCGCACGGGATAATAGTAAGTAACGACCATCGCGACGCATTAGCGTCCACTCTCTTCCACTCACGATCGACCATGGCTTATCACCTTTGTCTGCCACAATGGTATCCCACTGCGTTAGTAGGTTTTTTGTCAACGTCTGATAACTTTTTTGGTGCTGTTCAGTTTTGTGGTTTTGTTCTGTTAGGTAGGTAAGAACTCGCTCATCTTTACGAGCATCATCTCGAAGCCAGTTGAAATCATCAGCAGCAAAGCCAGAACTAGAGGTAATTATGAGCCCTAAAAAAACATGAGTAAATTTCATATAGAGAGCGAATTCATTTATAGGATTAATACAATGGCGCGTATTCTGCCCTTAAATAAAAATGAGATCAATTATCATTTTCATAATCATGTGAGATTTTTATCTAGTGTGTGAGGAAAAACGTTTGCTTTGACCGAGGTTATAAAACTTAATAACTTCCTAAATTAGCGTTCTATGCTGTTTATATACAACCAGACAAATATAAAAGCTGACTAACGAGTGAGTATGGAAAGACGCTATTTCACCTAGCGACAGATATAAAAAATCCGAGTGCGAACACTCGGATTTTTAAGAACTAAAATCAATGGGAAACTACAGCAGCTTTTACTCTTCAGAGCTCGGTGCCGCTGGTTTTTTCTTAGGGATGAAGACATCATCACCCACAGATACGTTTTTGTAGAAGCTCTTGTCACGCTTAGCTGGTTTTTTCGCCGATTTTTTCGCTTGAGGGCGAGCTTTCTTTGCGGTCGCTTTCTTATTGCGGAAATCTGGTTTAGGTGGCTTAAGGCCTTTAAACTTACCTTTCAAATCTTCGAACAATGAAAACTCAAGATCTTGTTGTAGGTATGCTTCTACACGTTTAAAGCTATCCCAGTCTTTTGGACCAACAAGAGAGATTGCATCCCCTTTATTTCCAGCACGACCAGTACGACCAACTCGGTGTACGTATTCTTCGGTATGCTTTGGCATATCGAAGTTGATGACGTGTGTCACAGTTGCAATATCCAAACCGCGGGAAGCAACATCAGTCGTTACAAGGATCTTAAATACTGCGCGCTCAAACTGACTCATAATGGTGTTACGTTGAGTCTGGTTCAAGTTACCACTTAGTGCTACAGCCTTCAGTTTCTTTTCGTTCAGCTTTTCTGTTAGTCGCTCAGTATCATCACGCGTTGCCGTAAAGATAATAACTTGACGGTATTCAGCCTCAGAAAGAACACGATCTAAAATTGCCTCTTTATGATCTAGGTGATCACACAAGTAAAATTTTTGCGTGATATCTTTATGTTCTTCGTTAGAAACGCCGATAGCAATTCGCTTTGGCGCATTGAGCATTTCAGCCGCGATTTCATTGACGTCTGCATGATCTAATGTCGCAGAGAACATCAACGTTTGACGACGACGATGCTTGGCTGCTTTATGAATGCGACGAAGCTCTGGTGCAAAGCCCAAATCCAACATACGGTCTGCTTCGTCCAGAATTAGCGTTTCCAAACCATCCAGATAAAGCGAACGGTGCTCTAAGTGATCAGCCAAACGTCCTGGTGTCGCCACGATAAATTTCGGGTAACGACGCAGAGCTTTTACCTGATCGTTAAAGTTCTCACCACCCAAAATCAGTGCTGCTTCATAAGATAGGCCAGCTAGCATAGAACGAAGCTCACCATATACTTGTTTCGCTAGCTCACGAGTAGGAGCAAGGATTACCGCGCGAGGGTCTTTCGCAGAAAACGATTTTGTCTTTAAAGACTTATGAAGCATTGGCAATACAAACGCCAAAGTCTTGCCCGAACCTGTTTTCGAAGATGCCAATAGATCCTTGCTTGCAATCGCAACAGGAATCGCCTGCTGCTGAATGTCAGTCGCTTTTTTAAAATCGTAGTGTTTTAGGTTCTTCAACAATCGGTTGTCTAGGCCTAGATCTTTAAATTGCAAAGTATTCTCCAATAAATCAGTCAGCGTCTGAGCGCTCTGTAGTGTCGTTTCCGCTCTAACGCAGCAAAAAAATAAAGCTCGGTATAATACCGCAAATCATAGGAGTATAGATAGAGATCACACAAACTAATTCCCTGTGGTAACGGTAAAACATCATTTGTGGCTCAGTTCAGAGTAAAGACTAGCCTTTTTGATGAGCAGCTGGACAGGAAGTTTAGAGAAAAGCCGTTCAAATATGCCTTCTATCCATCAACAAAACGACTTAAATAGCAGTTATTTGGGCCAATAAACTTTCATTTGTGTCAATATCGTCTAAATTATTGATATCAGGAACGTGGCAAATACACCTGCTATGAAAACTGTTGTGAGAACGAAATAAAGGATAGGTAGTTAAACTTTGTTAAGTTCAGGTAAAAGTTGACGTCAGGTACTCCATGAAATTCTTGGGTTTTTTTGACTTTTGCTACATCATGTACTGATAAAATGTAACCACATTTAACCTCGCTACTGTATAAAATAATAGTTAGTGGCGAGACTTTCACTATAAGCAAGGAGTTCTTATATGAACAAAACGTTGATCGCAGCTGCAGCAACTTCAGTACTTCTACTAGCCGGTTGTGCTTCTTCTGATGACGCAGCTACAGCAAATGCAGCAAAATTAGACGAACTAAGCAACCAAGTTAGCCAACTAAGCCAAGACGTACAAGCTCTTCAATCTGACGTTCAAAAATCAGGCGCAGCAGCAATGGCTGCTCAAGAAGAAGCTGAGCGTGCTAACGAGCGTATCGATAACATCGCTCAGTCTTACACTAAGTAAGATTTGATACCGCGTCTTAACGCCCGTTAAGGCGCGGTTATTTCGACAGGAACCCCATTCTGTGCAGCGATTGCTGCTTTAGCCTTCACGTTTTTCATACCGAATTCATCCAGCCACCACTTTAACTCTTTCGGCACTTTGAGTTCATCTTTCTCGCCATTACTACGAGTCAAAGGCTCATGTGCTTCTAAGAACACACTTCTGTCAGGCTCAAGTGTCATTTTGATAGGCTGGTTAATGATGTTAACGTCTTCACCGTTACGAACCTTGTCAAATAACCACTCAATGTCACTTGGGTCCATACGAATACAACCCGCGCTGACCCGCATACCAATCCCAAAGTCCTTGTTGGTACCATGAATTAGGTATTCGCCATTCCCGTAAGCTAAACGCAATGCAAACATACCAAGTGGATTATCAGGCCCCGCAGGAACAACGGCTGGTAGGTCAATGCCCTTTGCTTTGTACTCGGCACGAATAGAGGCTGGAGGAGTCCATGTAGGGTTCGGTCGTTTTTGGCTGATACGCGTTGTCATTACTGGGGTATCGCGCCCTATTCGGCCAATTCCGACAGGAAATACATGGACAATATCCTCTCCTTTCGGAAAGTAATATAAGCGCAGCTCGGCTAGATTAATAACGATACCTTTATAAGGTACGTCTGGGAGGATTAGCTGTGTCGGAATAGTAAGAACATGCCCCTCTTCTGGTAAGAAGGGATCCACGCCTTTGTTTGCGGCCATTAAACCTAGCATACCCACATCGTAGAGCTTAGCGATATTTGCCATGGTTTCGCCTTCTTGCACGACGTGGTTTTCAAGGCGACCAATTAAACGGCTTCCATCCTCTGGTAATTCGTACATCTTAGCGAATGATAGACCACTCACTAAAGATAACGACACAGATAGCAGGGTACGTTTTGCGAAACTCATTGATCGCTTTTTGCTAAGCATTTCACTCTATTCCTTGGCACTTTTAAAGAGCTGTAAGGTTATCTCTCTTTCTGTCTTGTGATCAACCATCGGCTTGTGATATTCCAGTAAAGAAAAGCCCTCCCAAGTCCAAGGTTTATGGATGTATTTGTTCGGTACACTTTTGATTTCTGGTACCCAGTGGCGCACAAATTCACCATTAGCATCGAACTTTTCGCCTTGGCTTATCGGGTTGAAAATACGAAAGTATGGCTGCCCGTCACAGCCCGTAGAAGCAGACCATTGCCAGCCACCATTGTTCGCTGCAAAATCGCCGTCCACCAGCTTACTCATGAAGTACGCTTCTCCCCATCGCCAATCAATATGTAAGTCCTTGGTAAGAAAGCTCGCGACAATCATACGTAATCGATTGTGCATCCAACCTGTTTGATTGAGCTGACGCATTGCTGCATCAACGACTGGGTATCCTGTTGTTCCTGTCTTCCATCGCTCAAAGGCCTTCTCATCATAGGACCACTGGATTTTATCCTCCCAATCGATAAATCCTTTGCCTTTGACGAGTTTTGGTTCGAAAACCAATAGGTGCTGATAAAACTCACGCCAAATGATCTCACTTAGCCAAGTTGCTTTCCCTTCTGTAAGGTCATTTTGTTGATTTTCAGCATACAAACGAGCAATACACTGCCTTGGTGATAGCGCGCCAATCGCAAGGTATGGAGACAGTTGGCTAGTGCCATCAATAGCTGGAAAGTCTCGCTCGCTTTGATACGCGTCACTGCGCTCCCGTGCAAATTCCCTAAGCTGCTTCAAAATATCATTAGTCGAAGCCAGCCAGTCTTCACTGGATTCTCGAGGATAGCTAAATGTGAAGCTTGAATTAAATCGAGCCGACTCTAATTGTTCGAGTACCTTTTTATTGAGTGGCGCTTGCTCGTGAGGTTTTACTACCGTCGGCATATGGAACTGCGTTAACCAAGCACGCTTGAATGGCGTAAATACCTTAAAATATTCGCCTTGCTTATTAAGAACCGTCGTTGGCGCGTGCACACATTTGTCATGAAACAGTTCAAATTCGATATCGTGAGAAGCTAACGCTTCACTTACTTGTGTATCCAGCTCTCGTTCGTTCACCTCATAATGAATGTTTGCCATGACAGACGTGGCTTCAAGTGTTTCCGCCCACCCACTAATTACATCTGTACAATCGGAAAACGACGGCACCTCTTTGTACAAAAAAGGAATATTAAGGCTTTCAAGCTCCTCGTTAAGACAGGCTAAGCGACGAGCAATGAGGTCTGCCTGCATCGGCGCCATGTGATGCTCCCGCCACTGCTCTGGCGTCGCGATAAAGCAAGCGACGACAGGCTGACCTGAATCCAATGCCGCTTTGAGTGCCGTGTGGTCTAACGTACGCAAGTCACGTCGAAACCATACTAAAATCATGGTAGCTCCTATCTTTTGTCTACTAAGTTAGGTGTAATTTCTCTATCACTTCAGAGCACCCCATCCGATCACCTAACTGTGCGTGAAGCATTTTGATGGACGCTACTTGTTTAGCAGCTAGTGCTTTATTGGATAAAAGGTAGATAAACGAACCATTTTCAATGACCTCATGATCTAGTAGACCAGAAACATCATCAACCTTATCGATCAAAGTCGTGTGATACCCTTGTTCACAAAGCTTCGCTGCTTGAATCCAACTCTCAGATTCTCTGTTTTGTTCAAAGCTAATGAGCAGACACTTTCCTTTGGAAGCGGCTTTGTTTTCAGAATCGATTACAAGGGCAAGTCGAGTGATTAAACAAGTCTGAAATAACCCCACCTGCAAGGATCGCAACGATCCTTTTACCATATCTAGCGCATCAAATACTGGGCTAATAAACTGATCAATAACGAGTTTTAGTGGGTACTCTTTAAGAACAGAGGCAAGTAAACTCTCTGCTTTTCCTCGATTCAGGGTAGACAGCGCAAGCAGCATGTTTTCAACTTCTTCGAGTGTGCGAACCTCGTTTTTGACTTCGACATCGGCGCTTTTTCCTAGCAGCCCCTTCACTTTACCAATCGAAATCCCCTTCGCGAGCCAGCTCTGGACTTCGCGAATCGTATCGAGATCTTGCTGGCGATAAAGTCTGTGTCCTTTTTCAGTTCGCTGAGGTTGGATCAAGTTGTATCTTCGTTGCCAAGCTCTCAGCGTAACTGGTTTTACACCCGTGATTTCTGCGACATCTCGGATCGCGTATAGTTTTTCTTCTGAACTACAAACCATAGCGTAATCTCATCTCCTGCGGATACGGTTCTAAAAACTTCTGTTTTGCTAAATACTCGTCTGGGTAAGTATTTAAGTAATGCTTAATCAATGTAAGTGGTGCTAGCAGAGGCAGCATTCCGATACGGTAGTCGTGAATCACTGTCGCTAACTCTTCTTTTTCTTCTTTAGTTAGTGAGCGTTTGAAGTACCCTTGTAAATGCATCAACACATTTGTGTTGTTTTTGCGGCTAGCCCGATTCGTTAACGCCTTCATAAGTCCTAAACGATACTCTTGGTAAAAGTCTTCAATTTCATAATTAGCGACATCGGCAACTAAGCGGCCAAGGGAGCGGTATGACTCTGGGTGGTGTGCCATTAACGTCAGTTTGTAGCGCGAATGAAAGTCGATGATTTTGCCACGAGTAGGCTCACCATCCATCGAGTCGTAAAAGTCATTTAGACAAAATACTCGAGTAATAAAGTTTTCTTTCAATACAGGGTCGTTAAGTCTGCCATCCTCTTCAACAGGCAACCAAGGCATTTTTTGCATCAATGTTTGTGTATACAAGCCAACACCTTCTTTCGCAGCACTGTTCTTGCTGTAAACCTTGACTCGCTCCATGCCACAAGTTGGTGACTTGGCACAAACGATGTAACCACAAAGCTGCTCGCTTTGAAGTTCATCTACTTTATTGGCCGAGTAAGTGAGCATATTGTCGGTATGATCATTTTCTGGATTTTTGGTTTCAACCAATGCAACACGCTCTTCATTAGAAACAAGACGAATGGTTGGACGGGGTACTGGCATACCTACGCCGACTTCAGGGCATACCGAAATAAAGTCAAAATACGGGCTAAGCTCTTTAGTCACAAAGTTGCTCACCTTATGACCAGAGTCAAAACGCACTCGTTCACCCAAAACACACGAACTGATACCTACTTTGATCGAAGATTCCATGATGACGCATCCCTATACAAAAAGTTTTGTTGTATAACTTATAGCAAGCCTTTCCAGATTGTACAAGAAAATAAGTTGTACAATTTAATCGTTTTACTTCACTCGAAAGTATTTCGATCAACCAGCTGTCAGAAAAAAGTTTGGCCCAAAAACAAAGAATTTGTGCGCGCAATCGACAAACTGCTCAAAAGCAAATCGATTGCTCTTTTGGTTTCAACAGATTTAGTTATCAATAGGAGTTGCAGTTTCTAAATGCGTGGTTTTTGTGACTAAGCTCTCAAGGGGCCACTGTACGTCCCGATATTATTGCCTCAACGAAAACGAACAAGTTCAACAGAATTGGTAATAGCGTTCTATAATAGAGGCGTTTTATCAAAACAAAACTTTGGAGAGCACTTATGGCAACCCCACACATTAACGCACAACCAGGTGATTTCGCTGAAACAGTTCTAATGCCAGGCGACCCGTTGCGCGCTAAATACATCGCTGAAACGTTCCTAGAAGATGTGAAACAAGTTTGTGACGTTCGCAACATGTTCGGCTTTACTGGCACTTACAAAGGCAAAAAAGTTTCTGTAATGGGCCACGGCATGGGTATCCCGTCTTGCTGTATCTACGTACACGAGCTAATCGCTGAATACGGCGTGAAAAACGTTATCCGTGTGGGTAGCTGTGGTGCAGTACGTGACGACGTGAAACTAATGGACGTTGTTATCGGTATGGGTGCTTCTACAGACTCTAAAGTTAACCGTATCCGTTTCAACAACCACGATTTCGCAGCAATCGCTGATTACGGTCTTCTAGAAGAAGCAGTTAACCAAGCGCGCGCTCAGGAAGTGCCTGTAAAAGTAGGTAACGTATTCTCTGCAGACCTGTTCTACACACCAGAAGCAGACATCTTCGAGAAGATGGAAAAACTAGGCATCCTAGGTGTAGACATGGAAGCGGCTGGTATCTACGGCGTAGCAGCTGACCTAGGCGCGAAAGCACTGACTATCCTGACAGTTTCTGACCACATCATCCGTGGTGAAAAACTAAGCTCAGAAGAGCGTCAGAAGTCGTTCAACGACATGATGAAAGTTGCACTAGAAACTGCAATCAACATCTAAGAACAAATAGTAAGTAATAATTTGCAGCCAGAGTTATGCTGGCTGCCCGAATTATCCCGAGGGGGCGATTGTGTCTAACGGCGAACTGCCAAAAGACGCAGATGGGTTACAACTCAACTTTTGTAAAACATTGGCGTGTGACAACTTTGGATTGAGTGATGCAAAGCGTTACGTTCTGCAACATGCGAACCCTAAGCGTCCGGCGATGGTATGCCGTGAATGTGGAGCTTTCCCCCCCTTACTTAATAATCGCGATGTCGTGAACGAACTTCATCGCCTGCGGCACGTCCACAGTGATGGGTTGCCTGCTTGCCGTAATGATGATTGCGACAACTTTGGACTTTCTGTCCACACTCACAAACACCTCTATCACGCTTTCGGTTACAGTGGCGATCGCCAACGTTACCGCTGTAAAGTGTGTCAAAGTACCTTTGTCGACAAGTGGTCTGGTGCCAACAAGAAGCTTCAGTTTCAAGAGAACTTGATGGGCTTGTTGTTTACGGGATATTCCGTACGAGAAATCTGCCGTAAGCTTAGTATTAACCCAAAAACCTTTTACGATCATGTTGACCATATAGCTAGCCGCTGCCGCCGAAAGCTGGCAACCATTGATGCGCGCTGGGTAAACCACGCAACGCATTATGAATTGGCCTCAAACTATATTGCATTGCAACCGAACAGCAATAATGGTGTGTATTGGATTGTTTCTGGCGAAGCGCATTCTGGCTATATTCTTTGCCAGCACGTCAATTATTCCGCTGATGAAGAGCCAATCGCAACTCTCGATCATAATCCTTACGATGAGGTGTCTCGTTTTGTTTCCCAGGAGTACGTAGCGGAAGCAAGTGAGCCGCTTGCGGAACCTTCTCATCACCTCAGAGAGCGAATTGACCAAAAATACCAAACAATTTTGGCTCGCGGTAACGTAGAAGACCCTCTTGGTAATCTATCTGTATTTCATTACCCTTCAAAAGGGGCATTAGTCCGTCCGCCATACACCTCGTATGCACACTATTTGCACGTACTTGATATGTGCTGCCCAAACAAACGTGTATCTCTATACATGCCTCAAGATCCCCTACTACGTTCAGCTGCACTGAGCGTTTGTTTACCTCGTATTAAAGAGAAAAGTGTCGACTTGATGTATGTAGAAGAGGACGCTAGTTGGGACATGAGCACTCCCTTTGGCAAAGTCGATATCGCCTATATGAGTTGGTGGCGCGATCGTTGGGCAATCTCTAGTCAAAACGAAAACCACAAAGGCATTTGCTACCTCGCTGGCGATCAAAATGAGCCTGAAAAATGGTTTAACGTTGCGACAACTCGTCATGTGAAGTTTTATCAAAACCGCTTTCAGATTCTTTTCGAAAGCTTCATTAACGAGCCACGTCGCAAATTACGACCTGCTGGTATTTTACCTCTTTTAGATATATTCAGAGCTTGGCATAATTTGTGCTATCAGGATAAACAAGGTCTTACCGCTGCACAAAGGTTGGAAGTCTCTGATGCACCTTTGACAATCAAACAGCTCCTATCGTAGCTATTCTATTGGTAATTTAGATGTAGTAATTAGGGGTTGTAACGGTATACATTACGGCCCCTGATCGTTTACCAAAACGTTATCCGCATCGCTTTGGTAAAGAAACATGCATCTAACCACTTAATATTAGGTGTGATTTCCAGTTCGATAGTCATGGATGTGAACGTTGGATAAAAACCAAATTCAGCTAGAAGATGATCTCACTAAGCTTAAAGGCCAAATAAAATCGGCCCCTAAACATACCTTTAATATTGCGCAGCAATATCGTATCCGCGCGGAACAAATTTTATTTGTGGACGGAGAGATCAAAGCCTTACTCATCATGGCGCAATGCTGTTGGTGCCTAATGGATTACCGACAAGGCTTAAAACTCGTCAAAGACGCTTACAGCAAACAAACACAGCTTGAAACCGACGATCATCTCCCGGAAATTCTCCATCTTTTTGCACTCCAATATTGGGGCCAAGCAAAGTATTATTCCGCGCAACAATATTGGATTAATGCGCTCGAACAATCTGCTCTTGTTGATGATGTTGAAATTCAAATCGAATCTCTAATTGGGCTTGGTAATGTATGGCGCATCACTAATGAACACCAACTTGCCGCTTCAACTCATGAGTTAGCCGTTAAAGTGGCAAACAATGTTCGTATTGCTTGGTTAGAAGGCAAAGCGCGCATCCTATTAGCTTGGGACTATTACTTACTAAATAAGTTTGTCGAGATGCTTACGGTACTGGATGGAGCAACCGAAGTATTAAAAGATCATGATGACAGTACGTGGCAAGCCGAGATCTGGGACTTTAAAGGGTTAGCACTGCTTGGACTAGAACGCCTTGATGCGGCCGAAGAAGCCACCCAAAAAGCCCACCAGCTCGCCATTGAGCATGACCTCGTTTGGATGAAAGCACACTCTTTTATTAGCCGAGCAAGACTTGAGCTTTTGCGCCAAAATACAGACAGCGCTGCCAAGTTGCTACTTGCAGCAGAAGAGTCTGCACTCAGTTTCGACCACGGTGAGCTACTCAGCCAAATTTGCTTCCAACAATCACGAGTCGCTGAAGAACAAGGTGACTTTGAGTCTGCGTTTAACGCGTTCAAGAAATACCGTAAGCACGCACTCAAAATGCTCAAAGAACAAACTCATCGAATCAGCATGGATAAAGCAAGAGGCTCTAAACGCCAACTAGAGCAGCGAGCACGTAAGCTGATCAATCATATTCGCTCTCAACACGAATACGACCCTGAAAAACAGTTCTCTAATGTCGTTTCTGAGACCTACTGGTGGGAACAGTTAGTTTTGTTTAAAACGGAGCTCAAACGCTCTAACCACGCCATCATTATGATTCAGCATTCAAACCCCGAAGTTCTCGATGTTTGTACCGAGCTCGTTCATGCATTGACAACCTCCAGCGACCTCATCTCGAGAATTTCCAGTAACAGGCTAGCAATGTTAATTGCAGAAAAAGGTCAAGCAGCAGAAGAGGTCTACCGCACTGTCCAAGCGATGTTAGACATCTATCCATGGAAGCGACGCGGAATCAAAGGCCCGAAACCGATACTGTATTTGCAAGATATCCTGACCTTCCCATTCACGTTAGAACAGCTCGAAGAAAGTTATATTGAGGTAATGAAGAATGGAACAACTGCTTAGCAAGGTGACTGACGCAGGTATCGATCCTTCTTCCGTTTCAGGTGAAGAAGCGATTACGCTATGGGAACACATAGGGTTACATATTGCGTCAACAAACCGAGAGAAAGCGCATTGCTATATCATTAGCGCCGAGTATCGAAGAGAGATCAAACAGCTCAACGACAGCATTAGTGAATTGAAACAAGCGCTTGAGTTGCTTGTTTTACCAGAGGATGTAGAAGATATTCTTTCTGTGAAAGCAAGCTTGAGTGAGCGTTTGGTTGAAGTAGGTGACTACAATGCGGCATTAACCGAGTATGTTGCTTCAACCAATATCGCCGTCGAGTACGGCTATATTGATGAGTACGTATTGGCCATTATTGGAATGGGTAATTTGTGCGATGCCCATGGGGATCACCAACGTGCATTACGTTATTATCAAAAAATAGATGCTATCGATCACGCTATTGGCAGTCGATCCCTACGCCTTCGTTACAAGCTGTACATGCTTGCCTGTTATATCAGCTTGAACCGTACCGCAGACGCCAAAGAACTATTGAGTGAATGTGAAGAACTGAGCATTCTCGTCAGTGATAAAAACCTCGCCGCACAAATTCACCTCTACCGAGCCAAATTACATCGTCTGCAAGAAGACTACCCCAATGCGTTGCTGGCTATTTCGAATGTTCAGTATACAACGGGTAGTGCCACGACATACTGGTTATCCACGATGGTCAAAATTGAGACTGCGTATTGTCTAAACGGTGTAGGGCACACTTCTTTAGCTAATTTAACGTTGGACTCCATCAGTAAAAGGATTCAAAAGCAACTATCTCCTATCGTTACTCAGCATTTTTATAACGCGATGAGTCAAGTTTACGCCTCTCAAGGGTTGTATCAAGAAGCATTAAATTGTGAAAAAAAAGCGCATAGAATCGAATCTGATCTTGTAAAACATATTCCGATCGGTGAGTTAGGGTCTGCTCAACTACGCCGACTTTCACGCTTTGAGTTACAACTCAAACTCATTTTGTCAGAGCTAGAAAACAAAGAACTAAAAGAAACCACCAAGCAGCATAAAAATACTGTTGCTCAGCTACAGCAGGACGTCTTTACCGATCCACTTACGTCTTTACACAACCGACGCTGGTTAGAAGTTAAACTAAAAGATCTACTTCTGCACGATACTGCATTTGCATTGATGGTCATCGATATCGATCACTTCAAATCCATCAATGACGAACTAAGCCACTTGGTTGGCGACAAAGCGATCAAAAGTGTGTCACAGGAACTGGCGTCCTACTTCAGATTTAAAGGCGCATCGTGCGTACGATTTGGTGGTGAAGAGTTCCTCGTGATCCTTGAGAATACCCAACTGGAACGCGCAGAAATGCATGCCGAGAATTATCGTGAACGGATTTATCAATATGGTTGGGACGATATTCTTGGTGAACGGGGGCTGACCGTATCCATAGGGATTACCTTGCATCGAGAAGGCGAGAATACTCAGCGAACTTTTTATCGTGCAGACAAAGCTCTTTATCGCGCCAAAGCCAATGGCAGAAACCAAGTCTGTACCGAACTTTAAACCATGCCCCGGTTGACACCTGGGGCTTTAGTATACTTTTTACTTATCCTTCCTATATCACTTCACTGCTTGTTTAAATAAGTACTCAGCAACACCTTAACTGCCAATAAACATCAGTGGATACTTACATCGCATAAACATAATTCCTACATAAAAACCGCTTGATTCATCTGTAGTTAAGACAAATACTTAAATTGTTAATTTACGTAGATTTTCCATTTCGCAATACGCACAGGTAGGTAAGATGTTTCTAGACTATTTTGCACTTGGGTTACTCATCTTCGTTGCTTTAGTGATCTTTTACGGAATCATTGTCATCCATGATATTCCATATGAAATCGCCAAAGAGAGAGAGCACCCGCACCAAGACGCAATTCACTACGCTGGCTGGGTCAGCCTTTTCACTTTGCATGCGCTGTGGCCATTTTTATGGATCTGGGCAACATTATGGCGCAAGGAACGCGGCTGGGGTTTTAAACAACTAGAACAAGAAACACACGACATTCATCACCGCCTTGAAGAACTCATTGATGAAGTCAACGAACTCAAAAACCAAGTATCGATGTTGAAACAACAAAAGATTCAGCAAAAGCCTTTGCCTGAACAAAGTAAAGAGGACGAATAATGGACTTATTGCTGATTCTGACTTACGCCGCTCTTTGTATTGCCATTTTTAAAATTTTCAATATTCCTCTAAACAAATGGACCGTTCCAACCGCCGTACTTGGCGGCGTAGTGTTAGTGGGCACACTCGTGCTGCTTATGAACTACAACCACCCATTTACTCAATTGGGTAACCAAGTGTTCCCGACTACGCCTATCGTCTCTGGCGTGCGTGGCCGCGTGGTGGAAGTGCCAGTCCAAGCCAACCAACCGCTCAAAACGGGCGATATTCTTTTCAAAATCGATCCTGTGCCTTTTGAAGCAGAAGTTGCTCGCCTTGAAGCGAAAGTCAAAGAAGCAAGCCAAGGTGCGTTGGGTTTAGAGTCTGATCTAAGAGAAGCAGAAGCTGCTGTATTGAAAGCGCAAGCGGACAGAGATAAAGCACAAAGGGAGTTTAGCCGATATCAAAGGGGCTTTGATCGTGGCGCGTTTACTGAACAAGATTTAGATACTCGACGCCAAGCGTATAAAGCGGCAGAAGCCATGTTAGACGTTGCGATTTTGCAACAAGAACAAGCGCAAATCGCTCTGGACTCTGAAATCGGAGGCGAAAATACCCAAGTCGCGCAACTTCTTGCCGAGCTGCGTAAAGCAGAGTTTAACCTAGAGCAAACCGTCGTTCGTGCGCCAACCGATGGTTACGTTACGCAATTGGCTTTGCGTCCTGGTGTTATGGCTGTGCCGTTGCCACTTGCCCCGGCAATGACCTTCGTACATACCGAAGACATTACGTACACCGCGGCATTCAGACAGAACTCATTACAACGCTTGAAGCCAGGCTTTGAAGCAGAATTTATGTTCCGCGCAATTCCGGGCAAAGTGTTCCGTGGCGAAGTCATTGACGTGATTCCAGCCATTGGTGAAAGCCAAATTCAAGCGCGAGGCGCTCTGCTTGGGACTGATGCCTTGCGCACGAGCGGACGTGTTTTTGCGAAGCTGAAAATTACCGACGACTTGAGTGGATACCACCTACCAATGGGTACTGCGGTTGAAGTTGCAGTTTATTCAGACAGCTTTACTCACGTATCAGTGATGCGCAAAGTGCTTATTCGTATGAAGAGCTGGCAGAACTATTTATACCTCGACCATTAATGAACATATAGCGCATTCATTTATTGGTAAAAATAACATCAAACCGTGTAATCAGGGGCTGACGATCAGCCCCTGATGCATTCTAGCCATCCAGATAGATAGCATTCCCACTTTTATTAATATTCTGTATAATGCGCGCCTTATTTTTAATGCTTGCTAAAACCAAAGCCAGTCAAAGGGATGCGTGAATCAAATCACACATTTCCTGAAGAAAAATAGAGCAAACAATAAGCAGCTTGGTTGTTTTGAATATATGTTACACAATCAAATAACTAACGCTTTCCAACAATATAAATGAACGTTCTTTAAAATCGACTATTGAACTGAGGTTATCTATGAATCTTTCCGCTAAAACTGTTGTGGTTATTGCAATCGGTGCTGCTCTTTACGGTATCGGCGGCTTACCTATGTTTGGCATCCCTGTGTTTGCAAACACAACGCTAAAACCAGCAATGGCAGTATTAGCATTGTTCTCAGTACTATTTGGACCACTTGTTGGCTTCTTGGTTGGTTTTATTGGTCACTGGGTTACTGACCTATTTGCAGGTTGGGGCGTATGGCTCACTTGGGTACTTGGTTCAGGTATTGTTGGTTTGATTATCGGTCTATTCCCTTCTCTAACGCGCTACCGTTTGGAGAAAGGTGATTTCAATATGAAAGACTTCGCGTTATTCGTAGTACTTGCGCTATTAGGCAACGTATTTGGTTACGGTTGCTCTGCATTCCTCGACACGATTTTATACGCAGAACCGTTCACTAAAGTGTTTACCCAGCTTTCTATTATCGCGATCGGTAACACCATTCTTATTGCTATTGTTGGCTTCTTCATTCTTAAGTCTGTCGCTAAACGTAACAAGCAAAGCCGTAACTTAACAGAGGCTTAATGTCGAATGACAATCGAATTTTCTAACTTCTCTTTTAGATATGAGTCGCTGGACAAACCGACGCTAAAAAATATCAATCTAAGGATAGAGAAAGGAGAGAAAATCGTCATTATCGGTCCAAGTGGTAGTGGTAAATCTACCCTTGGGCAATGTCTTAACGGACTGATCCCACACGCAATCAAAGGGGAAACCAGTGGAACATTGACCATCAATGGTCAAGACACCGCCCCTTTCGACATGCACCAATACACTGAGCAAGTTGGCACCGTACTGCAAGATACGGACAGCCAATTTGTCGGTTTGAGCATTGGCGAAGACATTGCATTTGCGCTGGAGAACCAGCTAACTTCAAATATCGACATGTACCCATTGGTCAAAGCCACGGCCAAAATGGTCGACTTGGAACAGATGCTAGAACGCTCACCCCACGATTTATCTGGCGGGCAGAAACAGCGTGTTTCTTTGGCGGGCATTCTCGTCGATGATGTCGATATCCTTTTGTTTGATGAACCACTAGCTGCGCTTGACCCTAAAACGGGAAAAAAAACCATCGAGATCATCGATGATCTACACCGCGAAACGGGCAAAACCATCGTAATCATTGAGCATCGTCTTGAAGACGTTCTGCATCGCTCAGTTGACCGTATTATCTTGATGGAAAGCGGCGAAATCATTGCCGATACAACGCCAGATGAAATTTTAGCGTCGCCTCTGCTAGAAGATTACGGCATCCGCGAACCGCTTTATATTTCGGCTCTGAAAGAAGCAGGCTGCGCGATTGAGGGCGATGCAAAACCTTCTAGCTTAACTACCTTACCGTTGGAGCAATATAAACCAGCAGTACAAGCATGGTTTGATGGTTCAACAGCACAACCACCTAAAACGCCAGCCGAGACTTTGCTTGAAGTCCGTGGCCTCACCTATTCTTACGACGGTGAGAAAAATGCGCTAGAAGACGTGAGTTTTGACATCAAGCGTGGCGAGTTTGTCTCTGTACTTGGCAAAAATGGCTCGGGTAAATCGACCATCACCAAACTGATTATGGGCGTTATTGAAGCGGATAGCGGCTCAATGGGCATGAATGGTCAAGATCTAAACGAACTGACCATCTTCGAGCGCAGCCAGAAAGTGGGCGTGGTGATGCAAAACCCGAACCACATGATTTCCCATCACATGATTTTCGACGAAGTGGCCTTCGGCCTCCGTAATCGTGGCGTTGAAGAGAAACAAATCGAAGCTAAAGTACTTGAAGTCCTAGAGCTGTGCGGTTTGAGCAAATACCGTCACTGGCCAATCGAAGCATTGAGTTATGGCCAGAAAAAGCGCGTAACCATTGCGTCAATTTTGGTCTTGGAACCAGAGCTTCTGATCCTTGATGAACCGACGGCAGGTCAGGACTATCGAAACTACACGTCTATGCTGAGTTTCATCGAAAAGCTCAATCGCGAGTTGGGCGTAACCGTAATGATCATCTCTCATGACATGCATTTAGTGCTGGAATACACTACGCGCTCTATCGTGATTGCAGACAGTAAATTAGTCGCGGATGCACCAATGACGCAGGTATTCAGCAGTCCAGAGCTACTAAACCAAGCAAACCTCACTACCACAAGTTTGTTTGAGTTGGCTACGAAAGTTGGTATCGAGGACACCAATGGCTTTATGCAGCACTTTATCAATGTAGAAAAAGCGCACCGCCAACAAAAAAGCGACGACGTAAACCAACCAGAGAAAGCTGTGGCATGAAAGACAACAAAATGAAGTTTGGTATCAACTACATCGATACCCAATCACCACTTCATAAGTTGAATGGCATTACTAAGTTCTTGCTTTTCATTGCTTGGGTAACGGTGGTATTGACCACATTTGACTTGCGAATCATCGCGCTGTTGATCGTGCTTGGTTTAGGCTTATTGAAAATGACCAAAGTGCCCTTTCATGTCTACAAACCGCTGTTATTCGGTACAGGCACGGTATTACTGATCAATGCCCTGTTTATGTTCGCGTTAGCGCCGCAACAAGGTACTGAGTTCATGGGCTCATCAACGGTTTTACTCTCGTTACCCGGCAATTACTCGCTCACTCAAGAGACGTTGTTTTACCTAGTAACAGTGACGTTGAAATACTTCAGCATGTTTCCAATCGCGTTGGTGTTTGTATTTACCACTCACCCGACGGAGTTTTCAGCCAGCTTGAACCGCTTGGGTGTACCTTACAAAATCGCCTATGCCGTAAGCTTAACGCTGCGCTACTTGCCGGAAGTGAAAAAGGACTTTGTTAACATCATGCACGCGCAACAAGCACGCGGAGTAGAACTGAGCAAGAAGGCTCCGTTGTTCAATCGTATGAAGAACGTCGCGAAGATTCTTGGACCTCTGATTTTCTCTAGTTTAGACAGAGCCGATCAAATCTCAAACGCGATGACGCTACGTGGTTTTGGCCGCCACTCCTCTCGCACTTGGTACAGCTTAAAACCACTGACCAAAGCCGATATGATCTGCATGGCTGGGATTGCGGTGATAGTGATTGCTGCGATCAGCAAGCGTGTGATGGACACACAACTGTTCTGGTATCCGTTTTAAATTCTGAAGCTTCAAACTGAACATAACGTGGTTAGTGTTGTGACCACGTTATCTTCCGTCTTTCCCCTCGATAACTCGCCTGTTGGCTTCTTGCTTGCAAGTATTCAAAAGAAGCGGTAATTTCAGCGGCTCGCTGATGTGCCAGAAAGTTGCTTATTCAAACGACCAACATGAACTAAACTCATCAGTTTTATCAGGGGCTTAATGATCAACTGCGCACTGCCTACAATGAAAAGCCAAGTACCACTTTCAATCAACGAATCATTCAAAAAGAAAAAGCTACCAATTAAAAACCAAATAGCAATGAGTAGGTCGTTTGCAGCACCTAACGCCTCATAGCGGCGCTGAATAACGATGTGACGACTTCCTAGATCTAAATCCAACTCTCTGCCATGTATCTGCACTGTATAGCTCCCCTCTTATTGTTTCGCGTCAGTTATGCCCAAGTTATTTCGAAATACTTAGTTCTAAACCCTAACGGACGTGGCATGCATTGACAACCATTGGAGGGATTATCTATTTGCAATAAAAAGAAAAGGGCGCATAAGCACCCTTTTTAGCGAGTCTAATTACAGGTATTCGCTTTAATGATTAGATAGTGAGTACCAACTTAACTCCACTTCAACAAGCGAGTTTCGTTGCCTTCTTCCGGCTTCGCTGGAATATTGAGTGACAACAGCAAGCTCACTGCTGCCATACCAGCGCCGATGTAAAATACGCTAGCAGGTGAAACCAGCCAAATCACACCAAACGTAACAGGTATTACAACCGCCGCAATATGGTTAATCGTAAACGCAACGCCCGCGGTCGACGCCATATCTGCTGGGTCGGCAATTTTCTGGAAGTAGGTTTTAATCGCAAGCGCTAACGCGAAAAATAGATGATCGACAACATACAATGCTGCCGCCCACTCAGCCGTTTGCACCAAACCGTACCCGACAAACACGAAGATCAAACCGACGTATTCAAACATCAACGCTTTGCGCTCACCTACAACGCCGATAAAACGGCCTATTCGCTTCGCAAACAAGAAGTTAAAGACATAGTTAATCAGGAACAGCAACGTAATATCTGCGGCGGAGTAACCAAACTTTTCTACCATCAAGAAACCAGCGAACACCGTAAAAATTTGACGGCGTGCTCCACTCATAAACGTAAGCGCATAGTATAACCAGTAACGTTTACGCAGGATGAGCTTCTTGTTCTGAGGCACTTTTGTCTTAAATTGTGGGAAGGCAAATGCCATCACCAAAATGAGCACAAAACCTAAACCACCAGCCATTAAATAGACCGTTTTAAAATCAAGTTTGAGCTGTTCGAGCGAAACCCAAATGGCGCCGTAGGTAAACAGAGAAGCCAAAGCTCCAACAGAAATAAACTTACCCAGCATTTCTGGCGCTTCTTCTTTAGATAGCCATTGTAAAGACAAAGACTGCTTGAGTGTTTCAAAGTAATGGAAGCCGGTGGACATTAACAAGGTTGTAAAAAGTAGACCGTACAAAGTGGGAAAATAACCTGTTAATGCCGTACCAAGCGTAAGCATCGCCAAAGATACGAGCATAAAGCGTTGCTCTCGGATAAACAGCAATACAAACACGGCGGTAAAGGCCAAAAAACCCGGAATTTCGCGCACACTTTGCAATAGGCCTATGTCGGCACCATCAAAGTTTGCTTTCTCTATAACAAAGTTGTTCAACAACGCCATCCAGGTAGAAAAAGCAATGGGCACGATAATGGAAATTAACAGGAGGAAATTTTGCGGCGTTCTCCAGCCGTGCGATGAGGTAGTCATGATGTTTCCTTTAAATATGAAGGCATCATCATAGCTTTAAATGTAACAAATTCGCAATATCATTATTATTTTCAACCCAGAGCAAGCTGATATGGCTGAGGAATATTGTTATGAAGATAAACATCGCACTCAATTCCTTGGCTAAGCGCGATGTTCAAGTATCAAGAGAACTAAAGCATGAGTAAATGTGCTCAGTGGCTTAATCAATGACTTTTACTGATAGGCGATTTTTAAATTCAAACACATGTTCTGGACACACATCCAAACAACGGCCACAGCTAATGCAGTTTTGATCCATAACTCGACGATCTCCCTCTTTCAAAGGCTGCCGAAGCACTTCTGGTTCTGGGCAAACGTAAAAGCAATCCATGCATTTGGTGCAATCTTCGCGCCGAACAGCAGTAACGCGCAACAGGCTTTTTCGGCCTATCACGCCATAGGTAGCCCCCAGTGGACATAAGTGCCCACACCACCCATGCTCAACCAAGAGTAAATCCAACACAAACACTAGGGCGATTAGCACCCAACCTGCGCCCATACCAAACACCAACCCGCGATGCAGTGCCGCAACTGGATCTAACCATGTCCAAAGAATCGCGCCAGATAGCGCACTGCCCAACATCAAAACAGGGATCAGCCAATAACGAATCATGGGAGACCAACGATAGCTCGCTTTAATGTTGAACTTTCGACGCAACCACGCCGCCAAGTCTGTCACGATGTTCAACGGGCACACCCAAGCACAAAATGCGCGCGGCGCCAAAATCGCGTAAAACACCACGACAATCACTACGCCTAACAACGCATTAAACTCCGGAACATGCCCTGTCGCCAAAGCTTGAAGCACGATTAACGGGTCACTTAACGGCACGGTATCGAGCAACATACTTGATGACAGATTACCAGTTAGAATTCCCAGCGTCGGCCCAGCCATAAATAGCGCAATGATGGTGAACTGACATAGCCGACGTAAAATCAAAAACCGATGCGCGCGCCACCAACCAAGCTTTTCAAGCGCTTCTTTGCCAGCATTTTGAGCTAAATTCTTTGCCATTACTTACCTCCTTTTAGCGATTCAAGCGCACCTTCCGGCACAGGCGTCTCACTAGGGAGGATATTTTCGAGTGGTTTGTCGAGCTCTTTCCAACCAAAATTGTAGTGGCTGCCCACTTTGCCTTTCGCCAAATCCGTCGGGACGACTTTAATAGCAGCGACATCCAACACGCACGCTTGTTCACACTTACCACATCCGGTACACACTTCGGAATTCACTGTAGGGATAAGTTTGGCGTGATAGCCAGTTCGATCGTTGTGAACCATCTCTAACGTGATGGCTTCATCAATCAGCGGACAAACGCGATAACAAACGTCGCATCGTAACCCTTGCCAGTTAAGGCAAGTTTCATGGTCAATAAGAACCGCTGTACCCATTCGAGCATCATCAATATCGGTTAGTTTCGGATCCAGCGCCCCACTCGGACAAGCGACAACACAAGGAGTGTCTTCGCACATTTCGCAGGGAATATCGCGTGCAGTAAAGTAAGGTGAGCCAGTCGCGACGGGTGAAAGTAATGTCGCAAGTTTCAAGGTATCGTAAGGACATGCCTGAACACACAAGCCACATCGAATACAAGCTGATTCGAAATCGCCTTCCGGCAGTGCACCAGGCGGACGAATAGGCACACCTTTGGTTTCTCGAGCTTGGCTTTGTAGCGATTGTAAGCCCAATACACACGCAGCTGCGCCAACACCAGCCGCAGTTCGAGCTGTATCACGCAAAAATCGGCGCCGACTTTGCGATATTTTAGACTGAGAGGATTTCATGCTATTTCCTCAACAAAACTCCCTTATCAAGTTAAGCATAAATAGCCCTAAACGTGTCGTTTCCCTATACCTCATAGGAGGTAACCCCATCCTCTATTGATTCAAGTCAACTGACGCACAGTGCCGTCGTCACAGTTTGACTAAATGCGTTTATTTACTGCGACATGAAATTCACCACGATACTCTGCAGTACGCGCCATTCTCAGTACAATAATTCAACACCTTTGCAATCTACTCGCTCAATTCGATGATAAATCACTACTAAAAATTCAAAAAATGACATCATAACAAGCTAATTTAAAAGGCATTTATCCATTAAACATAAAAAAAACACTATCCAAATAAGAAAACTGTGGTTAGATTAAAAATTAAAACTAAAAAGCGAAGGAGAGAGGCATGGAAATTATCGTACGTCCAACGACCGTCGAAGACGCAGCGGCACTCGTAGAAATCTATTCACAACCAAAAGCACAACGTGAAACCCTGCAACTCCCAAAGCCTTCGCTCGCGATGTGGGTGGAAAGATTGTCAAACATACCTGATGGTGTTTATAGCTATGTCGCTGAAATTGATGGTAAAGTCGTCGGAAATATTGGCTTTCACCACTCTCTACGTCCAAGAACGATGCACACGGCATCGTTTGGCATCGGAGTACATGATAGTTTCCATGGACTCGGTATTGGTAGCAAATTGATAGAAACAGTCACTGAACTAGCAGATAACTGGTTAAATGTGAGAAGAATTCAGATAGAGGTCAATGCCGATAACGACGCCGCCATTGGGCTTTATAAAAAGCATGGATTTCAAATTGAAGGTGAAGCGATTGACGGTTCCTTCCGTGATGGTGAATTCATCAATACCTATTACATGGCGCGCATCAGACCAGGCCAAAGATAAAACAAAGCCTCCTACTAATTGGAGGCTTTTCTTTTTAAACTTCGACTCACTTTCGTAAGTAAGCCAACGCTCTGCGAGTCAATGCTTCTGTGTAGGGATTGATCTTCCAGTGGTCGGAACTCCAACCTTTCACAAAGCGCTGAAAGTCTGCCCAAGCCACAGCAAACAAAGGACGCCATTCACGCTCGACTTCATTAGGGTCAAGATTCGGTTGATAGCCCATTAGCGCGTGTTGCAACTGAGCAAAATACGTATCCAAAACCCAAACTTCCATCTCTGCACAACGTTCTGGCTTAACGGCACTACTCATAAACAGTGCCACATCTTTCATGGCACACCCACATCCAACGTATTGAAAGTCAACCGCAGCAACGTTTGATTCTTCTTCATCAAAACAGAAGTTCGCCAATTTGGCATCACCGTGTACTAGTGTTTTAAACTTAGCTTGCGAAAGCGTTTGATCAATCAATTGAGCCGCATTTTGTAGCTCAGTGTCTTGCAATGCTTCAAGCTCGTCGGGTCTGGTTGCTAAGTGCCAGTATGTACCGATATGCCACAACTTATCAGAACGAACATCGATGTATCGCGCATGAAAGTTCGCCAACCAAGTGAGGCAGGCTTGTAGATGCTTTAGCTGTGCATCTGTGATGACTTTTGGAAAGCCCACCTCGGCGAGATCTTCCATCACAATGAGCCATTCATTCTCCGATTGGAACGTTTTTAGACCTTGTGGTACTCGGCAGCGAGTATCCACCCCTCCGGAAAAATACTCATACCAATTTACTTCCACCTGATAAGAGTGCAACTTTCTTTGATGAGAACGGTCCGTATTCCAGCCTCTAGGATGCTCTGAAGGCTTAGGGAGTTTTACATGCTTAATGATCACCGAACGAAGTGAATAAGTAACTCGGACTAACTCCCCATAGCCTCCCCATAGCGATTGTATGACTTCTACAGAGCGGTAATTACCGAGATTGAGTTCCTGGCCAATATTTTGGTAGCATTGGTGGTTGTTACTCATCATGCGAGCAGATGTGACCACGTTTGGTTCTTCTCCATATAGTGAATAACATATGGGCAAACTGGTTTGATTTGATAACCGAGTGACTCAATTTCTGGCAACACCGCTTCCATCATCACTTTTCCGTACCCCTTACCTCGCAGTGCTTCAGGAACAACCGTTGATGTAATGTGCATGACATTACCCTCAAGCTGGTAAATCACCTTGGCTTTATAGCCCTGCTCTAAATCAACCCAGAATGTACTATTCGTGGCTTCATGAGTTACTTTATGCATATCTTGCTCTCTAATTTTTGTTACAGATTGATTGAATCAAACTATATCACTGAATAAAATCGATACCATGCGAGAGTGCTGCTTCGCCTCACGCGATTACCTTCTTACATCAGGTACGACAATTATAATGAGAAATATGAGCCCAATTGCCAGAGACGGCAAACTACCTCTGCAAAGCAAGAAGGCACCAGAACGTCAGGCAAGTACATTAAATAGCACCGATGCAATGGCAATGGTCGAACATGGCAGTGAAGTGAGCTTAAACGTCACCACCCCCGTTGGTACAAAGTTTATTACAACCAGCACATTTGTTGGCTGTCACTCAAATAATACTGCATTGATAGAGGTTCCGAACATCTCCGATGAAGACTTGAAGTTCTATTTTCAGGAAGGCTTTTGGATCAATGTAAAAGCCTACTCTCATCGAGGTGAAGGGGCCGTTATTCCATTTCGGGCCCAATTACAGCATCGACTAGGCGATCCGTACCCAATTTTGGTGCTAGACCTACCCAACACTATGCAGGTCTTTCAGCTTCGCAAAGAAGTGCGTTACGAAGTAAATTTGAGAGCGCGTGTTTGTTTAGAAGCCTATCGAACTGAATGCGAAATAAGAGATTTATCTCGTAGTGGCTGTCGTTTTGTAACATCACCAATGAGCCGACCACTTCAGGTTGGTGACCACGTTTCATTGGATCTAACGATGCCCGGAGAAAGTCGTATGCTAGCGCCGTTGCGAGGTCGTATTTGTAATTTACAAAAATCAACGCACTATGCTCGCTACGGAATGGAGTTTGATGAGGTTGGTAAAAACAACGCTAAAAACCTCCTCAGTCACCTCAAATTTGATGGGACTAAGCTCACACTAAAAAGATAGATTTGATAACCCCTATCGCTTATCAAGAAGCTTTGAAGTGCTAGAAAACAAGAAACCCCTTACTTTTCAGTAAGGGGTTTTTATTTACTAAGAATAAGGCAGTATCTTAGATAAGAGTCATGACTTAGAAGTCGTAACGTAGACCTAGCGCTAGCTCATCTTTTTCAGCCGCGCCTTCGTTATCCATTAGATCGAAGTTGTATGATGCGTAGCCACGGAAGTTAGGCTTGAAGTAGTAAGTTACATCAACAGCTAGGTTTTCTACAGTATCTGCGTCTTCTAGTTCACCTTTGTTGAACGTAGAAGTGAATACAGTTTGACCCATAGTGTAAGCAGCGGCTAGTTCGTAGCCTTTGTAATCAAAAGTCTTACCTGCAACATCCATATCCGCGCCAGTGTAGTTACCAGCGAAGTAGAAGTCACCTACAGAGTATGCAGCTACCAGCATGAACTCATCGCTGTCGTTTTGATCTGCGTAACCAGCACCTAGTTCAAAACCAGTGTTAGCAAACGCGTAAACACCAGATAGAGAGAAGCCATCTTCCTCGTTGTCTGTAAAGCCTTGTGCATCTGTTGTGCGATCAGCAAAACGGTAGCTAGCGCGTACAGCTAGTTGCTCGAATTGGCCTTTGTAAGACAGCATGTTATCTGTACGGTCAGAAACAGGCAGTTTAAGTGCTGCTGTGTTACCGTGGTAAGCCATAATGTCAGTAAAGTCAGTAAGAACCACTAGTGCGCCGTCGTTTTTACCGTAAGTTACTTCACCGTATTTGCCACCCAGACCCGCATAAGCGTAACGAGTTTCAAGACTATCTGTCTCACCAACTTTGTTACCTTTAGAATCAAATACATCATAAGTTTTAGTTACAAACTCACCTTCCCAAAAACCAACGCCGTATAGGTTTTCATTGATTTCCTGTTTGCCTAGGAAGTTAAGACGGATGCGAGTACGGTCTTCTGCCTTACCATCCATCATAGAAAGACGCGCTTCAGCGCGGCCGCCCATCTCAAGAGAAGTGCCATCTTGGTTGTATAGTTCTGAAGCGACAACTTGAGATCCTGATGCCATTAGCGCCACTGCTACAGCTAAAGTTTTTAATTTCATTGTTATTTTCCATATCATTGTTTTATATGTGTTTTCTCACCAGAAAAACAGGACTTTTCTGTACCAACGAGAAAACTGGCGGCATAGTAGCAGCTGTTATTTTTCACGCAACGTGTTGAATAAACAGCGCTTATAGAAGAAAACACCACTTAAAATGACGATATGAATACCTCTCAACCATCAAGTTATCGGTTGAGTTAAAAAAAATGTTCGCGTCAAAAAAAAATTGACGAAAAAAATGTAAAAACAATATCACAAAACGTGATATTGCCCGCAAAAAAAATCTTGTTAACTGACTGTTTTAGATAGACTTATTGATAATAAATCCGATTATTGCAAACAAAAAAATCCCTGAGCATTCACTCAGGGATTTAGAGATTTGATAAGTAGATGATGAATTAAAGCTTAAAGAAACTTAATTGCTCTTTCTGCTTCTCTGCAAGTAATGAAAGCTCAGTACTCGCACTTGCACTCTGGCTGATGCCCGCTACATTTTGGTTTACAAGCTCCGACATGTTAACCACGTTGCGATTGATATCTTGAGTAACTTGAGACTGCTCTTCGGCTGCGGTTGCTACTTGCGTGTTTGAATCGTTGATGTTGGCGACCGACTCGGTAATTCCAACCAACGCTTCATTCGCTTGTTGCGTCAGCTCGTTGTTGCGGCTAAGCATATCAAGGCTGACTTGCATACTGTCATTCGCCAGCCCAGACTGCGCTTGAAGCTCTTCAATGATCGTTTGGATCTCTTGTGTCGAGTCTTGAGTACGCGCTGCTAGCATGCGTACTTCATCAGCTACTACCGCAAAACCACGACCAGACTCACCAGCTCGCGCCGCTTCAATCGCAGCATTCAATGCTAGCAAGTTGGTCTGCTCAGATACGCCGCGAATCACTTCAATAACATCGTTGATCTGTACAGATTGCTCTTTTAGACGCAAAACAACTTGCGCTGCATCGTTCAATGCTTGAGACATTTGCGCACTTGCTTCCGCACTTTCTTGGAAGATAGCCAAACCTGATTGAGCAAGTCCATCAGCTTCACGCGCTGTTGCGTCAGCAGAGGTCGCGTTATCACTCACATTATTCGCAGTACTTGCAAGCTCGTTAACCGCAGATGCAACTTGCTCGATCTCCGCCAACTCTTGTTGAGCGTTCGCTTCCGCTTGCGTCATTACCGCAGCTAATTCGGTCGATGCAGATGCAACTTCCTCACTAATACGGGTTAACTGGTCCACAGTGTTGTATAACTGCTCTGCGGTTTGGTTTACATCTTTGCTCAGCTTAGAGATCTCATTGTCCCCATCGACATCTGCACGTACTGATAGATTACCCATTGCTAACTGACGCATCACTTCTTGCAGCTTTTGGATTGGTGTAACAATCATGCCAGATAGGAACCAAGCGCCTATCAATGAGAAAGCAAATACCGCTAAAACCGTCAACATAGCGTTATTTTGCACACGTTCATTTTGCTGATGACTTCTGATAGTAGATTGTTCAGCTTGCTCGTTTACATGCTTTGATAGCGTGTTAATTTGTTGGACCATTTCTCGGCCAACATTGCGATACTCTTTGACAAATGCACGGTACTCGCTATCCGATTTCAAACCTTGATCGTATTGGTTGAAGAAAGCAACTGAGCGCTCTGAATATCGCACATAGGATTCAATTGCTTGGCGAACTTTAACGGCATCGTCACGGAATAGGTTTCGGGCTTCAATTGCGCTTAAATCGGCATCAACTTGCTTTAAGCCTTCTTTCAATTCGGTTAGAAAATTCTCACGACGAGAAGCATCGTAAATAGCGTAAACCGCGCTTATGCGCAGAGGGTAAATTTGGTCGTCAATACTCGCCAATGTGTCTTTGTGAAAAACCAAAGATTCTTGGTTGGAAGCAATAACATCTTGCTCTGCTTGAAGATTGTTTTTAGTAATCCAAAGAGCAATAAACAAAACAATCGCGGTAAATAATACCGGAACCAAAATTTGCGTTCGTACTGACAAATTTTTCAGTGATAACTGCATGACAGGGCCTCAGTTGTATGCGTGATGTCTATATCCAAACAAACTCGAGCAGTGCCTATAACAACGTTACTTTTCGGCAGTTTGAATATCTATGCTTCCTTGCGACGGGATAAATCCCAGACGAATAAACAAGTGGCGAATATTAGAGGTCGATCACACTTTTGTCTAGTACAAAAACTCTCCATTTTCAATCTGTTATTGACAATATCCCGACAGTAGCGTCGGGATATTGTCGTTATGATAACTTATGATCACTTATGATGAGATACATTCACATTTAGGACGGTTTCAGCCTATTTTCTCAACGAATTGAGCTTAGCTTGAGCAAGGCCAAAAATGGTATCGATTGGATAAGAGCCTTCATCGGTTGGCTCACCAGCAACTTTCCCCGTAAACAATTCGATAGCTTCAGTAACATGGTCAATCGCCCAAATATTAAACTCGCCTTTTTCGACTGCTTTCACGATGTCGGAACGAAGCATTAGATTGTGAACATTAGAGCGCGGAATAATGACTCCCTGCCCGTCATGACGACCTTTAATTACACACACATCATAAAAGCCTTCGATCTTTTCGTTTACGCCACCAATAGGCTGAGCTTGACCAAATTGATTCATCGACCCTGTTATCGCAATGTCTTGTCGGTTTGGTTGCTTTGAAAAAGCAGACACAACCGCACATAACTCAGCCATGCTGGCACTATCACCATCAACACCACCATAAGATTGCTCAAAGGTAATGGTTGTCGTTAATGGCACTCGTGCCGTTTTACCAAATACGGAAGATAAGTAGGCAGACAAAATCATTACGCCCTTAGAGTGAATACTGCCCCCCAAATCCACGCTGCGCTCGATATCGATAACATCCCCATCACCGTAACACGTCGTCGCTGTGATGCGATTCGGTGCACCAAACATGTAGTCACTAGTGCTCAATACCGAAAGTGCGTTCACTTGGCCTACGGCTTCTCCTTCGGTGCGAATCAGCGTTGTGCCGTTAATAAAGGTTTCCATTACGTTATCGCGTAATCGGCTTACTCGCATTTCTTGGTTATTGAGCGCCTCTTCAACATGCCCAATACGGATCATGTTGGAGTTGGCTTGACGAGCAACGTAGTTCGACTCTCGAAGCAAGTTGGCGATATTAGCCGAATGTAGAGATAGCTTGGATTGGTCGCCAGACAAACGTGAGCTGTATTCGATGATCCGAGCAATGGCTTTGCGATCGCAATGCAGCATATTGTTGTCATGCACCACGCTAGAGATAAAGCGCGCGTAATGCAGCTCAGACTCCGGCGTACGTTTCATTTCGTCTTCGAAATCTGCCGTCACGCGGAACAACTCGCTGAACTCTGGATCGTAATGTTGGAGTAATTGGTAAGTTCGGTAATCACCAAATAAGATGATTTTGATATCAAGCGGAATCGGTTCAGGATCGAGTGATACCGCCCCCGTCAATGTGACTTCTTTTTCTAGAGACGTAAAACTCAATTGACGAGCACGCAATGCGCGCTTCAAACCATCCCAAACGTAAGGCTGTTCAAGTACTTTCTGAGCATCCATTAATAGAACGCCGCCATTCGCCTTATGCAAGCTCCCTGCGCGAATCAGCGAGAAGTCGGTAAACACCGTTCCCTTGAAAGTGGCAGTCTCAATCGACCCGAAGAGTGAATGATAGTTGGGGTTTTCTTCAACAACGATAGGAAATTCGCTGCTTTTACGGCTTACCAAGACGTTCACTTTATAACGACGTGGCAATTTTTTATCCAAGGATGCCGTCGCAATTTCGCCTTGCTCGCCACTTTGGTCAAGGAAGATATCTGCGTTTTCAACAATATCTTTTTGCAGCTCAGTTAAGTAGGTTTTGATTTCGGAATATTGCGCGTAATCCACTTTGAGTTTTTTGATGAAGTGAGTAATCACATCAAGTGTCACTTCATCATTGAGCTTTTTGATTTTATCGCTGTATGTCTCTTCCCACTCCGTAAGCTCACGAACCATCGAGCGCAATCTCACTTCGAGTTCATCAATAGCATCGCTGAATTGCTCTTGTTCTTTTTTGCTTAGTACATCAAAAGACTCTTCCGTATGAAGCTCATCACCGTTCATGGCGACAAACTGATAATCCCCCTGCGTAGTCAGTGTTAGGCTGATGCCCTTTTCTTTTGCCTCTCGACTAATACGATCCAGCTCGTTTTGTTGCTTAGCTGCCAATTGATTTTTTAATCGCTCAGCGCGGCTAAAGTACATTTCATTGTCGAATGCTAGGGGTAAAGCATTCAATAATTTGCCCATTAAAGCTTCAATATCAACACGTAGCTTATTTCCGATACCACAAGGCAACTTTAATACCTTTGGTGTACGGGTATCCTCAAAGTTCGCAACGTAACACCAATCAAACAGGGCTGCTGCATCGTGCTGGTGACGATTCAGATAGCGCAAGATCATGGTGCGTTTACCTAGTCCATTCTGACCAATGGCGTAGATGTTATACCCTTTCTCTTTGATGGACATCGCAAACTCGACCGCTTTTTGCGCGCGCTCTTGGCCCACAATTTCATCAATTGGAGGTAACTCCTTGGTCGACTTACATGGCATATTCTCTAGATCTGCTACAGAATATAGCTGCTTAGCTTCCAATCTTAGTATTGCCATATCCACTTCCTTTTTTCTTATTTTCGTTATTTGAGTGTAGAGATTATTTGCTTAATTTTAAGTGATTTACCTTCCACCCTAGATTGATTGGACATTTTATGAACACATAAGTGATATTAACACGCACTTGCAATTGATAATCAATTTCATTTAATATCTAAACAAATCAAATGTTGTGGAGATGGATATGAATATTGAGCAATGCTGGATGCGCTACTTAAAAGCGGAGCAACTGATGGAACAAGGCCATTGGCCAGAAGCTCATCGTTTATATGACGACGTGCTCAACAATCTACCCAACCACATTCATTTAGCGCTAGAAAATGCACAAACTAAACCTTGCCAATTTGTATGTCTCATTACGGGACTTAGAGATGCTAGCGTGACGCAATCAGAGATTCTCAACAAACTCGGCTTACAGCATGATGCGTTCTCAATACTCAATCAAACTTACGCGCTATTTCAATTTTTGCAGCTAGAGAGCCATGAACTGATTGAGCGCGTAGGTCACCTACTTGGTCAACAGAGCGAAGACTTATTAGCTCACATGGCGGCATTTTGCTCTGCCCAACGTAATGCTCAATGGATGATAGAACTCGAGCACGTAACGCGCGCGCATGAGCAGTTCTTACATTTGCAAGCAATGAGTTCGGCAAAAGCTTCGCCTTCTCACCTGTATAATTAATCTAAAGCTCAAGCATTGAGGCCAGCTAGGTTTGTACTGTCCATTGCTTGAGTATCATTTGCTTTATCAACCACAAGGATCTGTGATGTCTTCTAAAACCATTCTTTCGGTGAACAACCTATCAGTCAGCTTTACGACAAACGATGGGATCGTCGATGCAGTAAAGAATGTTAGCTTCGATTTAAAAGCAGGCGAGACGCTGTCCATCGTTGGCGAATCTGGCTCTGGCAAGTCAGTATCAACCAATGCACTGATGAAACTACTGCCAGACAACGCTATTTTGCATGAAAGCTCATCCATCATGTTTGAGGGTAGCTCCATCTTGGATAAAACAGAGCGTGAAATGCAAAGTATTCGCGGTGATCGCATTGGCATGATTTTTCAAGAGCCGATGACCTCACTAAACCCGTACATGCGGGTGGGTATCCAAGTCGCTGAGGCCATCATGTGTCACCGCCCGGTCGATAGACGAACAGCAAAAGCAAAGGTGTTAGAGCTGTTTGAATTGGTTCATATGCCAAACCCAGAAAAAGCGTACAACAAGTACCCACACGAATTTTCTGGTGGTCAATTGCAACGCATCATGATTGCGATGGCACTGATTAACGAGCCCGATATTTTGATCGCCGACGAACCTACAACAGCGTTGGATGTCACGGTTCAAGCAGAAGTGTTGCACCTGATTAAAGAAATTCAGGCTCAGATGGGCATGGCAATCCTATTTATTGCTCATGACTTAGGCGTCGTAAAACACTTTGCAGATCGTGTCATTGTGATGTGTAAAGGAGAAGTCGTCGAGGAAGGCGAAACGCAAACACTCTTCGAGGACCCAAAGCACGAATACACACGTATGCTAATCAACTCGATTCCTAAAGGCAGTAAGGAGCCTATTAGCGAAAGTGCTACACAGCTTTTAAAGGCCGACGATATACGAGTCAAATTCTTGGTAAAGTCGCATTTTATTGCGAGCAAGAATGAGTACTTCGAAGCGGTAAAAGGCATTTCTCTTGAGCTTAAACAAGGAGAGACCCTCGGGATCGTTGGGGAGTCCGGTTCAGGTAAGTCTACACTCGGCCGAGCTTTGATAGGTCTTCTGCCCTCAACTGGCAAAATAGAATATAAAGGCCAAGATATGGCCTTGCTGACAAACAAAGAACGTTTTGAGCTGAAAAAAGACGTTCAGATGGTATTCCAAGACCCTTATGGTTCGCTTTCTCCTCGTATGACTATCGGCGAGATCATCACAGAAGGATTAACTGTCCACCAACCAATGTTGAGTAAAAAAGAACGTATGCAGAAAGCGCGCGACGTGCTCCGTGAGGTCCGCTTAGATCCCGCGTCCATCAACCGTTATCCGCACGAGTTTTCAGGAGGCCAGCGTCAGCGTATCGCTATCGCGCGAGCACTGATCCTTGAACCTTCGTTTATTCTGCTTGATGAGCCAACCTCTGCATTAGACCGCTCGGTGCAACTGACAGTGATTGACCTTCTGAAAGATTTGCAGAAAAAACACAATATTGGCTACTTGTTTATTAGCCACGATCTATCAGTAGTTAAAGCACTCTCTGATCGTGTTCTAGTCATGCAAAAGGGCGAGGTCATGGAACAAGGTACGGCCGAAAAGATTTTCCAAAACCCTAAAAATGACTACACGAAAAAACTGATAGATGCCTCATTTGATCTTGAAAACAGTGAAAATCAGCACAATGCGGCTTAGGTTCATCACAGTTTCATATTCATAAACTAGGATTAAGAAAAGGTGATAAATTCATCTTGTCTTAAGAATGGCGTAGCTGCCTTTCGGTTTGGCCGCCGAGACTGGTTGGTTCAAGAGTCAGACTTAGTCAACCTGGCTCAAATACTGGCAAACAGTATGAATTGAGTTCCCCCAACCATGAAAAATGCCGCGACACTGTCGCGGCATTTTTTTATTCTCAGAAGCTTCGAACAACTAGGGCATTAAATCGACTCAATACCCATATTATGTAACGTAAATGCATACATGTCTGTGGTGAGGTCAATTTGCTTACTCAGCGGCATTCCTGCACCATGACCTGCATTGACATCAATGCGTATTAATACTGGATTAGCGCCTTGCTGTTTGTCTTGCAGCTCCGCAATAAATTTGTACGAATGTGCTGGCACAACTCGGTCGTCGTGATCAGCAGTTGTCACCAAGGTAGCAGGATATTGCACGCCTTCTTTTACATTGTGAACAGGAGAGTAACCAAGCAAGTATTGGAACATCGCTTCACTTTGCTCCGACGTGCCATAGTCATACTTCCAGCCTTCTCCAGAAGTAAACGTGTGATAACGCAGCATATCAAGCACGCCAACCGCAGGCAGCGCGACTTTGAATAGTTCAGGGCGTTGCGTCATACACGCTCCAACTAACAAACCACCATTAGAACCACCGCGAATCGCTAGGCGATCCGAGCTAGTGTAGTCGTTTTCAATCAGGTATTCCGCCGCCGCAATAAAGTCATCAAACACGTTTTGCTTTTGCTGCTGAGTGCCTGCGTTGTGCCAGGCTTTACCGTATTCACCGCCGCCTCGCATGTTGGCGACAGCGTATATACCACCCAACTCTAGCCAGTTGGCTACATTGCCAGAAAACATTGGAGTGAGGCTGATGTTAAAACCGCCGTAACCATACAACATGGTTGGTGCTCTACCATCAAGTGCAATTCCCTTCTTGTATGAAATGATCATCGGAACTTGCGTGCCGTCTTTTGAGGTATAAAACACCTGTTTTGATTCATACTCATTACGATCGAACGGTGCCTTTGATTCCTGAAACAGTGTCGATTCACCAGATTCGACATCAAATGAGAAGATCGTCGGAGGCGTCACGTAGTTAGTGAATGTGTAATAAAGTGTGGTTTCTTCTTTTTTACCCGCCAGACCATAAGCCGTGCCTTCTCCCGGCAATTGTACATCTCGAATCCACTCACCTTGGTAGTTAAACTGCTGCACTTTAGAAAGCACATCTACCATATAAGTCGCAAACAGATAACCGCCACCTTTGCTGATTTCTAACGGCTGTTCTTGTTCAGCAATCACGTCAGCCCATTGTTCTGTCTGAGTGTTGTAGCTGACAACTTTGCCATTCGGCGCGTCTAGGTTGGTGTAAAGCAGCAAGGTTGCGTCTTGGCTATCAATTAAGTAGGTGTCTCCTTGCGTTGTCTCGCGCAGCGTCACAATTGCCTGTAACTCAGACTGTAAATCAATATAAAACAGACGATTACCCGATGTAGATTCTGCGCCAGAGATAATGAGGAAGCGATCATCTGTCGTCGTCGTACCAGACACATAACGATGAACTTGCGTATCCAACTCACCGAAAATCACTTTATCTTCAGATTGAGGTGTACCAAGTTCATGATAATAAAGCTTGTGATGCTCAGTTCGAGCAGACAACTCGCTGCCTTGCGGCTTATCGTAGCTTGAGTAATAGAAGCCTTTGCTGCCCAGCCAAGAAATCGACGTAAACTTCGCATCAACAATCTCAGGCTCTAGCTGTTCTTTGGTTTCCGTATCAATTACAAAGATCTTACGCCAATCACTGCCCCCTTCTGAGATGGAATACGCGACCAAACGGTAGTCTTTAGAGAAGCTGACTTCGCCAAGAGAGGTCGTGCCCTCTTCGGAGAAAGTATTTGGATCAAGGAAAACCTCGGCTTCTCCCTCGCCTTTACGTCGATACAATACACTTTGGTTTTGCAAACCGTCGTTTTTGTAGAAGTAGGTGTAGTCACCACGTACAAATGGCTGGGAATATTTTTCGTAGTTTTGACTGTTCGCCACTAAGTCACGGATTTGTTGGCGGTACGGTATCTGACCAAGGAAATCGAAGGTGACCGAATTTTGACCCGAAACCCATTGTGCGGTTTCTTCACTGCGATCATCTTCTAACCAGCGATAAGGGTCGGCAATGTCGTGACCAAAATAAGTGTCCACGACAGAATCTTTACGTGTTTTTGGGTAATGCATAACGTCCGTGTTACTCCGTTGTTTTTATTAAGTTGTTTATCTTCAATCGTTTTATTGCGGTGATTACCTTAGAGCACCCAATTTTGATTTCAACGACATTGTTTTAAATCTATGAAGAACCTAGAAATAATGAGATATCGTTAAGTACCGGTCACGAATGTGCTCAATAAGCAGCTTCACTTTGTTCGGTGGTTGACGAGTAAACGGATACACCGCGTAGATACCCAACTTTTTACCTACTAGTTCAGGAAAAATATCCACCAGTTGGCCATTGCGAATATCATGATACACCAAGCATCGCGGGACGTAAGCTATACCATGGCCGCCCAGAGCGGCTTTACGTAATGCGGTCGCGTTATCAGTAGAAAAGCAGCCCGATACTTTGACGATGTAATTGCCATCTTCTCCTTTAAACTCCCAATCCGTTGCACCTGTGGTTTGGTAAGCGTATTGCAGACAATTGTGCGTGGTGAGATCAATCGGCTCGATCGGTTTCCCATTTTTAGCGATATATGAAGGGGACGCGCATACCACCCATTGGGAATCGAGAATATGTCGTGCGATCAAACTGGAGTCGGCTAGGTAGCCAGTTCGAATGACTAAATCGTAACCATCAGCCACTAAATCGACAAAGCGGTTATCCAATGACATGTCCACAGTCAGACCCGGATGAAGGTTACAAAACTCGGCAACAGCATCAGCAAGTATCAAATCTCCAGAGATACACGGCACGGACATTTTTATATGACCGCTCACATTCTCTCCAAAGCCTGCAACAGCATCCATAGCCTCCTGAGTGGCCTGCTTCACATTTTTAGCACTGTGGAGTAACACCTTACCTGCCTCAGTCAAGGTTAATTTGCGCGTTGTTCGATATAATAGCTGAGCCCCTATTTCTTCCTCCAACCTCGCCATTCTTTTGCTAACTACCGAATTTGTAAGGTTATTTGCCTCTGCAACCTTGCTAAAGCTGCCAAGTTCGATTACTTGAGAAAATAGAATTAAGTCGTCTGCTCTCATACCATTATGTCACTTTTGGAATTAATTATTTTCATTATTTCCCTATATCAACAAAAAATAAAGGAGTAAATTCACGCCAAATTAACAAAACCATTACAACAAAAAGTCACCTCTACAGCGGATTGACACCGTTCGAGAAGTCAGCGTACGAAGGATGTACAAATGAGTGAAACCCTACTTGCCCTAGTGGCATTTTCGCCAATTGTTGTTGCCGCCATCTTATTGGTTGGTCTCAACTGGCCTGCTAAAAAAGCCATGCCTGTTGCGTTCGGTCTAACCGTCGCTATCGCACTTATGTTTTGGGATATGTCAGCCAATCGCGTACTGGCCTCCGTATTCCAAGGACTCGGCATTACTGTCTCTGTTCTATGGATCGTGTTTGGTGCCATCTTCTTGCTCAACACTTTAAAACACACTGGAGCGATCACCACAATCCGTAATGGATTTACCGATATTTCGGCTGACCGCCGTGTACAAGCCATCATCATTGCTTGGTGCTTTGGCTCGTTCATTGAAGGCGCATCTGGGTTCGGTACCCCGGCAGCAATCGCTGCACCACTACTGGTTGCAATCGGCTTTCCTGCGCTAGCCGCTGTCCTTATGGGCATGATGATTCAGTCAACGCCTGTTTCATTCGGCGCGGTAGGCACGCCTATCATCGTAGGTGTAAACAAAGGTTTAGACACCCATAACATCAGTGAGTCGTTGGCCGCACAAGGTGCAACGTGGGAAATGTACCTGCAAGATATCACAGCGCACGTTGCTGTCATTCACGCAGTCGTAGGTACGATGATCCCAGTATTAATGGCGATGATGTTAACACGTTTCTTCGGCAAGAACAGAAGCTGGAGTGAAGGTCTGGATATTCTACCATTTGCACTATTCGCTGGTGTCTCTTTCACCGTTCCATACGCGTTAACCGGTGTTTTCTTAGGTGCAGAGTTCCCTTCACTTATCGGTGGTTTGGTTGGTCTGTCTATCGTTGTTACCGCAGCGAAAAAAGGCTTCTTAGTACCAAAGACTAAGTGGGATTTCGAAAGCGAAGACAAGTGGCCTGCAGAGTGGTTAGGCTCGCTAAAAGTCGATCTAAACGACAATCCGGGCAAGCCAATGAGCATCGTAAAAGCTTGGGTTCCATATGTAATGCTGGCAGTTATTCTCGTCGCAAGCCGCGTAAGCCCTGAGCTGAAAGGCTTTGTACAAAGCGTAAGTTTGTCGTTCAGCAACATTCTTGGTGAGACTGGCGTTAGCGCTGCGATTCAGCCGTTATACCTTCCTGGAGGCATTCTGGTGTTTGTCGCACTACTTGCTGCAATGTTACAAAGCGGCAGTGTAAAGCCATTGCGTGAAGCGTTTGGCGAGTCAAGCAAAACACTGATTGGGGCGGGTTTTGTCTTGGTATTTACCATTCCGATGGTTCGTATCTTTATCAACTCAGGCATCAACGGTGCTGACCTAGCAAGTATGCCCGTCACAACCGCAAACTTCGCCTCTGACCTTGTTGGTTCTGCGTTCCCAGCGCTGAGTGCCACCGTTGGTGCACTGGGTGCGTTCATCGCTGGCTCAAACACGGTATCAAATATGATGTTCAGCCAGTTCCAATTCGAAGTGGCACAAACGTTGTCTATTTCGAGTGTGATTGTTGTATCACTCCAGGCCGTCGGTGCTGCTGCAGGTAACATGATTGCGATTCACAACGTTGTTGCCGCATCAGCCACGGTAGGTTTGCTTGGTCGAGAAGGCGCAACATTGCGTAAAACGATTATCCCTACGTTCTACTACATTGTAATGACAGGCATTATTGGATTGGTGCTGATTTATGGCTTCCAAATGACAGATGTCTTAATGAAGTAACGCGAAATGCAGGGTTTACAGCCCTGCCTAATTTGACACAGCTGTCTGCACTACTACCCCGACATGTTGATTTAGCTTGCTACATCAATTCCCCCGACAGCTGTGTCACCCTTTCCAGTTTGCATAACTGATTGAGTGATTTAATAAAATTTTTCAACCAATTATGTAAATGGGTTACCAACATCACCGATTCAAACGTAAGTGAACCATAGGTAACTATACTCATTTTGATGTCTTCACTGCTTTGCGATGAAGGCTCAACGAAAGAGCAAATTGCTCCACAACTTTGCTTAGAATAACCGCTAGGACACCATTATGATTATCTCAGCTTCTACTGACTACCGCGCTGCCGCGAAAGCCAAGCTTCCCCCGTTTCTATTCCATTATATTGATGGCGGCTCTTACGACGAACGCACGCTGAAGCGTAATACTGACGATTTAGGTGATGTCGCTCTTCGCCAACGCGTCCTACGCGATATGACAGATTTGAGCCTCGAAACCGAGATCTTCGGTGAGAAACTGGCAATGCCAATCGCGCTAGCTCCTGTTGGTCTAACTGGTATGTACGCGCGCCGAGGCGAAGTGCAAGCAGCAAAAGCAGCCGAGAAAAAAGGCATCCCGTTTACTATGTCGACTGTTTCGGTTTGTCCGATTGAAGAAGTCGCACCTGCAATTGAACGTCCAATGTGGTTCCAGCTTTACGTACTTAAAGACCGTGGCTTTATGAAGAACGTACTTGAGCGTGCAAAAGCAGCAGGCGTAACAACGCTGGTGTTTACCGTTGATATGCCAGTTCCTGGCGCACGTTACCGTGACATGCATTCAGGTATGAGTGGCCCTAACGCGGCCATGCGTCGTGTATTCCAGGCGATGCGCCACCCAAGCTGGGCGCTGGATGTGGGTCTACTTGGTAAACCGCACGACTTAGGTAACATCTCAACTTATCGTGGCGAACCAACAAAGCTAGAAGATTACATCGGCTGGTTAGGCGCAAACTTCGACCCTTCTATCTCCTGGAAAGATCTTGAGTGGATTCGTGATTTTTGGGATGGTCCAATGGTTATCAAAGGCATTCTAGATGAAGAAGACGCGAAAGATGCGGTACGTTTCGGCGCGGACGGCATTGTGGTATCTAACCATGGTGGCCGTCAGTTAGATGGCGTACTTTCAAGCGCTAAAGCACTACCAAGCATTGCGGATGCGGTAAAAGGTGATCTTAAGATCTTCGTAGACTCTGGTATTCGTACTGGTCTTGATGTCGTTCGTATGCTCGCACTTGGTGCAGACTGTACGCTTCTTGGCCGTTCATTTGTGTACGCATTGGCAGCACAAGGCGGAGCAGGCGTTGAAAATCTACTGGATCTGTACGATAAAGAAATGCGTGTAGCAATGACGCTGACTGGCGCTAAGTCTATCGCGGATCTTTCACGCGATTCGCTAGTGAAAATCCCATAATCTTTGCAATCGAGCAAAACAGAAACGAAAAAACGAGCCAACAGTGGCTCGTTTTTTATTGCTCTTCAACCCGATAATTTGACGAGCAAGCTAGCTAACTTGGTGAACGTACTCGATCACGACTTGGTTTCCGTCGATAAACACGTTACTGATATCGCCATCCACCGTCACACGATTTTATAAATAAACGGTACCAGATGCAGATAGGTCACGCTCCGTCAAAGACGGAATCACCTGACCAGGACGTACATGTAGCTGCTCGCATAGCTGTTTTACAAAACCTAGCGTCAGTGGAGAATTACCACGTAACAAGCCAGAAAACTCGTGTAGACTCAAACCAAGGCGCTTCGCCATTTCCATTTGAGTGATGTGCATTTTGGCTTTTTGTGACATCCAGATGTCGTAGAGCGCGTTTCGATCCAGCTCTGTAAATTCCATATCTGCCTCCGCTAATTCAAGAGCCAATACACTCTCACACTTACTTAAGATAAATGTTAGCGATAAGTCAGAGAAGTTATAATTGATCGTCCAAATATCAACCCTCAATCATTGGTAGCGTACCTCTGAACATGCATGAGGCGGTCGCTCAACAGAACATTGAGGTGACTCTCTTGTCATCGGAAGGAAAAGTCCATCTCGGACGGTTTAGACATAAGTAAATGATTTAAAGGAAATCACTGGGGTGAAGGAGTAATATCTGCTACCTTTCCTTCCATGGTTCACTAGAAATAAGTTACATATGCCACAGTGGTTTACCGAATTACAAAGCTACATTGAAACGTCTCATCAAAATTGGAGTGGGAGCGTCCTTTTCATTACGCTCGCTAGCTTTATAGCTTGGATAGCTTGGCGGCTGATTCGCTCTCGCCTCGCTGCGCTCGTAGAGAAAACGCCCTTCCACTGGGATGATATGTTGCTTGATGCGCTAAAAGCGCCAGTCAGTACACTAATTTGGTGTTGGCCAGCAACCGTCTCTATCGGCATCATATTGGAGAGCGAGCTCAACGATAAAATAAACTGGTTAAGTACGCTGAAACTGATTTTAATCATCAGCATCTTCGTATGGACCGTTATGCGGCTCATTACCAATGTTGAAGAGCATGTTCTCGAACAAAAGAACCGAGATGAAACAACAGTACAAGCGATAGCTAAGGTCGCGCGCCTGTTCTTTATTACCGTCGGAATTCTAACCGTAATGCAGGCATTTGGTCTGTCACTATCGGGCCTCCTTACCTTCGGTGGTGTTGGTGGTTTGATCGTCGGTTTAGCGGCGAAGGATTTGCTGTCTAACTTTTTTGGAGGTCTTATGATCTACTTCGATCGTCCATTTAAAGTTGGCGATTGGATCCGTTCTCCAGACCGACAAATAGAGGGGACAGTAGAACGCATTGGCTGGCGCATGACCATTATCCGAACTTTCGATAAGCGTCCACTGTATGTACCAAACTCAGTGTTTAGCAGCATTGTCGTAGAAAACCCATCTCGCATGCTGAACCGACGTATCTACGAAAAAATTGGACTTCGTTACGACGATGCAGAAAAAATGCCGCAAATTATCACCGCGGTAAAAGAAATGCTGAAAAATCACAAAGACATTGATGCACGCCAAACACTTATCGTTAATTTCGATACATTCGGTCCATCATCATTGCACTTCTTTATCTATACCTTTACTAAAACCGTGAATTGGGTGAGATACCATGAGGTTAAGCAGGACATACTGCTTAAGGTAATCAACATCATTAAAGAACACGATGCAGATATCGCGTTCCCTACTCAGACGCTTAAGCTTGATCCTATACAAATGGTAAAAGCGGAAGAGCAAGAAGATCACGGCTTCTAGTTTTCACCAATACCCAAATAATCAAGCCCGCTATGTTTAAGCGGGCTTTTTATTTTTCTTCGCATGAAGTGGTTATTGTTGCGTTAACACCATACGTGCATTCAGCGGTTGGATTGGGCGATTGTTTTTCCCCATTACTTCCGAAAAAGATTTTATCTGCTCAGGAGAAATAGTTTGTGCTTCTTTCATCACCAACCAACGCACACCTTCAGAGCATGGTGGTGTCGTTAGTGAGCCGTTAAAGCGGTAGTAGTCTTTATCACTTGGGATAAGGGCATCCGCATCAAATGGAACCTTGATGGTAACATCTTGATCTTTAGTTGGAATGTTAGCTAGCATCTTAGCTAAATCTGGGTTCGTGTCACCCAGTTTAAAGAACACCGCGACAACAGCTAGATGACCTACTTTGTCGGCATGCACAAAGTGTACTTCTAGTGGGTATTCTTTACCATCCACATGGTTTTCAGATGGCGTATGGAAGTGGAACTGTTTCAACGTAAACTCTTTACCATCAATGGTGAGTGTGTTTTTACCTTCTAAACCAGTCTGTAAAGTGTGACCATTGTTCAGCAGTGAAATTGCCTTTCCTTCGTAGTCGAAATTCAATTTTTCTAGCTTCGCTTCGGTCGCCGATTCAATGTTGATTGGGCTCTGGTTTTGACCTTTCGCGCACTCAGATGCAAACTCACCCCAATGAGCTGGCCCATGGTTTCCCTCGTAGCCCCAGCTTGCTGCATAAGCTGTTCCTGTAAATACCAGTGCCAAACCTAATGTTGTTAGTGACTTCTTCATCATTTTCCTTATTTCTGAAAGTTAAATTCCGTGAGAATAAAGCCATACTAATCTCACAAAATTAAGCAGTGACAGAGTGAAAACTATGATTACAAAAGATTTTTGGAATAGAAGCCTCTAATGATGTAATTGACATGATGCTCAAAATTGAACGTCAACGATTATTGAGTCGGTGTAAGTACCTGCAGGAGGGGTCGTTTGGCTGGTTAGTATCTGCGCGCGATAATTATAATTCTGTGGAGTGATACCATCAGGAATGGAGCCGCCAGTATCGACGTCACTGTGTTCACGACGTTCAGAACTGGTTCCTCCCCAGCGCTCCATCGTTGATGACTTATAGATTTCATACTCCAAATAGTGACCACTAGAAATCATTCGCCGCTGACCGCCGGACGCATTTAGGCCATCATTCAAGCCAATGGAGAAGGAACTATTCTTGGTACAAGTTAACGATATAACCTGACTGACTGGTTCAAAACCGGCCACTAATGGGGACGAACCAAAATCAATATCTGGCGCTGTGATCATACAATCAGGGGTCACTTCCAACTCAACCGTAATCACGCTTTGAGCGCTGCCATTGGCGCGGCCAATGCATACCCCTAGAACCCCGATCCCCTTACAGTAATCCCAAATCCAGGATACGGTGATTTGGTCTTTATAAGTCCCAGCGGAAAGATTACTACCCACTCCCGTCCGAGCATAGAGCGGAAACTCGGCTTGAGTGCCAAACAACCCGAGTAAATCGATTAACCCGATTTCAAAAAAATTGTAAGTTTGGCCGAATACATACTCTTGTGAAAGACCTGGATCGCCAAAAATCTGATAGCTGAGCTCCGAACTCGGATCATCCTCATTTAATAGCAAACCATTATTTATGCTGTTAAACGTTGCTGATACGTAGTCGCCACTTAACAAAGACACAAGTGTAGAAAAGTCACACGTAATCCCCGCATGAGGCTGAGCTGAGCTTTGCTGCTGAGAGCTTGAAACAGTAAACGAAGAAACATTGCCAAACAAGATTAAAGGTGTTGCCGCCGTGAGCTGACAAGCCATTGTCGAGCACGAGAAAAAGAGAAGTAGGCTAGCAAGCCAGCGGCGCAAAATCATAGTGCGGCCTCTTCTTCGGCTTTGATACAAACCTGCTCAGGCAATGTTTGTATTTTTTGACTCTCACGCTGATACAACCCCTCAATAAACACTTTACATGGCGGCTGTCCTTGAGGATAAAACTGAATGTAGCGGCCTGGGTCAACGCCTTCAAAGTAGGTAAAACCATCCCAACCAATTTGGCTTGTTAAGCCCGTTTCTGAGCGGCCATATGTACCAATCGGAAGGAACAAATGATTTTCGTCTACCACCGTCATGCTCAGTGCAACTTGTAGCTCTATTGGGAACTCTAACAGGTAGCCGTAGCCCGAATGTATCGAAGCAAACTGCTCTGTTGCAGAAAACGCAGCATTGGCAGGTAAATTAAGTGGATCGATTTCATATTTGGCGGTGTAATACGCCGTAGCCCAAGGAACAAGTAAGTAACCTTCATCGTCTGTCACTCCGACAATTTGATTTTCATATTTAACCGGAATACCTTCAAAACCACTGGTGCTCACCACTGCGAAGCTGTCATACACTTCATTCGCCGGGAATATTTCTCCATCCAACGTAGAGACCGAACCTGCCATTTCCGCAAAATAATCATAGTCGCCACTGGTGCCATTTAACCCCGCTCTGAACTGCGCCCATGACGCACGGTAGGTCAAATCGGCCTGTTTACGGTTTTCTGGGTGTTCGTTAATATCATGCGCTAAATTGACGCCCCACCCACCTCGTATTGGCGCAAGGCGGCTGTAACCCACTCGCCCTCTAACATCGCCATCATCCTCTCTTTTCAGCGTTAACCCCGAACTTCCCCCCAAAGAACTGAAAGGTAGAGAGAATTGCGCCAGCGTAACACTCTGACCACCAATACTATGGTTGTAAGAAAGGGACATATTGATATTAAAAGGCAGAGCGTAGCTATAAGTAAGATTTAGGGTACGTGAATCTGAGTCGGATTGTTGAATATCAAAGTACCCACCAGAAAGTGAGCCCCAATCTCCCAAACGCACTCCCATATTGATTTGTGATAGATGGCGCGACGCGAGTGAAGCGTCCTTGCCTTCATCGAGCATTTCGTAATTTGGTAAATGAGATAAGGTATAAAAGTCGGCTTGTTCTACTTGAGTTCGAGCAGCGAAGCTAAACAACCGAGACTGATAACTATAACCTAGCGCATATGAGGTAGATTGATCCTGAAAATTACTCACACGAAACGAGGCATCCACCGTACCCAAGTTGAAAGCATTGGTGACAAAGCCCAACCCCGCAACGATCAGGTCATCTTTTGCTTCAGCTTGAGCTTCTAATGTTAACCAATCAGTCATGCCATGACGCAGAGCGGTAACCACGCCACCGTCTCCATAGTCGTTAGATGCATTACCGAAGTTTTCTCTGATCGCACCAATACTCGCACTGTAAGATGTAAATCCGGTCTTGAGTAGATCGGAAGAGAGAAAAAATGGGCTGGTCATGACCGTTTGCTTACCTTGAGCATCCGTTGCAATTACCGTTGCTTCCCCAGCACCAGAGAGCATTGGAATATCGTTAATAATGAAAGGACCGGGCCCAACATTCATTGAGTCAGTTTTAAAGCCATTGATAAACAAATCTAACGTAGTGGGCGCAGTGACCTCACCGTAAAATGCAGGTAACGGCGTCGTCACGACATCCGGACGCATAGAGAAATCATGTGACAACTGAATACCCGCCAGTCTTACTGGTTGGCTCCAAGATAAAGGGCGAACAATATAGTCCCCTACCTCTATACGAATTCGCTTCTCTTGATTGACGTACTCGTAACTCGTATCAAAACGAGTGTACTGGCTGCTTTGCTGGGACTGAACATCGCGATGAAAGTTAGATTTAAATATCCCGGTAGTAGAAAAAACGCCAAACTCAGAAAAGGCTCTGACTTCATGATTTATAGAAACCTCCTTTTGTCGGCTTTCGTTCTCGTACACACCAAATACGTTGTAGTTAAGCAGGCCACCACGCCCAAACTGAGCCGGGGAAAATCGCCCCATATCCTGCGCTGATAAGCTCTGCATCGGTAACCAATTAGGCGGTACGTCAATTGCAAGTTGCAATGACGATTGCAAGTAACGCACGTTAACACCTGGGATAGACGTAACCTCAAGTCTCTCTTCGGTTCCAGGCAACGACGTGGCGGTAACCCCAACTGAAATGAGGTCCTCCCGGAGCAAAAAGAACTGATCGCCAACTCGCTCAACTTTCGCAACAAGCCCTGTTGCTCTTTGATTGATCACCAACTCCAGATTGAGGCTAATATTCTCAAACTTTTCTAATGAGAAATTTTCAGGACTCGGTAGCTCAGAGAAGTGGTTTGCTGAATTTGCACAAAGACCAATACTGCTCCAGGTTACGCTAAGTAATACCAACCAAAAGAAAGCATTCATTGTTTTAAATCTATTCATTATTGCTTCAATGGTATTTGGTAACGTTTACCTCCAATATTCGCGCTCAAACTCAAGGGTCTGACATTACTATGGGGAATAGACCAAACCTTATACTGTTCAGGAAGAATATAGCGAGCTAGTCCATCGGAAATAACGACAGGATCTTTATTTGGTAGATTCAACTGTAAATTCACTAAGCGAACATGGTGTTTTCCTGAATTTTTAATGTGAACAAAACGCTGATTATTTTTCTTAATAAACTGTGCCTGTAAATCACCCCATAATTCACTGTCACGGTTTGGTTTTTGAGTATCAGTCAGCCCTTTCCCGTAAATAAACAAAGGTATCGAGTAACGCATTCGGACTTTTACAGCGAGTTCATTTTCCGTCAATTCTGTTTGAGGGTTTTGAGTTGGCGGTAATTCATCTATGATCACTCGGTATGCATACTCCTTACCCGCAGAGGCCTCATCTTGGTTGATGATGCGGATTAACTGCTTTTCACCTGGTTCAATTTTGACAAACGGAGGAGTTGCAATTAACTGGCTTTGACTTGAATAGCTATCTTCTCCTTCGTTTTGTTCCCACTTAAAAATTCTCACTTGCAAATAAGAATCAGCACTGCCTTTATTCACCATCCAAAGTGACGTTGCATTACTCTCCTCTGATATTTTGGGGTAAATCGGCCAAATTAATAATGAGTTAGCATTGGCATTTGAGAAAAAAACAAAAAGGAAGGTTATTAATAATAGTTTTTTGAGTATGAATTCCATTTCACCCCTCCAAAGTTCACTTACCACTCTAATGTCAGCGTAAGCGTATCCATATAAATTCCAGCCATTTCATTCCCATTTATTGTCGCCTTTGCCCAGATAGGAAACTGAATATTATCTGGGTCTTGGTCGGTATCGACGGAGTATTGCGTGTCAATATCAAGCACCTGCGTATAATTTAGATCTTGAAACAAAAAGTAATCTACCGTTGTCGCTTCTTCACTGTGCTTTAGCTTACGTACACCGTCCAATGCATTCATCCCGCCATTTACGGAAACATTCATCGTAATACCCGGAGTACAACTTAATGTGAGTGATGAACTGTAAGTGATGCTGCCTTGTACTTCCGTCGCGTAAACTGAAGAATGCTCACCAAAATCTAACGTGCCTATTTGCCCGGCTTGGGTTGCGCTTTCTTCTTGTACTGCGCCGTTAATCAAACAACCTGTATCTACGGTGGCAGACACCTGAAAAGTTTGTGTCGCATCAGCCAGCACAGTTAAAGAACACAAACTCATCGCGACAAGTGAAAAGCCCCTAACAACCAGCGTCACGTTTTACCAGCTTAGCGTCACACTGATGGTATCGGAGTATGTGCCGGCAATGCTGCTCGTACCGTAAGCTTTCGCAAAAAGCTCAATAGTTTGCGATGTTGCACTAGTAAATTCAGACAGAGCTACCGTCCCGCCTTGTATAATTTGTGTGCTTCGGTCTGAATCGGTAAACAACGTATAATCAATAAATTGCGCGCCATTTGACATCGCGTAGGTACCAACGGTCGCACTTGCATCATACAATCCGGTGCCCAATGTAAACGTCGGTGTCACACCGTTACTACAAAGCACTTCAATACCCGTCGCACTACCACCATTTACCACACCATCTTGTTCACTGAAGATTGCAGGCACGTCTCCAAAGGCAAGTGAGCCAAAGCCAACGCCAGAAGCTGCATCTACCGCATTATTTCCATTAATCACACAACCTTGTACAAGGTTAATTGAAACATCAATCGTACCGCTCACTGACGCTCCATTCGCTTGCCAACTAAATGAGGTTAAGAGCAGAGGCATCATCAGATAAAATCTTTTCATATAAAGCTCCATTTTTACATTCCACTGTATATCGGTAACCTTTTTATTAGTTATAGCTCAATTATGACAAACCAAATGCATATAAAATGTAAAACAATAAAAAGAAGCAGGATAAGGATAAAGACGAACAGAAAATAAAAACATTAAACTTAAAAATGACGATTTTTAAGCATGTAATGCTAAAAAATAACCACTAAAAACAAATGGTTATTATCTTATTCCAAATACAGAATCGACAATGAGTTAGAAGGTAGGGTGAAGTTGAGTGGAAAAAATCTAAAAAAAGTAGCAGAACGATACGAGAAGTTTAGAAAAGATTGGCGACCATTTCTTCCCGAAACAAAAATCTTCATGAAACAAAAATGCGCCCCAAAAAGGAGCGCATTTCTTACTTGAATAAGTTATTCCCAATCAAGAATAACTTTGCCTGACATACCGCTGCGCATTACATCGAAGCCTTCTTGGAAGTCATCAATCTTGTAGTGGTGCGTGATGATTGGCGATAGATCCAGACCAGATTGGATCAGTGAAGCCATCTTGTACCAAGTTTCGAACATTTCGCGACCGTAGATACCTTTGATCACCAAGCCTTTGAAGATAACTTGGTTCCAGTCGATACCCATGTCTGACGGTGGAATACCTAGTAGTGCAATGCGACCACCGTGGTTCATTGTGGTTAGCATTGAGTTGAATGCTGCTGGGTTACCAGACATTTCTAGACCAACGTCGAAGCCTTCTGTCATGCCTAGCTCAGCCATTACGTCTTCTAGCTTCTCTTCAGCCACGTTTACTGCGCGTGTTACACCCATCTTACGAGCAAGTTCTAGACGGTATTCGTTCACGTCTGTGATCACTACGTGGCGAGCACCAACGTGTTTAGCAACCGCTGCTGCCATGATACCGATTGGGCCAGCACCTGTGATAAGCACGTCTTCACCTACTAGGTCGAAAGAAAGTGCTGTGTGTACTGCGTTACCAAACGGGTCAAAGATAGACGCTAGATCGTCAGAGATGCCTTCAGGGATCTTGAACGCGTTGAACGCTGGGATAACTAGGTATTCTGCGAATGCACCTTCGCGGTTAACGCCCACACCAATCGTGTTACGGCATAGGTGAGTACGGCCGCCACGACAGTTACGACAATGACCACACGTGATGTGACCTTCGCCAGATACGCGGTCACCGATTTCAAAGCCACGAACTTCCTGACCAATCGCAACCACTTCACCCACGTATTCGTGACCAACAACCATAGGCACTGGAATTGTCTTTTGTGACCATTCGTCCCAGTTGTAGATGTGTACGTCTGTACCACAGATAGCGGTTTTCTTAATTTTGATCAGAATGTCGTTATGGCCAACTTCAGGTTTATCAACCTCAGTCATCCAGATGCCTTCTTCAGGCTTTAGCTTTGATAATGCTTTAATTTTCATAATGTAACCTTAATTAAAGGCCCTATTGTCTAAGGCCTAGAATCTTAAATAAGACCCATGTCCTTACCAACTTGGATGAACGCGTCGATTGCACGGTCTAGTTGCTCGCGAGAGTGCGCCGCAGACATTTGAGTACGGATACGTGCTTGACCTTTTGGTACTACAGGGAATGAGAAGCCGATTACGTAGATGCCTTTCTCCAGCGCACGCTCTGCAAATTCTGCTGCTACTTTTGCGTCGCCAAGCATGATTGGGATGATTGCGTGGTCAGCACCACCCATTGTGAAACCAGCGTCCTCCATACGAGTACGGAAGTGTGCTGCGTTTTCCCATAGACGATCACGTAGGTCACCGCTCTCTTCTAGTAGATCTAGAACGCGGATAGAAGCGCTTACGATTGCTGGTGCAACAGAGTTAGAGAATAGGTATGGACGAGAACGCTGACGTAGCCAGTCAATCACTTCCGCTTTACCAGACGTGTAACCGCCTGAAGCGCCACCCATTGCTTTGCCTAGCGTACCAGTGATGATGTCGATACGGTCAACCACGTTGTGGTGCTCGTGCGTACCTGCACCAGTTTTACCCATGAAGCCAACAGCGTGAGAGTCATCAACCATAGTCAACGCGCCGTACTTCTCTGCTAGGTCACAGATAGCCGGAAGGTTTGCTACTACGCCGTCCATTGAGAACACACCGTCCGTTACGATAAGAATGTGGCGAGCACCTGCTTCTTTCGCAGCGATCAGTTGTTGCTCTAACTCTTCCATGTTGTTGTTTGAGTAGCGGAAACGCATCGCTTTACATAGACGAACACCATCGATGATTGACGCGTGGTTTAAAGCGTCAGAGATGATTGCGTCTTCTTTGCCTAGAATAGTTTCAAATAGGCCCGCGTTTGCGTCGAAACATGATGTGTAAAGAATCGTATCTTCTTTACCTAGGAACTTAGAAAGCTTCTGCTCAAGCTCTTTGTGGATGTCTTGCGTACCACAGATAAAACGTACTGAAGCCATACCAAAGCCGTGCTCGTCCATGCCTGCTTTACCCGCTTCGATAAGTGCCGGGTGGTTAGCAAGACCAAGGTAGTTGTTCGCACAGAAGTTTAGTACTTCTTCACCAGTAGAGATTTTAACAGCCGCTTGCTGTTGAGACGTAATGACACGCTCTGATTTGTAAAGGCCTTCCGCCTTTACTTCTTCGATTTGCTGCTGAATCTGTTGGTAGAATGCAGAAGACATTTGAAATTCCTTCCTAGTTATTTTGGCGAGTATTTACTCGTTTAGAATTAGGCTTAGCCTTTATGTGACGGGCGTCACGGGCTATCACTCATCAATTAATTGTAGTGTAATTCAAGGAAGGAGGAAGGATTATACCTTAAGGTGGAAAAGCATTAATGAATCCTAGGCACAAATTCAATTAATGCTTTTCTATGAGGTTGTTATAAAAGGAATTATAGCCAGGTAGGCTTAGCCAAAAGTGCTTCAAAGTCCTTAGCAGGTAATGGTCGGCTATAGTGGAAACCTTGTCCGAACTCACAGTTTAGGTTTTTCAGGTAATCCACATGACGCTGTTCTTCGATGCCTTCTGCGACGATCTTAAGATCCAGCGCTTTCGCCATTGCTATGATTACGTTCACAAGCTCGCGGTCTGAGTCGTTCTCGAACATATTTTGCATAAAGCTACGATCAATCTTTAAGCGGTCGAACGGAAACTTCTGCAAGTAACTCAGCGCAGAATAACCAGTACCAAAATCATCAATAGTAAGTTTGGTGCCTAACGCTCGTAAGTTATTAAGCATGTCTAATAGCTCAGAATCGTGATTGAAGAGGAGACTTTCTGTCACTTCAATATCGAACTTATCTGACGGAAGACCAGACTCCTCAAGGCTGTGTTTAATAAACGTAAGTAAGCGCTCGCAGTACCTAAATTGAACACTAGAAAAGTTGACAGAAACAAACAACGGAGTCAGACTTTGCCATTGTGCCGCTTGTCGACACGCTTGTTGAATAGCAAACTCACCAATTTGATGAATTAAACCATTTTTCTCTGCAATAGAGATAAACTCTTCAGGGTTTACGAATCCGTACTTGTCATCATTCCAACGCATTAGCGCTTCTGCCCCTACGAGTTTACCACTACTCAGCTCAATAATTGGCTGATAATACAGCTCTAACAACTGATTGGAGATCGCACTTCTCAGACGATTTTCCAGATCTAAGTAGCGTTGCAAGTCTTGGTTCATATTATGGTTATAAAAACAAAAGCCATCACGCCCATCTTGTTTCGCCCGATACATTGCCATATCTGCACATGCAAGAAGCTGCTCAGCGTTGTCTCCGTCATCCGGGAACACAGACATTCCGACGCTGCTACTCAAGAAGAATTCATGGTTGTTCCAAACAAACGGATCGTTAAACGCCGAAAGCACACTTGAAGCAACTCGCTTTGCAGTATCATTATCAGGCAAATCAGGGATGACGAGTAAAAACTCATCCCCACCAATTCTCGCCAATAAGTCTGTTTTTCTCGCGACTTGATACAGTCGCTGAGCACTGAGTTTAAGGATTTCATCCCCAACAAAGTGTCCCATTGAATCGTTAATCTGCTTGAAGTGGTCTAAGTCGATGAACATCACCAAAACTTTAGACCCACTACGCGATGCCCTAATTAACTCCAAAGCCAATCGCTCGGAACCATAACTACGATTAGGCAAATTAGTTAATATGTCATATTTAGCTTGGAAGGCGAGTTCTTTTTCAGACGCTTTTCGACGTTCAATTTCGTTCGTTAATTTTTTATTCTGTTGAGAAAGAATATCTTTACGCTTTTTTTCTTCCTCAAGCTTAATTTTCAATTCAATCCTATTATTGTTCGTGATGAATGCATAACATAAAGCAATGACGATCATAACGGCCAGAATACTCAAACCAATAATAAAGAGCCGTGATGTAAATATATCTCGTTCACTCAAAGGCTCGAACCACGCCATCAATTTGAAGTGATGTTTATCCACAGGCACTTCAAAGTAAATTTTTCCGTCTACAGCCTCAGAAACGAAATAATTCTCATCCTTATTGTGAGAAGGTGTTTTATTTATGGTATCCCATACAACCATTTCCACGTCTTTTATTTTTAGCACCATTCGGCTATAACTACCTTCGTGTTCTTGGTTAGTAAGTTGGTCAATAACAATATTCTTATTAAGATCGGCAATTAAAAAGGCAACAGGCTTTCCGGAGAACTTAACTTGCTTAATGACTTGAATGCGAACGTCATCATTGTATCGCGTCGCGCAAACCTCTTCGGGATGCCCGTGTTGAGTCATTAAGGTTTGTATGTCCATTTTGTGCTCGGCAAGGTTTTCAGATCCAGTGGTGACAATGGTGACTCCATCACTGCCTACCAGCGTGAGCTTTTTATAGATTTGGCTGCTATTAATTAGCTTACTGTCTATCTTCTCATCGAAGCGACGCTTTAAATTAATTAAACTGGCACCTAACCCATACTCCATTGACATTCCAGAAGCTAAATTACCAAAGAATGTTTGTATTGTTTTATCTGTAGCTAGATTATCAACATCTTCACTCGCTATGGTAAATAAATTATCGAGTGTGCTTGCATAACTTTTAACTTTTAAATCTAGTTCTCTGTATTGAGATTCTTTTAATTTATTTTGACCTACGCTAGTCACAGTAATAAGCATAGCTAGGTAAATTGAAACTAATATTGCGCTTATTGTAATAAATCTTTTACTGGAAAATTTTTTAACGGCCTTATTCATCGGACTTTCTTTTTATCTTCTATAAAGTAATCGTTATAAAAGTAGTAAATAGATGGATAGTATTTTTTTACTAATTTTTCGTATGAACCGTCTTTTTTTATCGAGTTTAAATAACGATCAAATGCTTTGCGTAATTCAGGGGAATTTTTACGGAATGCAACAGCCATTTTTTGATTTTCAGATATAGGGCCAATGACTTTTATTTCGCCCGGCCATTTTTCGAGGGCAATTAGCGTATCCGCAACATCTAATAATGTGCTTTCCGCATCATTTTTCATTATCGCTGGAACCATCTCATTAAGGAGACGCGCCCCATCAGGTAATATAACTTTTGCACCTGTGTCATATAAGTCATAAAGGTTAGGATCCAAGCAAGAATGTTCTAAAGCTAACACTTCGCGACCATCGATCAGCTGCTTGACGTTTTTAACATCTTCATTGACCGACCCACTTGGTTTAATCGGGCTCAGACTAGAGTCGGATCTGGAAACCAACCATACACCTGAAGGAAAATAATCTTGTGAAAAATCGACAACCTCAGAGCGCCAATCAAGAATAGTAACGCCATTTGCGATCAAGTCGCCTTCAATTGGAACACTTTCTCCGACAACAGCCTGCTTGTTGTGATATTGCACATTTTGCCCTGTCAACTTACCAACCACGTCGCTCCACTGTGCTGGAACATACTGGTACTGAACACCTAACGACTTGGCAAAACCTTTTATTATCTCTACATCCAAGCCAGTCAAAGTTTCCACTTCACCTTGTTCAATATAGGAGACAAAGTTAGCGTACGGGACACCAATGTGACGCAGTACACCGCGTTCACGGATTTGTTGTAAATCGTCTGACCAAGCGGCAGATGACGCAACAGAGGTAACCATGAGCGCCACCGTCGCTAAAGTTCTTTTGAATGTTATGACTGACATAATAATATCCTTACCTTTCACAAAGCGCCCAATAATGGGCGCTTGAGTGATAAACAACGATGTTAGAACGACGAGTAATACAAATTCGTCATCGCCACTACGAGCCCTTCCACATCTTGTTCGTCATGGAACAAATGCGTAGAGATACGCAGCGCGTAAGTATCAAAGTCATCATCCTTATGCAGCTTAAAGCTAGTCGTACGGATGATGTAACCATACTCTTCACGTAAACGATCTCGGAATTCCGTCAGTATCTCTTCATTAGTTACATCGGAGAACGGGTTAACCGTCGTTAAGCCACTGGTTAAGCCTTCCACGTTTGGTGAATACATTTTGGCTTGTGGTAAGTACTCTTGAAGCAAGGTTTTACATAAACTACCAAGGCTTACAACTCGCTCTTCGATACGGTCTCGACCAATCTCATCCCACATTTTGCAACTATCAACTAGTGCTTGTTTCGCAGGATAGTTATCGTTACCAATGTATTGCATTTGCAGCTGTTTACCTAGGTAATCAGCATGAGAAAGTGAGGAGTTGATCAACCATAACGGGTTCTCTCGGTCACTCCAATACTCATTCAAACGGTTACCGTTATCACGAACATACAGAATACCTGTCGCGCCCGGACCACACTGCCACTTATGACCAGATCCTGCATAGAAATCACAATCCATATCGTGGAAATCAAGGTCAAACATACCGACCGTATGCGCGCCATCAACAAGAGTAGGTACACCATACTCTTTTGCTAAAGCACAAATGGCTTTTGCTGGTAGCGCGGTTCCTGTTTTGTATGTGATATGAGAGAAAACAATTAGGCGAACGTTTTGATTCGCATCAAGCGCGTCTCGGAACGCTTGAATGTAATCTTGCTCAGAAACGTTTTCGGTACCAGTAAATACTGGTAGTTGAATTTCTACCACATCCACACCAAAACGATGTTTCGCTACGTTCATAGGTGATGTTGCAGCAATATGTTCATGGTGTGTCGTTAGAATCACATCACCTGGTTCAAAGTGTAAGCCATTAATGATCGAGCATAAGCCATCAGTAGTGTTGCGGCTGAGAATGATCTCTTCTGGGTTAGCACCAAAACCTGGTGCGACGTCTTTAACCATCTCTGAAACATAAGGCCAAGAGCCAAATTTGCCTTTCATATCCCAAGGATATTTAGCCACCAGCTTGTTGTTATGCTCGTAATCTTCAAGAACATGTTTTGGCATTGAACCTGTTGTACCAATGTTCATGTAAGTGGTTCGTTTGTCCAAAACGAACTGTCTTCGCACTTTACGCCAGAAGCGCTTATCGTGTTTTCTACCTAGCCCGCGGCTGATCCAATCAATTTTCTGTTCTCGTGCTTGAGCTACGCCTGAGAAAGCGGAAGCACTCACACCAGCAACAACAGCTCCTGTTGCGCCTTTCAGAAAATTACGGCGGCTGCTATTAGTCTGAATAGATTCCTTGTCTTTCATCTTTTTCAATCCTTGTCGGAAATTAGCCATATTATTAATTTTAAGTGCGTAACTATCTGTTACTAAAACATTATTACCCATTACAATCAGAGTTTAATTTTTTCCTCTGCCATTAAGTGACTTTAGTTCCAATTTTTTATCTTATTTGATGATATAAGCAACAGTTTGACCACAAATCTATAAACAACAATGTTCACATTAATATATTCGTTAATTTGATTATTCTTTATTGCGGACAATTCCACCAAATTCTTTATAAAACAATTATGAGCTTTGTTATAAAGTCATTAAAAATTTAACTTTGCGTTAATTTAAAAATATTCAGGCTATTTTAAGATTGGCGTCTATTCTTTTTATATCTTAACGATCTCAACATGTTAAGACTAAATAAAAGAAAGCTGATTTCGGATCGAGATATCAGTTTAAGACCATAAAGTGATACACATCACTCTATGACATAAACTCACCGCTCAACATACATAAGTAAAACAGGTTTTCACTAATATGTGCTTGAGCGTACACCCTAAAAGAAGGAGGTCCCATGTTAAAAGGATTGCTATGCATTTCAGTTGCATCCGCTCTTGTCGCCGCCCCTAACGTGCTAGCAAAAACGGTAGAAATGACTGCTCTCAACACCAATGAGAGTGCGGGTACCATTGAGATTTCACAAAGTGATTATGGCGTTGTTTTTACGCCTCAATTATCAGGTTTGTCAGCAGGTGTGCACGGTTTCCATGTTCACACTAATCCATCTTGCGAAAGCATAGAAAAGGATGACAAAACCGTATTAGGCGGCGCAGCAGGTGGCCATTATGATCCTAACAACACAGGGAAGCATGGCTATCCTTGGACCGATGACAATCATTTAGGCGACTTGCCTCCACTCTATGTGGACATGGACGGCAATGCCAATCAGCCCGTTGTCGCGCCTCGCCTAAAATTATCGGATTTAAAAGGTCGAGCGTTAATGATCCATGCAGGTGGTGACAATCACTCCGATCACCCAAGTAAGCTAGGTGGTGGCGGCGCTCGCGTCGTATGTGGTGTTATTGAATAAACATTAACTTATGTCTCACACTTCTCTTTAGATTGCGAGAAGTGTGAACTTCTGTTGATATTGAGAGGATGTTGCATTGGTCTCAAGGTAGCTGTGGTGAAGCATTAAGATCGATTGAACAATCTTCGTCCCGATCCCCAAAGAACCGCCCTCCGCTTCTTCCTCGATGTGATTGACGAAGGTAAAGTGGATACGCGACTTATCCTCACTCAAATGCGCTTGGCAATGCACTTCCGAGCCGATTGGGCTGTGGCGCAATGCATTTTCAAGCAGGTTCAATACCAACCTCTCCAATAGCCCCTTGTCACCCACAGTTTGGATTTCGCTATCGATATCCACTTTCAACACCACTTCTTTACGAGAAAACTGGCTCTGCATCGTTTCAGCACATTCTGCCATCAACACGCCAAGATCTACGGGGCGGTACTCGTAATTTGGCATTGGAGCTTCTTTGCGCGCAGCGTCTAACAAAGAATGTAATTGAGTTGAGAGCTTCTCACAATTTCGGAAAGCGACATCAATCAAAGGATCAGATTCCGGATGTTGCAAACGCCACGTTTCCAAATAGCCAAGCACACTCGATAACGGCGTTTTTAAATCATGACTAAGCTGCAACAAGCTTTGACGACGATGAGACGATTGATACTCCAACTGTAAAAACTGTTGCTGAATGTGCTTCGCCATCATCTGATAAGAGTGCGCAATCGGCACGAGCTCCGGCACTTGGTGAGTAAAATCAGGTTGCAGGCGGAAATCATGTTCAGCTTGCTGTTGAAGTTGCTTGGTCACACGCTCAATCGGGTTCAACAGGCTACGTTTCACCAGCACATAAGCCCCAAGAGCAAAGCCCAAAATGGACACTAAAACCAATCCTGCCAGCGCGATATAAGGAGTATCGACTTGAGCATTGGCAATGGCGTCATGTCGAGTACTGCCAATCACCACGTAGAGATAACCGACCGTCGAGCCTAATTCCTCTATCGCCGCGACAGAAAAGACTTTGTGCTCACCACGATTACGTGGGTCTTCACCCAAAATAGGAAAAGGCTGGTCATTTAAGAATTGCTTAATGGGATTGAGATCCACCTTACCCATGATCTCCGCCCCTTCTGGTGCTGCATGGGTGGTGATATTGCCTTGGCTATCGAGGAAGTAGATTTCAAAATCAGGGCCGATCAGCATGAGCGTGTGAAAGATCGACTTGAGTGCTTTAGGGTTGTAATCCGTCCCGATCATCAGCGGGTTATCATCACGCATGTGGCTAGCTAGCTCTTTATGCAGGCTTTGTTTAGTGCGTAACTCGATGGTTTCTTTTTGCCAATTGTAAGTCAGTGCAATCACCACCGCCGCGAGGCAGAACCACAAGCTAGTAAATACTACCAAGCGAGATTTGAAGCTCATCCTATCGCCTCCTTAAACAGCGGTGTTTTTGAAACACCCGTGATGATTAAAAAATGACGGTGAAAACAACTGCCGACTTACTGTCTTGGCTTGATGTTTTGACTTACTTTCTTGCATTAGTGTCTTGGCTGAAACTTATATCCAACACCCCACACGGTTTGAATGAAGTGATGATCAGAATCAGATAAAGACAACTTGCTGCGTAAACGGTTAATGGTGCTACACACAGTGTGGTGATAACCAGAATGACTGGTGTTCCAAACGTGATCGAGCAGTTCATCTTTACTGTAGACTCTGCCCGGACGAGTCGCGAGAAACTGCAGCAAAGTAAACTCTGTCGCGGTAAGAGTGACATCCTTGTCGTTTAGGGATACTTGGTGCAACTCCGGAATGATTCTCAGCGGACCAAAATCCATCGCATCATCGAGGACTTCATTTGCTACTTTGACTTCTGCGGTTTGGCTGACTCGGCGTAGCACGTTTCGCACTCGTGCTTGGAATTCTAATACGCTAAATGGCTTGGTGATGTAGTCATCAACGCCCGCTTCTAAGCCGTCTACCTTGTCCATTTCACCGTCTCTGGCTGTCAGCATGAGCACTGGGCTCCAATCTTGTTGCTGACGCAAATAATGGCAAATGTCTAGACCATCACCATCTGGTAAACCTCGGTCAAGGATCAATAAATCAAAGGGTTGTTGCTGGTATTGCGTTTTAGCATCGGCAACATTTGTGGCTCGCGATACTTGGTGTCCTTGAAACTTGAGATGCATCTGAACCAGTTCTGCCAAATCATCGTCATCTTCCACCAACAAGATGTTCGCGACTAAATTGATTGCCTGTTGTTCCATGGTCCTTTCCTTGCCTTCGAGTATCCTCACTTTGCACATGACCGGAACAAATTAGAAATTCTTTCAAAAAAGGTTCCGATGACGCCATGAGGGATAAAGCGCTCGGCTACAAGCGCTTTGGAAAGGAGACGTCATCGGAGCCTGTGTTACTCGACTCGAGTGATGGTGACTTTCGCACCTGGGTTCAAGAAACGATGGTTCGCAGAAAGTGCTGAGTTTGCTAATCCATCATCTTGACTAACTACCCCCGCATGGAATGCAACAACGTCACTGCTGTCATTACGAGCGGCATTGAAGCCCTCACCGCCACCTGCTGGGCCCGGGATGGTTGCGGCAAGTTCATCGTTTAGCTCTGTACCGGAATCCCAAACGTTCATGCTCATTTCATAGCTTTCACCTACTGCGAGCGATTTGAGGGATAGCCCCGTTTCGCCAACAAAAGCATCATTGGTATTTACAAACATAGACGCCACAGACAAGTAACCGTAACGACTAGGGTCAACCGTGATGGTGACTTCGTCCGATGCACCCGGCAACACCAATCCATTACCCGAAATGCCTTGGTAAACACTGTCATTGCTGTTCATCAACTCAATCAGCTCTGCGTTACTACCGCCTTCGGCAAGATGCTCAAGTTCAACAGATGCCGCTTGGCCAATTTCAAACAGTTGGTAGTCACCATTGTGAGTGAGTACCGCGAGCGGAGACATAGGTTGATTCGCAGTCAAGTTCGCCACGTTGACGGTGTAGCGGTACGATTTCACTACGTCATTATCATCATCGCTTGGACAACCGGCGAGCAAGCCGACTGAAGCTGCTACTAGTAAGATTCTGTATTTCATACATCCCCCTTACTTCACAACGATTGTGATGGTTGCAACTGGGTTTAACCAACGATGGCTGCTGCTGTCTAGGTCACTGATGCCGCCAGTTGGGTCGCTATCACCAAGGTTACCCGGATGCACGTGAACTTTGTCGTTAGTTACCGTTGCTTCAACGCCTGTGCCGCCAGTACCAAAGGTAATGAAAGGTGGGTTTGGCATGCTAGACGCAAGTTCATCGTTCGCTTCTGTACCGGCATCGTAACTTCTTAGCGTTGCTCGGTATGTACCCGCTTCCGTTGGAATCTTCCAGCTATCCAGACCGACAAAACCATCATTGGTTGGCAGCAACATCGCGCTCAGAGAAAGATAACCGTGGTCGCCACTGTCCAAGGTGAAGGTGGTTGCCACACCCGGATTCAAAATACCACCAGCAGGGTTCTCAACCACCGCACCACCAGCGTTACCAATCACACTAGCAAGACCAGAGATATCACCGCCTTCTGCCATTGCTTCTAGTTCTGGCGTTGCTGCTTGACCCGTTCTGAACATTTGAAGATCAGAGCCATGTGCGGCAACAATAAGAGGCGTAAAGTAGATGCCTTTGGTTGCGTTTGTCACGGTGATTTCCAATTCCGCCGCATTCACTGATGCAGAGCCTAGTGCCATAGCGACTGAAGTCATGACGAGTCCGAGTTGGGTGCGTTTTTTCATTGTGATTCCATCCTTTAATGAGGGTTGAACTACCCAAGCCCATGTGTACGGCTTTACTTCTTTGTTCGTGACTTGAGTAGGTTAAGCATTACGTTTCGAACGTTTTGCGTTCTTGCCTCTAAGAATGACGAGCAAATCTATCAGCAACTTCATCGAATTCTCATAAAATTCTCACAAGTTCTGCTCGAATTCTGTCAACAGCACTTTTTTACTCTTAATCAGCTATTTACACTTCGTGCTCTCCCCTCCTACAATGCAGTATTCCCTGTTTAAATCACGATTCTCACCATGATTCATAACGTTCTGTCTGCCTACTATGGCGAAATCTACGGCATCGCTTTTTTCAACCACTACTTGAGCCATTACGCCCAAAGTGAACAACAAACACTGTGGCAAACCTTGATTGAAGTGGAAGAACTCACCGCAGAAAAGCTCAAACCTGTACTGCTTACAAATGGCATGGATATAGAAAGTCGATACCAAGAGATGCTGGATAAAGGCTTGGCAGATGCAACCAAGTGGATTGGTTTACCATGGCAAGAGTTGGTGGCGACTCTTCTGAAGTGGGTAGAACCTTATGAGGTCAAATATCGAGAGTGGCATGAAGAAGTGAACGCTTCACAACAGTATTCAATCGCTGAGCGAGAAGCTATCGAGTTAATTGCAGGCCATGAAACGGCCATTTATCACTGTTGGCAGCAATACCATACTGGTGAATCTGGCTTGCCTGCACTCAATGCATTTTTGGCAAAATATCGTTAAAGCGAGACGGTGACACTTGAACCTCGTGAAACCGTACCAGACAATATCGTTATTCCGCTGCGCAGAACTGAACAATTATGGTTAATCCAAAACTCATTGCCCTACTTCCTGATCTTGCTTCGTTTATCTTGGTGGTAAACGAAGGCAGTTTTACCGCTGCTGCTAAACAACTCGGCGTAACGCCATCGGCTTTAAGTAAGTTGATCACGCGATTAGAGCAAGCCCTCTCGGTGAAACTGTTTGAGCGCACGACTCGTAAGTTGATCATTACTCAAGCTGGGCAAAAGGTTTACGACCAAAGCATCGCAATGGTGAATGCCGCGCAGCAAGCCGTTGAGTTATCTGCAGAAGATCATGCTGAGCCAACAGGCGCACTCACAGTGGCAGCCCCAGAAGCTTTTCTTAATTCGGTGCTTCAACCGTTTGTGTTGCCATTCCTAGAACGTTATCCAAATATACAGCTTAAGCTGCGTGCAGCAGATGGTGAGATCGATCTGTTCCGCCAAGGAATTGATGTCGCATTCAAGCTCACCGACAAACCCGATGAGAATCTGGTACTCAAAGAGATCAGCAAGACCAATCTCGTTTTATGTGCCTCTCCAGATTACCTCACCAAACACGGTATGCCTGAGCATCCCACTGAACTTGAGCAGCACGACTGCATTTACCTTGCCGAGAACGACAAAGACAACATCTGGTCATTCTTTAAAGAAGAAGCGTTCCACTCCATTGCCGTGAGTGGACGCTACGCCGTCAACCATTCTCAAATGCGCTTGAACGGGGTTAAGTCTGGCTTGGGAATTGGGATCTTCCATGACTTCGTGATCAAAGACGCATTAGAGCAAGGGGAAGTGGTGGAAGTATTGCCGGATTGGATGATCAAGAGTAACTACCATGGCGCTATCGCGATGCAGTATGCACAAACCAAATACATGCCTGCTCGTCTACGCGTGTTTATCGACTTCGTTAAGGAGCATTTAGTCTCCGAGGAAACTAACCATGCTTGAAGAGGCTAACCATGTTTAATGCTATTCATCACGTCGCGATCATTTGCAGCGATTACCCAAAGTCAAAACGCTTTTACACTGAAGTGTTGGGATTAAAAGTCATTGCTGAAAACTATCGTGAAGCCAGAGACTCATACAAGCTTGACCTCGCTTTACCTGACGGCAGCCAAGTGGAACTGTTTAGCTTTCCGGGCGCACCAGAGAGACCGAGCTTTCCTGAAGCACAAGGGTTAAGGCATCTCGCATTTTTGGTTGATGATGTTGAACAAGTGAAAGCCTACCTAGAATCGAATGACGTTGAAGTTGAGCCAATTCGTATTGACGAATTCACAGGTAAAGCCTTTACCTTCTTCCAAGATCCAGATGGCTTACCGCTGGAAATTTATCAGAAATAAAAAGAGCCAGAACTTCGCTGGCTCTTCTACTATTCCACTCTTTGTCTGTTACTAATTCAACGCCGTTTTCAGCTTCTCGACGCGGTTAAACAACAACCAATCCAGAGCTAGAACCGTAACAATAGCCAAACCGCCCATCGGGAACGCCAGACACAATACTACCAACGTTACTAAACCAAGCTTCCAAATACCGCCTTGCTGAAACTTAGGTGGCGCGCCCAATGCAGCACTGCGACTTGGTCTACGAATCCACCACATCACCACACCTGTGATTGAGATTAAGATGAACGCCAAACAGAATACCACGTTGAGCACTTTGTTAAGCACACTGACATCACCTTGATGCAATGACACACCTGCCGCCATTAACTTGGCAAACAAACTGTAATCTTGCCACGTGACGTCCACCAACAAGCGACCGGAATATTGGTCAAAGTGGCTGGTGCGATCTTGTCTTGGGTCGGAAATATCGCCGCCCATAGAGTTAGCTGCAACGGTGTAAACGCCCGCCTCAGAGCGTGGCAAAAACAGCTTATAGCCAGTGAAGCCCAACATTTCAGCCTTGAGGATGATATCATCAATGGAGAACGCATCATGGTTGCCTGCGTATGCCATCTCTTCTTTCATATTGGCATGATCATGAGCGGGCTTATCTTTCGATTCTGGCACAGCAGCAAGCTCTAAGTTCCATGGCATCTCTTCTGAAGCACCATGGTTAAGATCTTTGTGTGTCAGTGAGGATTCCGGTTTCTCACCCCATGTGTAATAGGTTGGGAAGGTATTCCAAGCTTGTACCATTTTCGCACCCCAGATCTCTGCCCACGACAATCCTGAAATCAAAAAGAACAACAGCACAATCGACAGCACACCACCTAAATTCGCATGCAGGTCACGAATCAAAATTCGAGGGCCATTGTTAAAGCGGATTTTCAAAAAGCCGGCGCGGCTGGCGTTGTCTCTAGGTAACCAAAGGTACAAACCAGACACCAACAGCAAAATCCCCAAACTTGCGGCGATTTCAATTAAGCGGTCACCTAGGTCGCCGATGAGCAAGGTGCCGTGAATGCTGTTCATCAGTTCATAGATGCTATCACCACGATTAATGGTGCCTTGTACGTCTCCTGTGTAAGGATTTACTGCAACAATCAGAGAGCTGCCTTCTTGGTTTTGAATCGAGAATCGGTTGGCAATATCGGCCGTTTTAGCAGGTACAAATTGAGTGACATTAAAATCGGGATACGCCTGCTTTACGGTTTCTAACTGTGCAGAGACAGGAACCATTTGTTCTTGTGGTGAAACTTGTAATATCGCTTCGTATCGAGCCAGTTCGATTTCATCATCAAACAACATCACCAACCCCGTGAGGGAAAGCATGAGCATAAATGGAATGACGAACAAACCTGCGTAGAAGTGCCATCGCCACGTCATAAAGTAGATGGATTTTGCGCGTGAGGCTTCCTTGAGTTGAGGCTTTGCCGAGTTTCTCAACATGTGTATTTTCCTTTTTTCATTGTTGAACACCCAAATTCAGCCAAACGCGTCCTGCACATACGTATTCGTATGCGGCGCTATTTGACTTAGATTCGGGAGTACTACTGCTCGAAGTGGCAGTGTTGCTGACTATATACCCAAGTGACTTCAAGATGCTGGATTCAGAGCGTTGTCATTGATTCGAGTGCAAAGAAAACAACGCTGTGTAATAGACAACTCTTTCCAAGTTGTTTGAAGCAGCAATCGGAGCAATGACACGCTCCCGAAGGGCGAGTTGCCTTGGCTTGTATACTTTGTTGTCGATATCTTGATTTAGACCCACTAGACCTTTAAATCGCCGCCGCGTCTACAAACCAAGTCATTCTCGCTGAACCAAGCATCTCGAGGCTACTTGGGTATCGTGTAATTGTTTTTGTTATGAGAAAAAGGAAACTGGCGGCGCTCGAGGAACTGGTGTTTCAAATCGCACACTTAGAGCCAAATAAGCGTAGCTGTCAGAAGTCACCAAGCTCTGTCTTGAAAGTATCGGTGTCGTTGGAAGTGTATCGTGATGAAAAGTCGAGAAGTGGCTAAACGGACAAGGCTTGCCTTTGTGGCTGACCGAATTGTCGCCCTCTTCTATTTGGACCAACTCAAATCCGTTAAGCGTACATAGCGTCGCCCACACGCCCATGCTGTTACCATGAGCATTGATAACAGGCATCAGCGTCACTAGCACCCAACTGAGAGCACTAGCAAATAACATCGAGCGGTAAAAAGGAATTAATCTACGCATAACGGTGACTTAACAAATTTCACACAGCGTAACCAATTTTGAGTGATAGCTCAAAAAACAGGATCAATAAGTGGTTGCTACCTCACAGGTTTTCTTGAATGCATCGATTGACAGGCGCAAAAAAGCCCGCCGAAATGGCAGGCTGATAATGTGTTCATTCATTACTTAGAGATAACGCGTAACCCACTGCCACGAGCAAATGCTCCGCTCAGTAGATAATTAGCCGAACAACTTGCTCCAAATGCTTGGATTGCGCTTGTCGTGGTACTCTTCACGAAGACTATCGATTTCACGCAGTTGAGCTTTTGCTTCTTGTAGCTTGCCCGCATCAAGATCCGCTTCAATCTTATCTAGTGTTACCGTCAGCTTGTTAAAGCCTTCTAAGTAAGTATCAAACTTCTCTGGTGGGTAATTACCACGCTTAGATTGTTCAACAATCGCTTGCAAGCTATCAATCGCAGATTTCATGGTTTCAACATCAGACGCTTCCGCCGCCTGTTTGAATTCCATCTTCATCTGTTTCATGTTTTGTTTTAAATCAACCGCTTCTGCCATTGCGTATGTTGAGCCAAACGCAATCGCACACCCTAGGACTAAAGGACGTAACATTTTTCACTTCTCCATTTATAGTGCCGAATTCTGTGTCGGCTTTATTCACCCAAATAACCTACGCCATAAAAGGCGAAAAACTAGCTTAGTTGAGTATTTCCGGGTCGCAGTGTAAAGCAATCTGGCGTCGGGTGCATACCTTAAATGTAATCAAGTTTATGCGTTGAGAATGCTGTCATATTCTGCAATTGGTTTACGGCCTCTCAAAGCTAAGAAAGACAAAAACTGCTGAGCGGTGTGAGTAATCACTTTCTTGCTATCAATACCCACTTTGTCCATTAACTCTCCAACCAACTCCAGATTACCAACATCGTGACAGAAGTGCGCGTCACTGCCCGTGGTGAAGAAAACACCGAGATCTTTCCCGATTTGTGCAATCTCGTGGCAACGGTCTACGCTGCCTACTCGGCTGTTGCCTTTCAGCGTGGTGTTATTAATTTCAATCGCGACATTGTGCTCTTTCGCGCACGCTAAAACGGTCTGAAAATCAAAGTCGAAATTTGGATTACCAAGATGACCGAGCGCATCAATACGACCACTCTGAATGACATTAACAAGTGCTTCCGTGTGAGTTTGCTTGTTTGCAGGACGAAAAACGGGTTCATGAAAACTCGCGATCACCCAATCTAAGTTGCGGTCCACACTCAGTGGAATATCAATGTCGCCTTCGGTATTCATAATGTTAGATTCAACGCCACGAATAATCGCAACGCCTTCAAGAAAGCGAGGCAGAATTTTCTGGTTCGAGAAGAACCAGTAATGAGGCGCACCCGGCATTGATTCTGCGTGATCGGTCGTGCAGAACATATCCAGCCCGTTCTCTTTTGCCAACTTTGCATTTTCAATCAAGGTACTGTACGCGTGACCACTTGCGTACGTATGTGTATGGGTATCAACTTTAAATTCCATCATCCACTCTCTTAGGTGCGCTATCTTGCGTGCTATTGTATACCTTCAGGCAACGCATCGTCAGCCCAAGATAAGCAAGAACCCTAAGCTTGCTCTTCACTAATGGCTTTTATCAAGGGTAAAGCTTTTTCCCATCCGTGATTAAACATGGAAACAAAGTCGTTGTGAGTATGAATGGTAACATTGAGTAGTAAACGATCGTTGTTGGTATCGATCTGGTAGATCTCTCGCGATCCGATCCACCTAGATGCTAGGTCAGCATCGAGTTGTTGACGATTATCCGGATTAAAAATGGCAACATGATGAAATTCAAGTTTTTGAAGCGGTAGCACCGTATCTATGATCGCCCTTGTCCCGCCCATATCTGGATCAAAAAAAGTGATGCCACCTCCTTCTTCCCAAGCTCCTTCAAATTGAGACTGCGGTGAAAAGGCTTGTGCCCAACGTTTATACAACTCAACATCGGTTAGCACTTCCCACACTCGTTGCGGTGTCGCCGAAATTTCGACGTAATAATTTAGCGTAAGCATGATTTCTCTCCCTGAACCTTTCTTGACGCTAGCCCATACTCAGGAAAAATCAAACCACACGACCAATTTATCTACCTGCCCCCTTCATTTTCCGACAGACTAAGAAGTTCTCGCTTGTAAACCGCCACTGCGATGCGCCGTAAAACGAACCCAACATGTGTTCAGTATGATTGCGAGCACTATTAAACTCATCCCAACAATTTGACTTTGACTCATTCGGTCTTCAAAAAACAGGCTCTGCCAAACCGCAGTGAACAATAAGTTAGTAAAAATGAGTGGCGCAAGTTGAGAGCCACTGCTTGCCAGTTTATATGCTTTGGAGCGAAAAACTTGGGTGTTAATGATCATCAGAGACATCATACCGATCCACAGCGTATTTGAAGAAATCTCAGGCGCCATAACACTCATATTAAGTAACACGTCGAAGTCGTTAAACAAAGTTAGCGGCAACAGAAATACGGCAGCAAAACCAAACGCCCAAAAGTTGATTTCTAGCGGCGACATATTTGTTTTACTCACTTTATATAACGTAAGCTGAGAACCAGAATTGAAGAGTCCACCAGCCAAGCCGAGCAATAAATCCGCTCGCCATGTAATCTCACTTCCACCGCCCGCCAACATAACCACACCAGTGAACGCCATTGCTAAAGCCGCCAATGTTGAAACACGAATGCGCCCCCTCATGAACAGCTTTTCAACCAAGGGAATAAATAATGGGCCAGTAGCAAACAAAACGACCCCCTCAACGAGCGTTAACGTTTGTAATGACGCGATAAAGCAAAGTTGTGACAAACCGATACAAAGAGCACGCAATAAAATAGGCTTTAGCGTGCCCGCTTTAGGAAAGGTAAGGTTTTTCACACGAAGTAAGATAAGCAAGATAAGCGCAGGCACCAAAAAACGTAAGAAGCTAAATAGTGTGACGGAAAGTTCGCCTGACAACTGCTTTGCTAACAATCCAGTAACAGATAAGCTTAACGTAGACATTAACATGAAAAGGATAGATTTATTTACAGCATTCATTCAATACTCCTTAATATATGGAGCATTTTAAAAGACATCACTTATAGTAAATAGCGAGTAATATTAACCATTGATGTAAGAAAAACTTACAGTTTAACTTATCTATCACCAGCTACGGTTTTTAAATTATGCGGAAACTAGTCCCCTTAAAGTCCATCTACGCATTTGTTGCAGTAGCTGAGTCTGGCAGCATGACAGAAGCAGCACAGATATTAAGTGTGAGCCACTCAGCCGTAAGTCAGGCGATTAAATCGCTGGAGAGTCAAGTCAACAAGCCTTTGTTTGATCGCATAGGCAGACAAGTTCAACTCAATGCGGACGGTAAAAAGTATTACCGAAAGGTGGCACCCGCTTTAGAGCAAATTGTCGATGCAACGGAAGCACTCATCCAAGATCAGAACTTGCAACGTGTTACGCTCAATATGGTGAATTCATTGGCTCTTCACTGGTGGATTCCTCGAATGTCAGATTTACAAGGGTTTGCTCCTCAATTAGACGTTCGTTTATCAAACCTGTCTGGCAGATTCAATTTAGAACAAGAAGGTATCGACGCGGCCTTGGTGCATGGAAATCCCGAAGAATGGCAGGATTACTACTGCGAAAAGCTCAGTGAAGATGAACTGGTTTTGGTGTGCAGTCCTGAATTGATAGCGAAGACAAAGGACTCAAACATCACTCAACTCTTAAAGCAATATCCCATCATTGAAGTTACTAACGAGCGAAGAAAAAATGACTGGAACGTGTGGCAGGACGCGACGGGTATCCAGCGACCTAAAAATAAAAAACCAATCACTTTTAACATGTCGATACAAGCCGTCCAGGCCACAACTCGTCGTTTGGGGTTATTGGTCACTCATCGCTTGTTTGTGAAGGATGACATCAAATATGGTCAGCTAATCGAGCTGGGTGAACCCGTCATTAATCCTCATCAACAGCTTTACTTTGTATGCCCGCCACACAAGCTAAAGCTTGAATCGTTTCATCTGTTGCGATCTTGGCTACAACAATCATTCAACTATTAGAAACTTTTGTTAAGCACATTCACTGAAAAACTAGTATAAAGTTAGAAGAGCACTTTTCATCCAAGGATGGTTTATGAAGCAGTATCAAATATGGCTAAGCGCACTCTGTTTTGCAGTATCTTTGAGTGCGACCGCAGAAGCAGAAAATGATAACCGCCTTTCAGAACAAGGGATCTCCACGGCAATTATTGGGGGTCAGCAGGCTACCCAAAACCAACTTCCTTTTTTTGCACGTCTTATTCTACATAAAACTGGCGCTAATCAGTTTGCCAATATTTGTGGGGGAACCATTGTAAACGACCGCTTCATTTTAACTGCGGCTCACTGCGTAGAACCAAGCGTTTTTACTGACGGCTGGACAATCAACGACCTACGAGTGTTAGTCAAAAACCCTACGATGAATGACGTGTTTGTTGAAGAATTCAAAGATGTTCGCTCTATCACGATTCATCCTGATTATGTGCCTAGCGATTTATGGATTAATGACATCGCTGTCCTTGAATTGACTCGCCCTATTACCGATAACGTTCAATCCATCACTTTACCGCAAGACTTTGGAGACTACAGCAGCAAGACGGTTTATCAGATATTCGGTTTAGGTCAGACCTCGACTAGTGATGAAAACGGGCCAAACTATTTGCGCTGGGCAGAAGTGAACCCCCTTACCGACACCCAATGCGCTTCGCTGGTAACAGGGTTTAATGCTCAGGAAAGTTTGTGTGCGAATGGATTTCCTGAGCGAAGCTACACTGGTATCTGCCGCGGTGACTCAGGCGGTCCCCTCACTTATCAAGACAATAATGGCATGTATCAGCAAATCGGTATTGTGAGCTATGGTTCTTCTGTTTGTGAATCTGCTGCGATTCCGAGTGTGTTTACTGAGGTTCTAAATTATACAACGTGGATTGAAGCCCAAACCAGTTCGGGAGTGAAAACTCGTTATAACGCCCTCTTAGCAAGTACAGAAGATTATCATAGTGAAGGCGATTCCGGCTTTGAACCAGAAGATACTAACACGTCGGGCTTTGACGATAACGGCAGAGGCGGCGGCGGTGCTCTCGGATCAGGGTTGATCATGCTTGGAGGCTGGTTTGGTTGGCTAAGACACCGCAGAAATGATTCGCGCTCCTAGTTGCGTCAACAAGACATCATAATATCTTGCGCTTAACGCGAGAGTTAATGATGTCTTCAATCATCTTTTGCTCTTTTTTCGCTTTTTCATAGTTCTGCTTAGTACGCCAACGCTCAAGCACTTTTTCTAACCCTTGAACGCGTGCGTGCTTGTGTTCTAGTGTTTTCTGTACAGATGCACATTCCGCTTGCATAACGGCTTGCTCTTGCTCGTGGTGACGAAGCATTCTTTGTAGCATTTGGTCAACACGATTAAAGTTCATCAAAGCCGCGCTCGTCAGCGTCGGGCCGGTTCGGGTTGATTGTCCAGCGTGGCCTTTCAACGCCGATAACTGTTCCAATTGCATTGAAAGATGGGAGTGACGCTGACGCATGGCATCAAGTTGTTGACCCACACGATCACGCTGTTTTTCTTCCATTTGCTGTAACTTGCCTACGGCTTTTAACTTGGATTTCATTTCAGCCTTGTCACTCCCATTTGATTAAGCACTTTGAAAAAGCTGCGCGAGCTCGGTCAAACTGGTTGGGTAATCTACAGACTCATTGGCAGCTTGTTGTAGATATGCACGCAAGTTTGGATACATAGCAACAGATTGATCTAACTCAGGATCTTGTCCTGGTTGATACCCCCCTAATGGCAGTAACTCTTTAACCTGAAGGTAGTTGGAGTACATTTGACGGAAGTTATTCGCAATCGTGCTGTGTGCGTCCTGCGTACAAGTATTCATACAACGGCTAATAGACGCGTTGATATCTATCGCGGGATAATGCCCTTGCTCAGCCAGTTGACGCGATAAAACGACATGCCCATCTAAGATGGCGCGCGCGGAATCCACGACAGGATCTTGTTGGTCGTCTCCTTCTGCCAATACGGTGTAAATTGCCGTTAAGCTACCATGTTGATTTTCACTGTTACCCGCTCGCTCTAGGAGTTGAGGTAACACGCTGAAGACTGAGGGCGGATAACCACGAGAAGCTGGAGGCTCTCCGAGCGAAAGAGCGATTTCGCGCTGTGCCATGGCGTATCGGGTTAGAGAGTCCATCAGAAGTAGAACGTCTTTGCCTTGGTCTCGGAAATACTCTGAAACGCGATGACAAAGTAGTGTCGCTCTTAACCTCATTAGCGGGGATTCATCAGCAGGAGCCGCGATAATGATCGCTTTCTTGCGCGCTTCTGGGGTTAAGTTTCTCTCGATGAACTCACGTACTTCTCTGCCTCGCTCACCAATAAGCCCGACCACAATTACATCGGCCTCCGTGTTTTTGGTGATCATCCCCATTAACACACTTTTACCGACGCCACTGCCAGCCATCAAACCAATACGTTGGCCTTTGCCTACCGTCAATAGTCCATTAATCGCTCGCACGCCTACGTTGAGTGGTGTATCAACTGGGCGTCGCTTCAGTGGGTTAATCGGTTTTGGTTCAAGTGAAACTCGATCTCCCCCCTTAAGCGGTGCCCCGTCATCTAACGGCTCACCTAAACCATTCAGTACGCGTCCTAACCACTGAGAGCTTAGCTGCACGGTACTGTCACCATCAAGAGGGATGACTTTTGCACCTGCAAACAGACCGCCTAAACGGCGGATAGGCATGAGGTAAGCAATAGTGTGTTCAAAGCCCACAACTTGCGCTTCGATCATATCGCCTTCCGCGGTTTCTACGAGACAACGCTGCTCAAGCTTAAACCGACACCCTACGGCTTGTAACATTAAGCCGTTTACTTTTATCAATCGCCCTGTTACGCGAGCAACAGGGATTGAATCGAGCGAAGCCAAGGCTTCGCTCAAACGCTCACTTAATAGTTCATGGCTTAGGGTATTACTCATGCTCAGACTCTACCTGTGGAATACTGACTTCATCCAAAAGGTGTTGCTTTACATTGTCCATACAGGCTTCCAAACGAGAGTCGCAGCTCGCATCCGCTTCTGCGTCATCAGTCACTAACTGACAGCCACCAATAGGAAGCTCCGTATTAGGGACCAGTTTCCAAGATTGCGGCAAATCAGCATTGATGTGAGTAATGCGCTCTAAATCTTGCGGATTTAAATGCACAGTTACTGTTTCCGCTTTACCAGGCATGGCAGACAATGTCTCGTCCACCAAAGCTAGGATCTGCTGAGGCATTAGAGTGAGCTCAGCACGAATCACTTGCTGAGCAACCTTTTGTACCAGTTCACAAATCATATGGCGTTGTTGCTGTTCTTTTTCATCTTGCCAACGAGAAAGGGCGTGAAAAAGTTCATTGACAGGCTTCGCCGCCTCCAAAAAGCCTTGCTTTCCAGACTGCTCACCGGAAACAAAGCCTTTTTGGAAACCTTCTTTTTGGCCTTCCAACAGACCTTGTTGCTTGCCCTGTTCGATACCTTGGCGTAAGCCTTCCTCATGCCCTTGTTGCAAACCTTGTTGAAAGCCTTCTTCAAGTTGCTGTTGGATGTCTATTTGAGGTTCTTGCCAGCCTTGGTTATCTAGCCCGAATTCGTCTTCGATAGTCTTAGGTTGCGCTAAAGGCGGAAAACGGTGTAAACGATACCCGCTCGGAGGCAATCGCATAGTACTTGATTTTGTCTCTAGCATGACCTTACTCCACCGTTGGCTCTTCATAGAGAAGCAGCTGAACTTCACCAGACTCATCCAGCTCACGTACCATTTGCATGATGTCTTGACGTGCTTTTTGAACTCGACTTAACGCAACAGCGCCGCGTGCGTCCATGTCATCTTCTAGCGCTTTCACCATACGTTGCGGCATTGAACGCTTAATAGCTTGTTGTAAGGTAATATCGGAACCTTTTAGCGCGACTGCCCACAACTCTAGCGGGATCTGCTGCACCAACATGTCCATAGTTTCTTCGCGTTGTCGGCCAAGAACCATAAAGTCGAACATGTTTTCTTCGATTGCATTAACAACATCTTCATCATGCAACTTCAGCATTTCCATCAATGAACCACGGTCACCTTCAAAGCGGTTAATGATATCTGCTGCTTGCTTAACACCTGATAACGGCGTGCTTTGACTTGCGGATACTTTTTCGATGCAACGCTCAACGAGTTCATGCAAATCAACAGCAACTTGATGATCGATATCTTGCAATTGAGCAATACGGAACAAGATTTCGTCATGGTAATCTTGTGGCAAGTGCTTCAATACCGCTGAAGAGCTGTCTGCTGGCAAATACGCTAGAAAAATTGCTTGCATTTGTGGGTGCTCGTTCACAATGAAACGAGCGAGAGTTTCTGCTTCCACCCACTGTAAGCGCTGCATATTGTTGCGAATTTCATCGCCATATAAGGTATTTAATAACCCTTTTGCCAAATCGTTACCCAACGCTTTGCGCAATGTATTAGATAGGTATTCCTTAGAGGCTCCTCGAATACCGCTGTGCTCACGGAAATCTTCAAAGAAAGTTTGAATAACACCACGAGCAGAATCGCTCTTAATGCCATTTAACTTCGCCATTGCACGAGTCACACGCTGGGTTTCATCACGGCTAAAGTGTTGCAAAACCTTCGCTGCGGCATCCTCGCCCATGCCTAATAGCACGAGCGCGGTTTGTTCAACATAACTAAGCGTCTGCTTTGATAGAACTGTGTTCATTGATGTTTACCCATTGTTTCAGTATTTCGGCTACGCGCTCTGGCTCTTCATTAGCAATAAGCTGTAGGTGTTTCAATTGAATTTCTAATGGCGAACCTGCTGGTGGTAGCATGTCGCTGTTTACATCTAAACCTGAAGAGGCTGAGATGCCTTTTTCAGATAGGCGGCGATCAAGTACTTCTTCATGCTCGCGCTCTTCACGCGTTTGCAAGTTTTCGTAGTCAGGTTCTTCCTGAGGCTCAGCAAAATTTAGCTCAGGCACAGGTTTATCAACGCCAGTTAGGTGCATGATTAATGGACGCAGTACGAAGAAGATCATCGCCAAGCCTAACAAGCCACCAATAACGTAGCGTATTGGCTGCTGTACTGTAGGGTCTTGCCACCACGGCAGTGCAGGAGGAGCATCAATTTCAATTGGGGTGAAGTTGAAACTCATTAAACTTAAGCTGTCACCACGTGTGGCAGAGATACCAACAGCATCCATGATCATGTTTGAGATTTGCTCTTTATCGGCTTCACTCCACGCCACACCATCTGGCGAAGCTTTGGAGTTCAACAGAACCGATACACTAAGCTTTTCTATTTGGCCTTGTTGGTATTGAGTACGACGAACACTGCTCCCTACAGCATATTGACGATTCACTTCAGATCGCGCATTCGTGTTTTGGCTATCGTTCGTTTCCACTTCACCAGATCCTGTCACTGGCGGTTGGTTACTTAGAGAACCAGGAACACCCAACGCAATTTGATCAACCGAGTTGTTATGAATGGTGTGCTCATTACGCACAACCGGTGCGTTATCCAAAATTTCTTGTGTTTCTTCAACTTGGCTAAAGTCCAGATCGGCAGCGACTTGTACTCGGAAGTTACTCGGCCCCACAATCGGCGTAAGCATATCTGCTGCGCGTTGGATGATCTGTTTTTCAACACTCTTCTGGTATTCAAGATATTTCGCATTTACTTTACCAGCTTCCGCAGAAGCGACATCCGCACTAAGAAGACGGCCATACTGGTCAATGACAGAAACAAATTCTGGCTTCATTGCCGTGACACTGCCGACCACTAGGTTAATGATCGCTTCAACTTGTTCAGGCTTTAAGTCTTCACCAGGTTTGAGCTCAAGCATGACAGATGCTGAAGGATTCTCACTGTTTTGGCGGACGAATAGAGTTTGACGAGGTATTGCTAAATGAACACGCGCGTTCGCTACTGAGTTCAAAGACATGATAGTACGTACTAACTCACCTTCTAAACCATGACGATAACGCGCCGTTTCCATAAATTGGCTCGTACCAAGAGAGCTATCTTCCTTGAGCGAATCCAAACCTGTCGGCAGCTTAGCTTTAACACCTTTTGATGCAAGCAACATGCGCACCTTCGCAACCTCACCTTCTGGTACAAGAACTTGTCCATTTTGCTCTTGCATGCGGTAGCTTACGCCTTCGCTTTCTAATACCGACACAATTTCGCCGATATCAAAACGCTCTTGTTGGCTATATAGCGGACGAAAGCTCTGCGAGGAACTCCATAGTGCAACCACAATAATCGCTGCAACAATCGCAGCTAACACCGCAGATAGCACTAAGTTTCTCTGACTGCTAGACCAGATTTGCTTCAGCTTCGTTGTCACATCGTCCATGCCGTTGGCAGTAGAAAATGTCTGTGCTGTGCCGGTAGCCATAGCTGTGTTTCCGGCGACTTGGGGGGTTAGTTCTGACATGAATTACACCGGCATCTTCATAATATCTTCAAATGAGGTCACGACTTTGTTGCGCACTTGCATCAAAGCATTAAAGGACAAGCTGGCTTTTTGGCTCGCGACCATTGCACCAACTAGGTCATCACTTTTTCCTGTTTCTACGGCCGTCATTTTTTGACTAGCCACTGATTGATGTTGATTCACTGTATCCAACACATTTGTCATCGCTTGTGAGAACGATAAAGGTGCGTTTAGTGATTGTTGATCTAAAGGATTTGCACTCACGATAAACTCTGGCGGCTGCACTTGTGCCTGCATCGCCTGCATTTTTGACAACATAAGTTGCTCTGCCGAGACCGCATGAGTAGGTTGACTTGCCATCTATTTTTTCTCCTATTAGGCAGCCGAGCCTAGTGCCGACTGTAAATCAATACCATGTTCTCGCATTGCTGCGAGCTTGTAGCGTAGCGCTCGAGTAGAGACTCCAAGCGCGTTTGCGGTTTTCGTTCGGTTTCCACCAAACTGACGTAACTTTTCCAAAATAAACTGATATTCAGCTTGCTTCTTCGCTTCTACATGACCAAAACTTGAAGTTGGCTCTGCTGTAGGAACTGACGCGACAAGCTCAATAGGCAGCATCAGGTCATGGGCTGTAATGTAATCACCATGACGCATGACCAAAGCGCGTTGAATGATATTTTCCAACTCACGAATATTGCCCGGCCAGTGATACTGACTCAGCGCACTAATCGCATCTTGGGATAAGTGACAGCGGCTGCTATCTTGATACTTTTCAATAAAGAATTGGCTAATCGGTAGAATGTCCTCTTTTCTTTCACGCAAAGGCGGCCAGTGCAGAGGCAGCACATCTAATCGATAATAAAGATCTTCACGGAACGTGCCTTTTTGAACTTCCTCACGTAAGTCTTTGTTGGTTGCCGCAATAACACGAATATCGAGCTGAACGGCTTTATGGCTACCAACACGTTCTACTTCACGCTCTTGAAGGACGCGTAACAATTTAGCTTGAACCGCAGGTGACATTTCACCAATCTCGTCAAGCAGAATCGTCCCGCCATTTGCTTCTTCAAACTTACCGCTTTGAGAATTTGTCGCTCCGGTGAACGCGCCTTTTACATGACCGAATAGCACAGCCTCTAACATTGACTCTGGAATGGCGGCACAGTTAACCGCCACAAATGGACCATTGATACGCGGAGAGTGCTCATGCACATATCGCGCCAGCACTTCTTTACCCGTTCCCGATTCACCTGTAATAAGCACACTCGCGTTAGTACATGCTGCACGATGCGCCAATTGCAGAACTTGTTTGCTTCTCCAAGACTCCGCAACAATGTTGGCCATTGGCTTACCTAACGCTTCAACACGTTTAAGCAGATTAACCAACTGATTAGATTCAAATGGGCGTAATAGATAATCAGTAGCGCCCGCTTTCATCGTCTCAGCAGCCAAGATGCCTTGTTCTTGGTCGACAATCGCAATAACAACACCCGAATTTCGCTGCTTTTGGTGACACGCGACAAACTCACGAACACACATATCCGGCAGCGTAGAGCTCACTAAAGTGATTTCTGCTCGCTCTTCAAGCAAAGCGCCTCGACCAGTACGAGTGTGTTTCGCGGTGTAACCTGCATTTTGCAACACATCCAATACTGGTTGAGCAAGAGCTTCATTTGGCTCAACCAACAAAATTTTCGTTTTCGTCATCATTGAACCTTAACTTTCGTTTGTTGATTTTGTGATTGTAGATCTGGGTAGTGTTTCGCAGCCGTATACTCGTTGTCCCTCACTAAACGCAGGGTGACACGTCGGTTTTTTGCTTGGCCATTAACCGAGTTATTGCTGGCAATTGGGTAACGTGAACCATGAGCTCGTGTTTCGATCATCGACTCGTCGACCCCAAGCTCAATCAAAGCGTTGGTGACTTGCTCTGCTCGAGTACGTGACACAGAAAGGTTCGTTAAACTTGAACCAACGTTATCGGTGTGACCGTCGATGAGGATTTTGGTCACTCGATCATCCACAGATACATAGCTATACAGCGCTTCTAGTGTTGCTTTCTGTCCACGACTTAACGTCTTCTGACCAAACTCAAATGAGAGCGCCATATCCCTTGCCTCTGAAAAAGACAATTTAGGCAATCGCGCGCGACACGCATTAAATGATTTCAATGCGTTTTGAATTTGAAGAGTAGGAATCACAATCTCTGAAACAGAGGAAGCATTACTTCCTTTAAGTGACAGCGTCACCCAACTACCCGAAGCAATTGAATCCATGAATTCTTCAGCGCCTTTATTAAAGATGAAACGCTGAGACGGCTTAGTAAATTCAAGGGAGCCAAATTCTTTTCTATAAAGCTCATTACTCCAAGGAGCATTTTGAGTTGTTAAAGCAATCGTTTTCCATTTATTGTTTTCATATTCTATATCGGAAATAAAATAGAATTTATCATTAGGTTCCGCTAGGAAATAAAACTTCCCATAGTCATTATTTGATTGCAACAAGTTGCACTTGAATTTATTTCCCTCATATGTCCATTTAGAGAGGTCCATAGGGATTGTTAAGACTTCTTCTGAATATGACACTTTTGAAAAAATAAAACTGATAACAATAATTGTGTTACAAATTATCAAACGGACATGATTCATGTATATCTTACATTCCCATGACTTAAACCGTTTAATTAAATATGCCACCAAGCCGAGAGAACTGGCATAGCTAATCATTTTAATTACCTATTCTGAATATTAAAATTGGTTACAAAACGCTCAAGAGAGCACGCTTAGCCTCCAATGGAAGCTTTAAGCATAAAAAACAGTATCTTATAATTTATTTGTTTGAAGTTGTTGTTACGCCATAAAGGCAATTTAAAAAATCTATAACAACTAAAACGCTCAACATTGTTATTTTATTTATTAAGCGATTTATAAAGAAAACTAACTCTTTTTAAATTTCATTAAAAGATTATGACTATATGAACAAAGCAACATGTGAACTAAAGTCACAATCTTAGAGTTTGGAGCTAAAAGATCATTAAAATTTCTGTGTAGACTACACGCCATTAAGTTAAAACACTTTCGATTGTTAACGCACGGTAAAATATAAATGGAAAATAGAGTTAGCGAGCCTATTTCTGATAGTCAACTACTTGATGTAGAATTATTAGGCAAACCTATTCATATCATTCGTGAGAAGCTCGATAATTTAATTTCAGAATCTTGCTCAAACCTTACGACTGAATTACAAAATTGGCTCAGCACAGGAAAAGTGGAAGCTAGCTTAACCTCAGTAGACTTGCACCGCTTTACATCGGTTGAGATGGACAAAGAGCAAACGTCGACCTATCAACATCAGGAAGGCGGCATGGTATTCATCCATGGTAACCCCCACACGCTCATAAAGTTGGCTGATAGATTTTATGGTGCAAGTGCAGAGCGCTCAGCCGCTACTCTGACGGCCAGTGACTTACGTTTACAAGAGCGCATCAGTCGAACCATCATCGGTTGGCTTGCTCCTGGTGAAATGTGGGATACGGGTGAGTATGAGACCCCTAGAGGTATTGGCATTAACGTTCAATTAAACATTGCGTTTGACGATCATCAAGGCTCAATTCACCTCAAGCTAGATGGTCATCTTATTCAAACGCTGATCGAGCAGCTTGAACTGCAGCCTGATACCGATTTGTTTCAACCTTTCTGTCGTTCTTTAGAGACGACCCCCGTTCGACTGAACGTTGTTCTAAGTAAAAAGAAGATGCCTTTAAGTGATGTGGTTGGTTTACAACCCAACGATATTTTACCTATTGAGCTTCTTAACACGGTTCCAGTAAGCATTGGCAACCAATCTCTATTTACAGGTCGTATTGCCGAGCAAGACGGCCAACTTGTTTTGATCTTTAACCCTGATAAGGAACCGCAGCGATGAGCGAAGCGCTAGAAACTAATGCATTCGACGCAGAAGAACTGAACTTTGATGATTTTCAATTAGAAGACTTTGAAGCCGAAGATACGCTCCAACAAGAACCAGCCACTGCGGAACGTGACCTTAGCTTTTTCAAAAGCATTCCTGTCACAGTCACGCTGGAAGTTGCGAGTAAGGAGATCCCACTTGGGGACTTAATGAAAGCGGGTGAAGGCACGGTTATCGAGTTGGAAAAGCTCAATGGCGAGCCTTTAGACGTGAAAGTAAACGGTTCTCTTATGGGCCACGCTGAAGTTGTCGTTGTCAATGATAAGTATGGACTTCGTCTGATCGATGTACATGACTCTGCATTGAGTGGCGTTGGTCAATAATCTTAGGTAGGCATCACAATGAAAAATCTGAGCGCTTGGCACCGTTGGTTACCTCTTTTGGTATTGGTGTCACTTTTGTTTGCTTTCCCAACAATGGCGGCTGACAACGGCTTAACTATCTTGTCCGTTTCTGATGGCGACACACAACAAGAATACAGCGTTAAACTGCAAATTCTGTTGTTGATGACGGCGCTCAGTTTTCTTCCAGCATTTATTTTGATGGCGACGAGCTTTACTCGAATTGTCGTTGTCCTTGCGATTTTGCGCCAAGCTCTTGGTCTTCAACAAAGCCCACCTAATAGAGTGTTGGTCGGGATCGCTCTCGCATTGACGTTGCTGATTATGCGCCCTGTCTGGAGCGATATTTATGAAAATGCGTTTCAGCCATACGACAACGGCGAAATCACGCTAATACAGGCTTTTTCTGTTGCAGAGAAGCCAGTGAGAGAGTTCATGCTGGCACAGACGCACCAAAGCTCTCTTGAACAAATGTTACGTATTGCCAATGAGCCTCTCGACCAAAACGTTGAGGATATTTCATTTGCCGTTGTCTTGCCTGCATTTGTCATTAGTGAACTGAAAACCGCCTTCCAAATTGGTTTTATGCTTTTCATCCCGTTTTTGGTCATCGACTTGGTTGTCGCCAGTGTCCTGATGGCAATGGGTATGATGATGCTATCACCTTTAATTGTCTCACTTCCCTTTAAGTTGGTGGTATTTGTACTCGTGGATGGTTGGGCAATGACAGTTGGCACCTTATCTGCCAGCTTCGGTTAACTAGGAGCAGTTATGACCCCAGAACTAACCGTAACGTTATTTTCCGATGCAGTATGGCTGATCATTTTGATGGTTGCCGTATTGGTTGTTCCAGGCTTAATTGTCGGTTTGTGTATCGCCGTATTTCAGGCTGCCACACAAATCAACGAGCAAACACTCAGCTTTTTGCCACGTTTGCTCGTTACCTTATTAATGGTGATTTTTGCAGGTCACTGGATGCTACGTAAGATCATGGAACTGTTTGATTTCTTGTTCCACAACATACCAGGGATGATTGGCTAATGGCCATCACATTTGCAGAGCTCTCGGCGATACTCGGTCAACTCTGGTGGCCGTTTTTTCGTGTGGGAGCCGTATTTATTTCAATGCCTTTCTTTGGTGATGCGATTATTCCTGTTTGGGTTCGTACTTTACTGGCCCTCTCGATCGTTGTCATTACTGGACCGTTAATGCCACCCATGCCACAAGTCGAGTTATTCTCTATGACTTCCCTGTTCCTTGCTTTTGAGCAAGCTATTTGGGGAGTAATGTTTGGGTTAATTTTGCACATGCTCTTTAACGTTTTCACCATGCTTGGCCAGGTGATTTCTCTGCAAATGGGCTTAGGTATGGCGATGATGAATGATCCTATTAACGGGCTTTCTGTCGCCATTTTGGGACGCATATTTCTGATTTTCTCAACCTTGTTGTTCCTCGCGCTAGAAGGACACTTACTCGTCATAGATATCGTGATTCAAAGCTTTGTTGTTTGGCCAGTCGGATCTGGTATCACATCGCTTTCTCTGCAAGGTGTTGTCAATATTTTCGGTTGGATGTTTGCCTCTTCACTAGCTTTGGCTTTGCCCGCTATTGTTTCCATGCTTCTAGCCAACATCAGTTTTGGTGTAATGAACCGAGCCGCACCATCACTTAATGTCTATGCGTTAGGTTTTCCTATGACGATGCTGCTGGGTCTATTCAGCGTATTAATCTCAGTTTCTGGTGTTCCTGGTCGCTACACGGCGCTCGTTCACGACACCATTAGACACTTGAGTAACTTTATGTTGGGGGGAGCATGAGCGATCAATCTTCTCAAGACAAAACTGAAAAAGCCTCACCGCAGAAGGTAAAGAAAGCCCGCCAGGAAGGACAAATTCCTCGCGCGAAAGAGTTTACTACTGCGGTGATATTTCTAGCGGTGGCGCTCTACTTTTACTCTCAGCTTAATAGTATTTGGGAAAGCATGTCGGGTATCTTTCGCTACAACATGATGCTGACGCGAGCCGACCTAGAAAATCCTAAACAACTTGTCGAGCAATTGGGACAAAGTTTAGCGGTCATCATAGACATGCTATTACCATTGTTTACCGTCATTATTATCGTGACCTGTGGTAGTAGCCTTGTGCTAGGCGGCTGGATGTTCCGTCCCGCGAACGTAATGCCAAAGCTCAGCAAAATTAATCCTTTGAGCGGGATAAAGCGCATTTTTTCGACCCGCTCAGTGGTTGAGCTCTTAAAGTCAACGTTCAAAGTAGCCGTGATATTCGGCATCTTATATGGCTATTTAGACAACCACTTACAGCCATTACTTGGCATGCAAAATCTCCCGCTCAGCCAAGGTTTTTCTCTAGTAATGTCAATTCTGTTTGAAGGCTTACTCTTAATGGGCTTCGCCTTGTTGTTATTTGGGGTTATCGACATTCCTTATCAGCGTTGGGAACACCTAAAAGAACTCCGCATGACGAAACAAGAATTGAAAGAGGAATTTAAAAATAATGAAGGTCGTCCGGAAGTAAAACAACGTATTCGTCAAATACAGCAACAGTTTGCGCGCCGTAAGATCGATAAAATGGTGCCGACGGCTGACGTGATCATCACAAACCCAACGCACTACGCAGTCGCACTGAAATACGAGCCTTCGCTTTCTGACGCGCCCTTTGTCGTCGCAAAAGGCGTAGACGAAACTGCTATGCACATTCAACGTATCGCCCGAGAAAACAAAGTGGAAATCATTAACTCCCCGCCACTTACCCGTTCGATTTATCACACGACGGCGATTGAACAAGCAATCCCAAGCCAACTGTACATCGCAGTGGCACATATTCTTACTTACGTTTTGCAATTGAAAGCCTTTCGTAAAGGTGAGGGAAAAGAGCCAATTCCTTTACCTCATTTTTCGATTCCAAAACATTTGCAGCACTGATTAACCCGCGTTTATCCAAGGACACGAAAGTATGCTTAACCGGTTAAAACAACTTCAAACATCAACCAAAGGCTACGTTGGCATTCCAATCGTCTTGCTAATGATATTAGCAATGGTGATTCTTCCTTTGCCTCCTCTGCTACTGGATGCGCTGTTTACCTTTAATATCGTCTTAGCAATCCTAGTATTGCTGGTCAGCACAACCGCAAAGCGACCATTAGATTTCTCTGTTTTTCCAACTATTTTGCTGGTCGCAACATTATTACGTCTCACATTGAACGTGGCTTCTACGAGAATTGTACTCCTAGAAGGACATAATGGTGGTGACGCAGCGGGTAAGGTCATTCAAGCATTCGGTGAAGTCGTCATTGGCGGTAACTACGTCGTTGGTATGGTGGTGTTCGTCATCTTGATGATCATCAACTTCGTCGTAATCACCAAAGGTGGTGAACGTATTTCTGAGGTTTCAGCCCGCTTTACGTTGGATGCTTTACCAGGCAAACAAATGGCAATTGATGCCGACTTAAACGCTGGCCTTATCGATCAGGAAACGGCTCGCTTACGCCGTAAAGAAGTCGCCAACGAAGCCGATTTTCATGGTTCGATGGATGGTGCATCAAAGTTTGTGCGTGGCGATGCCATCGCAGGTTTGTTGATTCTGTTTATCAATATCATTGGTGGTATTAGTATTGGTGTCTTCGAGCATGGACTCGCTGCGTCTGACGCCTTTAAAACTTATGCCCTACTCACAATCGGTGATGGTCTAGTTGCTCAAATTCCTTCACTACTATTGGCAACGGCTGCCGCGATTATCGTTACGCGAATTAATGATAGCGATAATGGCATGTCGGAAACCATGCAAAAGCAATTACTGGCAACTCCTGCAACGCTATTTACTGTCGCAGGTATTATGGCGGTAATCGGTATGGTACCGGGTATGCCACACCTAGCCTTTTTTGCGTTTGCTGGCGCATTAGCGTTCGCAGGGTGGCGTCAAACCAAGAAGCCAGTGCAAGACTCCCAGATTGAAGAGGTCGAAGCACTTTCACAAGCGATGCAAGACGATGATACACCGCTGACATGGGATGATATTCCTCACGTCCAAACATTATCACTTGCGCTTGGTTACCGACTCGTCCATCTAGTCAACAAAGAGCAAGGGGCTCCTTTATCACAACGTATCCGCGGTGTGCGTCGAAACCTTTCTGAACAAGTTGGCTTTTTATTACCTGAAGTTCGTATTCGTGACAACCTAAGCCTCAAGCCAAACCAATACACAATTTCTCTAAATGGCGAAGTCATTGAGCAAGGTTTTATTGAACCAGAGCGTTTAATGGCGATAGCGGTTGGCGAAACTTACGGTGAGGTAGATGGCATTTTGGGTAGCGATCCTGCTTATCAGTTGCCAGCTGTGTGGATTGAGCATCAAGATAAAGCAAAAGCACTTAATATGGGTTACCAAGTTGTCGATGATGGCACTGTTATTGCCACTCATATTAGTAAAATCATGAAGACAAACCTTGCAGAATTGTTTACGCACGACGATGTGGAAGCAATAACCCAGCGTTTGACACAACAAGCCCCGAAACTAGCAGAAGCATTAGCAGCAGCACTTAATCCAGCGCAGCAGCTGAAAGTATATCGTCAGCTTTTATTAGACCAAGTGCCACTAAAAGATATTCGCACGATTGCCAACACAATGTTGGAATCCGCGGAAAATACAAAGGACCCGATCCTACTTGCATCTGATGTGCGCTGTGCACTAAAGCGTACGCTTGTTAACTTAATTGCAGGACAAAAGAACGAGTTAAATGTCTACGCACTGTCTGATGAGCTAGAACAAATGCTACTAACTTCACTGCAACAAGCACAATCTTCTGGTACGGTAACACTAGATAGCTTCCCAATTGAGCCAAACATTCTTGGTCAGTTCCAACAAAACTTGCCATTGATCAGACAACAGCTTAAGCAACAGGGGCTACCTCCGATCCTTCTCGTTATGCCACAGCTGCGCCCTCTTCTAGCGCGTTACGCTCGTACATTTACACAAGGGCTGGCAGTATTGTCTTACAACGAAATCCCAGAAAACAAACAAATCAATGTGGTAGGAAACCTTGGTTAATCTTATTTCAACACATGCGATGTACGAACATTTGGTTGGTCTCGCAGTACAACATATCGTCACGGATGACGATCAATTAGTCTTTGATGCTTTAAAACACAATGATGTCCAACACGCATGCCAAGCAATTAGGGAAGCTCAATCAGGGGAAGTAGAATTCCAACACCTGACGTTGAGATTTGGTATGCGTGGAGAACAAAGTGTCTATCAATTCAAACTCTCTGAACAAATGCAGTACTGCCTGGATTTGTTCAGTCTTTACCTTGCACTAAGACAAACACAATTTCAGTTAGAAGCCTTTCACCACGACTTGATTAGTAATGTTGTCGTGCCGATTCGCGTTGATGCATTACTGTGGGAGCCTGGGGTTTATTTTCTCGAACAGACGATTCAATTCCACTCTTCTGCTTTTCAACATGTGATTCCTTCTCTTCAAGCTGATGAAACGTTATGTGATCGTGATAAAGTCGCCACACTCACCAAAAAGTTAAAAGAGAATGCATATTCACTTTGGTTTGAAGTCGCGACATCGCAAGTGAACTTCGAGCGCGTCGCAGACTTTAGTCCCGATATGATCAAATTGTCAGTCACACTAGAAGATAAAGAAGAAAGACACGCTTTCCTACCTATTGCTAAGTTCTTAAGAAAGCATAAATATACTTGGGTTGCCGGACGTGTAGCGAGTCAAACGGAACTTAACCGTTATCGTTTATTGGGTGCCAGTTATTATTTTGGTTATTTCAGCGATATCCCAACCTCTCTCTCCTTTCAGTCTTTTGATGAGGAATAGTTGAAACTCAACCATTTATATTTAAAACAGCACGATTTATTCGTGCTGTTTTTTTATTTATAACGGATAACCACAAGATCATTGGGCAATAGTTTCTTTAACTTAACTAAAAAATTTAGGCTTATATGATGATTTCCCCGGTTTTCATGGAATACAAATCACTAAAAATCATCAATTTTTATCTTTTTTAGAAATTTTTTAATTTTCAAATTAATCATTAAAGCCGACCGACCGCCTCTAGTTAGTGACAAGGGAATATCCCGAGGCCTGAAAGATATAGTGACTAACTAAGGAGACTAAGATGGCTTTATCAATGCACACTAACTACGCTTCGCTTGTAACTCAAAACACAATGAACACAACAAGCGGACTTCTAAACACAGCAATGGAACGTCTAAGCACAGGCTACCGTGTGAACTCAGCTGCTGATGACGCTGCTGGTCTTCAAATTGCTAACCGTCTAGAAGCGCAAACACGCGGCATGTCAGTAGCAATGCGTAACGCACAAGACGGCATCTCTATGATGCAAACTGCTGAAGGTGCGATGGATGAAATGACAAACATCGTTTACCGTATGAACGACCTTGCTACACAATCGTTGAACGGTTCAAACAGTGCAACAGACCGTGCGTCTCTTAACAAAGAGTTCACACAGCTTACTGCAGAACTAAACAACATCGTAGACAACACTAAGTTCGGTGGTCAAAACCTTCTTAAAGGCGGCGGCTTCGGTGCAGGTGACGTAACATTCCAAATCGGTGCATCTTCTGCTGAAACATTGACTGTAAGCGCAAGCGCAGGTATCGGTGAAATCACTACTATCCTTGCTGATGCAGCAATTACAGATGGTATCGATGACGCGACTAAAGCAAAAGCAGCACTAGACAAAATCAGCGGCGCTGACGGTCTAGTAGAAAAAATTGGTAGCTCTCGTGCAGACTTCGGTGCGAACATCAACCGTCTTGAGCACACTATGGCTAACCTTGGTAACATGGTAGAAAACGTTACAGCATCTAAAGGTCGTATCATGGATACAGACTTTGCAGTAGAGTCTTCAAACATGACTAAGAACCAAATGTTGATGCAAGCAGGTACAACTGTTCTGTCTCAAACTAACCAGCTTCCAAGCATGGCAATGTCACTACTACGCTAATTACTTAGTTAATAGTGCGCTTAATTTAAATCGTCTTAATTATAAAGCCTTCCTATGGAAGGCTTTATTTTTATCTACGAATATAAATAGAGCTCGTATTATCTTTGTGAGGTTCAGGCACTCTGAATCCGAACTTCAACATAATATTGAATAAAACCTTATTAAACAGTTCTAATTCTATCGTCTCTAATTTACTTCCTATTTTACTATCTCTAAGTTCAGGAAAATTGAACTTAGCTTCCTTTAAGATACTAGCTATCTCATCAGAATTGATGCTCTGTTTACTTAATAGTTTTTTGTTAATGAACTCTTCATATGCACGAGCACATTTCATCAATCGTAACGCAAATTCATTCATAACTGACATTCTTTGAAACGTAAAAAATTTAATTTTTAGTGAGAACACTTGCACATCGCACTATCAAAAATAATATCAGAACGCAATTAATGCACTCTGTAAGAATTATCTGAATCAAGCTGAAGTAAAGGCTGAATATAACGTCTAATTAAAACATCTCTCCTAATTAGAACCGTCAATACAATTAAATATTTTCTTTGTTTAGGTCGCCTTTTCTTATAAGGAAATTACTTTTTCCATGGAGGAAGGCGGAACAAACAAGGTGGAAACACCACTTCCTCCCAAGAAAATAAAATAGATCTAAACCTTTGTTTTAATTGAATTTAATATACGGCACGCATCTTGCCACTGATAATTAAACTAAGGCGTAGCATTCAAAGTATTCAAGCCAATAAGAGATGAGAGGAGCACACCTCATGAGTTCTTTAGACCCAGTAAAAATGGCAACCCAATTCGCACAATTGGACACAAACCCATTCAAAAACCGTTACCAAGCGCAAGCTAATGTGTACCAGTCACAACTGTCAGCTTTTAATAAAGTTGAAAGCGCACTACGTGATTTTCGTACTGCAATGAAAGAGATGAATAACAGCACAAACAGCATCATCAAAAACAGTGCGACACTCTCTCAAGAAGGTAACTTTACTGCAAACGCGGATGCTAAAGCGCTAACGGGTAACTATCAGATTTTTGTAGAAAAAGTGGCAACGGCGCATCAAGTATCTACAGGAATGCCTGCAGACCTTGAGGCGACGACAGAAGTACCAACAACTGGATCTTTAGAATTCACCATCAACGGTGAAACAATGACTCTAGACTTGTCCTCCGTTGATGTTAATGGTGACGGCACTGCAACGATCAGTGATTTAGCCAGTGCGATTAACAATCACACGGATAACCCTGGCGTTAACGCCACTCTAGTTCGCTCGAATGGTCAAACACACTTTATGCTATCGAGTACTGAGACTGGTGTCGAAAATAAGATCAACGTATCTGCATCGGGTACTGGCCAAGCGTGGTTTGAAGACGCCTTCACCAACCTCAAGCAAATCAACGCTCCGCAAGATGCGGTTATGTGGCTAGGTGCAAAAGACTCAGGCCTGAAACTAACCAACGCAAGTAATACTTTTGAAGGTGTCATCGACGGTGTTGACATTACCGTATCTAAACCGCAAGCCGCGGGAGATTCGCCAATCGGTTTAAAAATTGGAGCTGATAGCGAAGGCACTAAAGAACAACTAGATAAGTTTGTGGAAACCTACAATGCCCTTGTTTCGACTATCGATCAGTACACCCAAATTGGCGGTGAAGATCAGAAACGCGGCGTGCTCGCTAGCGACTCGACATTGCGTTCTATTGAGAGTCAGTTGACGGGGTTAATCCGAGGTGAACACAATGGTATGCGCCTAAGCGAAATCGGCGTGAGCCTAGACCGCAACGGTAAAATGAAAGTTGATCAAGAAAAGTTCAAAGAAGCTCAACAAACAAACAGCGCAGGCTTAGAGGCGTTGTTTAATGGGGATGACGCTTTGCTAGATTCTCTTGACGCGATGGTAGAGCCTTTCTTGAAGTTCTCATCAGGCACCTTCAGCACGCGTAAAGACGCAATACAGTCAAGCTTAGACCGAATCAAAGATAAACAAACCAATTTAGAGCGTAAGTACGAAATGTCGTACAACCGCTATCTCAAACAATTCACTCAAATGAATTCAATTATGACCCAAATGAACCAAACCATGTCCATGTTTAATGCTCAAAAATAAGACATTTGGTTCCAAATTTAGGAGAAATATTCATGCTTATGGATTCTGGTTACGATTCGTACCAACAAGTCGATCTCGACGCTCAAGCGGCAGCAGCAAATCCACACCAATTGGTCATCATGTTAATCGATGGCCTACTCGATGAAGTTGAACGTATTCGCGGCCACCTAGCCGCAAATCGTTTGGCCGAGAAAGGGAATGGAATCAACAAATGCATGAACATCTTGATTGGACTAACAAGTGCTTTAGATGATGAAAACGGCGGTGAAATTGCGGAAAACCTACGCCAGCTGTATGACTTCTGCCAAGTCGAACTTTATTACGCTAGCGTGCAAAACGATGCAAATCGCTTGGTTAACGTTGAGCGTGTAATGGGTAACATTCGTGAAGGTTGGATGAATTTTGGACAACAAGCATAAAGTATCGCCAGAGCGATTCCGTCATTTATCTCAGCTCATCCAGTTCGCCGCAAAAACGGCCGATTGGCATGCGCTCAAGCGGTACGACTTGCAGTTGCGAGAGCTTTTGATCAGTCACAAGCCTTTTTTGAAAGATCCTAAGCTTGCACCTGAAATCCAGCGAGCGAAAACAGTGCACGCTAATGCCTTCGCAGTATTAGAGAAGTCGACCAACGAGTTGAAAAAAGAGATGAACATGGTCAATGACCATCAAGAACGCGCTATGGCCTATCAATTAGCAATGACCATGGAGCTAACTCAATGATCATACCTTCTTCAACTCAGCACTCGGGTAATTCGCCAGCTAACAATGAGGGTCACATCAAGCAAGCGAACTCGGTACACGGCTTTTCTCATGGTTTTAAATCAGGGAACAAGCAGAATGGTGAGCAAGACTTTAACTCTGCGTCAGAGGTACCGAGTTTTCACCTTACGGCCTCTACTTTGAACAGCGCAAACAAAGTACAAAGTCATGGTTTTGATACTGATGACCGCTCAGCTTCAGATCCGGATGCCAACTTGACCAGTACACCAGGGTTAACAGAATCGACTGATCTTGCAGCGCAAGCTCAAGCTTTAACCCAGGGTATGATTACCATGGCAGAGAAGCAGGCTGAGAAACTAGGAAAAGCGTCATCTTTAATGACTGCGAGCGAAGTTAAGTCTGTTACTCAAGATTCGTCTAACGCTATGTTAAACACATCATCAAAACAAGATGTGAAGCAAAGTCTGCCGACTTCATCGAGTTCGCGTTTGCCTATCTCCGGTGCTGAGTTTCAAACTCTTTTGAATCAACCTGTTCAAGGGCAACCAACCGCCTCTCTACTTCAAGCACAAGCTCCTACAACACAACCTGCACATTCACCGGTTGCGACGAGTCATGTTCAAGCTCAAGGCTCTGAGTGGGCAGCGGTGCGTGTTGATACCACTGCAGGAAAGTGGGGGGAGCAAATGATGCAAGTATTACATGATCGCGTGACGCTCCAAGCTCAACAAAATGTACAAGAAGCAAAAATCCGCCTAGACCCACCAGACTTAGGGAAATTGGATTTACTTGTACGTGTTGAAGGTGACCGATTGAGTGTCCACATCAACGCCAATGCCGCAGCAACACGAGAAGCTTTAATGCAAGTTTCGGAACGATTGCGTACTGAGTTACAAGAGCAAAACTTCGTTCATGTCGATGTCAATGTTGGCTCTGATCAAAACCAAGGTCGAAATGACCCACATGCAAACGAAGAAGACGCCAATATTTTCGCCGCACGAGAATCTGGTGCATTCCAAACCACGACAACAACTAACTATTCAGAACACTGGCTAAGCACTCAAGCTTAGTGAATCTTCGAGGAAAAAGGTTATGACCAAACAACAAATGATCGCCCTGTTTATCGCCATGATCATCACCAGTGCCCTCGTTTCGGCCGTCACAATTATGGGCGGAATCTGGTACTTAAACAAACACGCTCAAGAGTCACCTGACTCTGGTTCACTGATCGAAGACTCTCCACTGTCTTTTTTGGTCACAGAACAACCGACAAGTAAAGGTCCTAGCTTCCATCCTTTGGACAAAGTCGTTTTGACCGTTAAAGGCAAGAAACAGACTCACTTTGTGATGCTAGAACTGGCAATTGAGACACGCCGTCCAGAGCGTATCAAAGAGATCGATGAATACATGCCTATGGTACAAAACTCTCTATTAAAACTGTTTAGCGACAAAACGTTTGATCAGTTACAGCAAGCGGGTGCCATCGATATTCTGCAAGACGAAGTGAAGCAAACGCTTCTACTCGCTTTTGCTAAAACAGACATCGTCCGAGAAATCGACGATGTTTTGTTGACTAAATATGTTGTGCAATAACGGAGCACAACCATGTTAGACATGAATGTACAAGACACTTACACCACAGAAGAGGAAGTGACAACACCGTCACGACCAATTGATGAAAACGCATTGCTACAACGTCATCAGGTCATGGTAAAACGCGTAGTTAACCAGCTGCGCGTTCATGCCACTTCTCACTGTAGTATTGAAGATATGCAGCAGATAGGCCTTATCGCTCTAGTCGAGGCTGGACGCCGATATGGCGATGTTGACGATCCTCACTTTCCTGCTTTCGCCGTTTGTCGAGTTCGGGGAGCTATTTTAGACGAATTACGCCGACTAGATTGGCGTTCACGTAAGACTCGTCAACAAGCCCACGAGCTCAACGACGTGACTCGAGATCTCACTCGAACGTTAGGTCGAATGCCAACGGATGCCGAAATCATCCAGGCTTTAGGGACGAATGAGCAAGATTATTACAACCGCCAAAATGCCGCTCTCGCAGGCGAGATGCAAAGCCTTGACCAACTGATGGAGAGCAGCGGTGATAGCTACATTGGCGGGCAATACGATGGCATGGAACATGAACATATTCGTCGTAGTTTAGACAGTGCTTTGGGTAAGTTACCTAAGCGCGATCAACTGCTCCTGACTCTGTTCTATCAACATGAACTCAACTTACACGAAATAGCTCTGGTATTGGATCTGACACCACCTCGTATATGTCAGCTTCACAAACAAGCGCTTAAACAACTCAACCAATTAATGTCCTCTTAGGAGTCACAAGATGCAAAAGTTTTTTGGAGTGCTCACTATCCTGGTGTGCGTCTTCGGTGGATATATGTGGGCCGGTGGTAGCTTAGGTGCTATCTGGCAGCCAGCCGAATTCCTTATCATTATTGGCGCCGCTGCTGGTTCTTTGATCATCGGTAATCCGCCTCATGTACTGAAAGAAATGCGTCGCCAAGTGCCAGCGACCATTAAAGGTCCAACAGAAGAGCATGAGTACTACATGGAATTAATGGCACTACTCAACAACTTGCTAGAGACAGCGAGAAACCGCGGATACAAGTTTCTGGATTCTCATATTGAGGCTCCGGAGCAAAGCTCTATGTTCCTCGCTTACCCGACGATCGCCGAAGATCATCGCCTAATTTCTTTCATTACTGACAATTTACGTTTAATGGCAATGGGACAGATGTCGCCTCATGAATTAGAGGGACTGCTAGAGCAAGAAATCGAAGCAATACAGAACGAAATGCTTTTACCTTCACGCTCACTACAGCGTACAGCAGAAGCACTACCTGGCTTCGGTATTCTTGCAGCAGTTGGTGGCATCATTATCACCATGCAAGCTATTGATGGCTCAATCGCTATGATTGGTTATCACGTTGCGGCAGCTCTCGTTGGTACATTCATTGGTATTTTCGGTTGTTACTGTGGCTTAGATCCACTAAGTAACGCCATGGCTCAGCGAGTAAAACGTAATATGACTGCTTTTGAGTGCGTTCGTGCAACCTTGGTTGCCTACGTAGCGAAAAAGCCGACATTGCTCGCCATTGACGCTGGTCGTAAACATATTCAGCTAGACATCAAACCAACATTCAACCAAATGGAGAAGTGGTTAGCTGAACAGGAGGGATAATGCAAAAACAAGAGCATGTAGTGTTCAAACGTGCCAAAGTATACAGCCATGATGAGTCGTCTCATGGCGGCGCGTGGAAAGTCGCGTTTGCTGACTTCATGATCGCCCTAATGGCGCTGTTTCTTGTACTTTGGGTTATGCAGGTGGTAGACAAAGAAGAGCGTAAAGCGATTGTTGCCCACTTGCATAGTTCAAGCGTATTCGACAAGAGTTACGGCAACCCATTTGATACATCACAAAGTATTTCTCCTATCGACTTGGCACAGGACTCTTCTGTGCCAAGTAAACACAACTCCAACCATGTGGTAAGCTCTTACTTCAAAGGTGATGGGGATGGACCAGAAATTGATTCTTTGATTCCTGGTAACTTCGATACTCAAGAGCAACTTGCCGCACTAGCGAAAGTAATTGAGCAAATGACTGCCCAAATTAATGCGCAGGGAAATGTAAACGTCACGGTGACACCACAAGGTTTGCGTATCGTCCTTCAAGATGATTACAAACAGCACATGTTCAGCCGTGGTGGTGCAGAACTTACTCCTTTTTTTGAAGATTTACTGCTCGCACTAGCACCTGTATTTCATCGTGTTAACAACCCTCTGATCATCAGCGGACACACAGATGCAATTCCATTTAAAAAGCGTTTTGGTCGTCAATCTAACTGGGCGTTATCAGCCTCTCGAGCAGACGTAGCAAGAAATACGTTAGTTGAAGGCGGTATGCCGGATGATAGAGTAATGCAGGTAACGGGTATGTCAGATAGAGCGCTGCTTAATCCTGATGAGCCAGATTCTAGCGAAAACCGTCGTATTGAGCTGTTTGTTTTAACGACTCCTGCCGCTAAAGTGCTTGAGACCCTTTTTGGCAACCACCAAGAAAGCGAACTGCAAAAAGCGAAAGAGAAGGCTGAATTCAACCAACCAGTCATTCGTCAAGAAGTCATCAATTACTCCGGCGATACCGCCACCAGCGAAGTAAAAATTCAAGAATTATAATCTTAAAAGGTCACCACTCTGATGGTGACCTCTCTAACCAAAGCCTCTGTTACTGTGACTTTTTAGTTGAGTTCTATATGCACATAACATCATCCGAAAAAAGAAAAAGCGACTTACTAAAGAAAGCCTTTTTATGGCTCATTGTCTTCGATTACCTTTTATTGGCGTTTTTCTTAACTCAGCTATCAAGTATGACACTAAACAGCGGAACCATGATCAGCTTGTTACTTGTTGTTTATAACGTCTTACTTGTTTCGCTATGTTTTCAACGAACCAACAAGCAGGACTCTTACATTATCTACCCTGTTTTGTCCGCAACGTTATTAGCATTTGTCTGCTTTCTTTACTTCTTTTTTTTAATTTAGCTCCCCGACTCGACCATTGATTTTATTTTTACTGCTTTTTCGAAGTGGTCGAGCTGATGAGTCTGAATCCACCACGTAGCCGCTTCCATCAACAGCTCTGGGTCGTCATTTTTATTAGCGAAAAACGCATAAAATGAGAGACCAACCAATTCACCTTTACTCGCGATCTTTTTGTCACAGATCTCTATAATTTTGTCTCTCAGCGAAGCTCTCATTTCTAATCCCTTAACCTAGTACATACTCACTAACCATACGGTTGAAAGAAGTCAAATCAAACGAGCCTTTAATTTCAAAACGCACTCTTCCCACCTCACTCATGAAGAACTCGATTTCACAATCCAAATCAAAAGTACCAGAGGTCTCGATAGAAAATGCATTGATCTTACTGTAAGGCAAAGAAGTGTAATCCACTTTTGAGCCGGTAATCCCTTGCACATTTGCCGCTATCACTCGCTTGTTCGTAAACACCACTTGGTCACGAACTGTTTTAAAAGCAGCGAAAATAGTCTCACCATCAATCAAGAACTTAAGGAAGTCTTCTCTGGCATTAGAAACGTCAATCGGCTTAAGCTTAAATACAGAGGAATTGTCGAAATCAATCATAATTAATCCTTTGAGTGGGCGTTAGAACGATTTATCAACGTATCAGATAGCACCACTTTTGCCTACTCGCAACACACGTTTCTGCTTGATTCGCCCAACAACGAAGCGTCACTCACTTCCACCCTTGCATCCATTGCTCAGAGTCTTTTTAGGTCTTGCCAGTTCATCTCTCGGTCGCGTTTACTCATGACTGCCTCGATGACACATCTCACAACGTTACCATCTTCATCTAGTTCCATTTCCGTCACGACAAAATGCTTCTCTTTGTTTTTAGGTGAAATTGCCGTCCATTTACTGTGCAATAGTTTCTTAGGGTGGATTCTGTTCATCGCATTGTACCAATTTAACTACCATGTTGATGTATACGACTGAATACCAAGAGAGAATCAGATTTTGTTTTTGCAAACCGACAAAAGATAAAACCGCAAAAGAGATCACTCCCTTTCGCGGCTCTAACTACAATCCGACTAGGTCTTCTAACCATTCAGTCGAGGGTTTAAGTACTGACTTTGTAGCAACTGTAACCCTTTACCGACCAGAACAATCACTACCGCGCCAATCAGGACAGGCGTGAAGAGAAAACTCCATCCCTGCCCAGACGCCATGATCAAAATTGGATTTGCACCCGCAGGTGGATGAGTGGTCTTCGTAATCAGCATCGCAGAAACACCTAGCCCCGTCGCAATCGCGAGCGTGACCGGCGTGACGTCAACATACTGGCTAAACGCAATACCGATAGATGCCGTAATGAAGTGACCAATGATCACGTTTTTTGGTTGAGCGAGAGGGCTGCTAGGCACCCCAAACACCAACACCGCCGTAGCACCAAATGGCGCCATGAGAAGTACTACCTCAGTAAGAGATACCTCGGCGTAAGACAACACACCAATAGCCAACGTAGCGCCAAGCCCCGCGACCAAAGATAAAATTAAATTATTCATAAACACCTCAAAAGTAGACCGAATTGTCTACAAAATAAAATAGACAAATCTGTCTACCTTTGTCAATATGTGTTTATGGAACTTTTTGAGGACGTAGTTATGAACAAAAAGAAACAGTTATTGATCGACACAGCTTTGTCACTGTTTTACAAACAAGGCATCAACTCTATTGGCATCAATGAAGTCCTCAATGTTTCCGGCGTGGCTAAACGCACGCTATATAACCATTTTGAGAGTAAAGAAGCGCTTATCATCGCCGCATTAGAACAACGCCACCAAATATTTATGGAATGGTTGGAGGAAAAGCTTTCTTCAGCACAAACGTGCGCGGAGGTGATCGATCAGTTATTTACTGCACTCAACGGCTGGTTTCATGGCTCTGAAGAAAAATTGGGCGAGTTTCGCGGCTGCTTTTTCATCAATACGTCCGCGGAATTCAGTGACGACAGTGGCGAGATCGCAACGTATTGCCGCTACCATAAACAGCAAGTCAGAGAGCTAATTCAACGCTATCTCAAATCAGACAACGCTTCATTACTCGATGCCATTTGCATCATGAAAGAGGGCGCGATCACTACCGCTTACATGACGAAAGAGTACGATAACGTCACGAAGAAATGCGTGACCATTTTGCACAAGCTTTAATGCGTTCAGGTATAGTCATTTGCGGATTAAGTATTCAAACGAAAGGCACCAATCGGTGCCTTTTGTTTTAGTTAATAAGTGTACTTACAGCTCGTGCTCAGTACGTGCGATGATGTCATCTTGAGCATCTGGTGATAGCGCGGTGAAAAACGCTGAGTAGCCTGCAACTCGCACGACAAGATCACGATATTGTTCAGGATTCTTCTTCGCAGCTAGCAAGGTCTCACGAGAGACGATGTTGTACTGCACGTGCCAACCTTTGTGGTGGTTGAAGAAGGTACGAATCAACATAGAAAGCTTGAGCTTATCCCCTTCAGACTCAACCGCTGCCGGGCTTAACTTCTGGTTAAGCAGCACGCCACCAAGGATCTTATTCGCTTGGATCTTACCGACCGAGTTGTATACCGCTGTTGGACCTAAACGGTCTGAGCCAGAGGATGGGCTTGCACCTTCTGCCAATGGTGTTTTCGCTTTACGACCGTCAGGCGTTGCCATGGTTGAAGCGCCGAATGGGACGTTTGCCGAGATACTTGATGTACCAGCGTAATAACCGCCGCCAATTGGACCTCGACCATGACGCGTATTAACGAACTGCTCTAGCTCATCAATGTACACTTGGTACGCGTCTGCCAGTAGTTGGTCTACCGCGTCATCATCATTACCGTATTTTGGTGCAAAGTTGATAAGACGTTGGCGAAGCTGTTCGTTCTCCATGCCGTCGAAATCTTCAGCCAATGCTTTTGCTAGCTCCGGTTGGGTGATTTGCGCATCATCGAAAACAAGATGTTTGATTGCTGCTAGGCTGTTACCCAAGTTTGCGATACCGACTTGCAAGCCAGATACCCAATCGTATTTCGCGCCGCCTTCTTTCACGGTTTTACCGCGAGCCAAACAGTCATCCACCAGCGTTGAACAGAAGATGTCTTGTGCTTGCTGTTCAAGCACACTGTCGACTACCGTATCAATCTCAATCGATTTACGGGTGTAGTAGCGGATTTGCTCTGCCCAAGAAGCTGTCACTTGCTCAAAGTTCTCAAAGTTACCTTTTGCTAATGACTTATCGTGTGGCAAGAAAGCTTTACCCGTGGTTGCATCCACACCTTCGTTCAATGAAGCGAGCAGGATACGAGCGAAGTTAATGAAGCTCATGCCCGTACAACGGTAACCCCATTTGCCGGGAACCGCCGTCTCGATACAGCCGATAGAGGCGTAGTTGTAAGCGTCTTCTTTCTCTACGCCGAGCTTGATGAATTCAGGAATAACAATCTCATCGTTGTTGAACGCTGGCATGCCGAAGCCGCATTTAATCACTTCAATACAGCCCATTAAGAACTCTTGGTTCAAACCTTCGTGGTAACGCACACTCAAGTTAGGTTGCGTCGAGCGTAACTGACCACAAGATTCCAGAATCGCCCAAGAAAGGGGATTCACTGCGTCTTCAGGCTCACCCTTTTCATTCAACTTCTGACCGCCGATACACACGTTTTGATACAGCGGAGAACCTGCCGATGCTTTCGAGTGCGCACCAGAGCGAATCTTGTTTACTTCAAGCAGCTTCAACCAACAGCTTTGTAAAAGCTCTAATGCAAAGTCTTTCTCAATCGTGCCGTTTTCGATATCGCGAACATAAAATTCGTTTAGGAATTGGTCCATACGACCGAAAGAAACCGAGTGACCGTTCGATTCGATTTGTAGCATCAACTGAACGAAGTAGCTCAATTGCAGTGCTTGCCAGAAGTTTTTTGGTGCGTGGCTCGCGACATGACGACAGTTTGCCGCAATGCTTTCTAACTCAGCTTTGCGCAGCGGGCGCGTCTCTTCTAACGCCATTTTTGCCGCCAATTCAGCGTAGCTCACCATGTGATCTTGAATCGCAAGCAGTACGATTTCGACCGATTTGTAGAACTGCTCTTTCTTCAAGCCTTCAAAGGTCGAAACATCATTTTTAGCACGGTGCTGACGAACATCCTCTAGCAAGCCGTTCATGCCTAGCTTCAAGATTTTCTCGTTATCCACCGCAAGGTGCGCGTCACCCGAAGTCATGTTGCCTTCAGCTTTAATGATGGTGCTGGCTAAAATTTCTTGCTGCTCATCAGTAAACAAGCCATAACAACGGTCTTGAACAGTTTTACCGCGCCAGTACGGCGTGATGCTGTGAATGCTTTGCTTATCTTCTTCAGTGACCGCAAAGCCTGCACCAGGGCGGTCGGCTAGCTCATCAATTTCCGCTTCAATCCAACGTACAGTGTATTCTGGGAAAATAGGCGCAGCGCGCACTTTGCTCGCTTGGTTACCGACGATCAATTCATCGTGTTTAATCCAAATCGTACGAGTGCGTAAGTGCTCTTGCAGTGCTAGCGCACGTTGGACAATCACAGGTTTGTCTTCGTTTGCTTGGTAAGCACGAGTGTATGCCTCTGCACGCTCGGTACAGACAGGTGGCGTTACGATATTTACCAGTGCCGATTTGTGCGCTTTGATACGCTCAGGAAGGTAATTCAGGTCCATAGTTAACCTCTTACAATCACGTTAAGTTGGGTGTTTTCGCTTGCGTATTGCATGGCGCTTTCTAGCAGTTCTGGTTTGTTTAATGGCTTGTCAGAACACTCGTAAGGCATATCGAGCAAACGGTATTTATTGATGCCGAGCGTGTGGTACGGCAGCAAGTGAAGTTCTTGGCAGCTTTCTAGTGAAGCCGCAAAATCGATGATATCTTTCAACTCTTCGATGGTGTCATTGAACCCCGGCACAACGGGAACGCGAATTACAATGCGTTTCGCGATAGGTGCCAGTTTTCGGAAATTGTCTTTGATGCGTTTTAGTGAACCTTTCGCCCAGCTAAGAAACTTTTCTTCATCAGTGTGTTTTAAATCCGCCAACCAGCAATCAATATGCGGCGCGGCTTTTTCGACATTCTTCCAAGGCACATGCATGCACGATTCAATGGCGGTAGAGACTTGGTTGTCATGCAGACGCTGCGCGAGTTCTGCCACCAAATCTGCTTGCATGAGTGGCTCACCACCGGAGAAGGTCACGCCACCTTGGCTTTGGTCGTAGAAAGGTTTGTCTTTCATTAACGTGTCGAACAACATGTCTGATTTCGCCTCTTCACCACAGACGGTCAGTGCTTGCGTAGGACATACGTTTCGCAGCGCGATCAGTTGGTCTTCTTTGATGGCTTTGCGATTGATGATGATCTGGTTGTCGATGCGTTGAATACCATCACCCACCGTTTCGCTACCCGCTGTGGGTTGAGTTGTGGCTTGATAAGCAGAAACGCACAGCTGGCAATCTTCCATGCAACTTCGCTGATCAAATAAGAGTGAATGCTTTTCGTTGCGGCTTTCTGGGTTTTGACACCAAGGGCAAGACAAGCTGCATCCTTTAAGAAAAAGAATGGAACGAATGCCATCGCCATCATGGGTAGAGAATCGTTGGATATTGAAATACATCTCTGCTTGCCTCTTGGTCTGTGCTACCGCTATTTACTTAATTCGTTTCTTTTGCTCGTTGAGTCTTATGAACAGCTTTTCTGTTTTCTAACTGAAAGCTTCATTTGAGCGTTTACAAGTTTCACTTAACTTTCATTTAATGAAATTATTATAGTTTCAAATGAAATTTCAATTGATCAAAATCAAGATCTCGTTCGATTGTCAGATCTATAGTGATCCCATCATCAAAACGAAGATTTTGTTTAAGGTAGAAACCATGATTGAACTTTATTTAGATACTGCTGATGTGGCAGAAGTAAAACGCTTTAACCAGTGCCTACCGCTAAAAGGCGTGACGACAAACCCAAGCATTTTGGCGAAGTCAAAACAGGGACTGAATGAAACCCTAGCAGGCATGCAAGAAGCGCTTGGCGGTACACCTCGCTTTCACGCTCAAGTCGTGAGTTCAACCGTCGAAGGCATGGTGGCAGAAGCGCGCCAACTGAATGAATTGCCTTACGATATGGTGGTAAAAGTGCCAGCCACAGAAACAGGCTTAGCTGCAATTAAGCTAATGAAAAAAGAGGGAATTCAGGTTCTTGCTACCGCTATCTATTCAGCTCAACAAGGGTTCCTTGCAGCACTGTGCGGTGCAGACTATCTAGCACCTTACGTAAACCGCATTGATGCGATGAACGGCAACGGTGTTGAAGTGGTCGCGGATCTTCAATTGTTGCTCGATCAGAACCAACTACCAGCGAAGATTTTGGCAGCCAGCTTCAAGAACACTCAACAAGCGATGGAAGTGATGAAACTGGGTATCGAAGCCATTACATTGCCAACCGATGTGGCGGCACAAATGTTCGCACATCCAGCAGTAAAACCGGCGGTTGAGCAGTTCGATAAAGACTGGAAAGAGACGTTCGGCGATAGACTTTCATTTGAAAGCTAATTAAAAGTAGCAGCTAGATGTTTTAGTTAGGGTCTATTGAACTTTCATGGTTAAATTTTGTTCGAGATAAAAGCGTTTTAATCGCGGCGAGAGGTTTGCCGCCTAGTCATTCTAAGCAATTACCTCTCAACAAAGAGTAAAACGCTTTTAGCCGAACCCTTCGGGCAGCGTTTGTGGTTCATTTCTACTTCATTACCGGCTTATCAGTTACACCAACTACATTTCAAATGTCTCTGCCTCATATAAATTACCCACAAACAGCTGCAAAAATCAGCTTGAAAGCTCAATAGACCCTATTAATAAAGGGAATCTTAACTCACCCTGTGCGCCGGTGAGTTTAAGATTCCCTTTTGTATTTCAGATAAAGAGGTGAGGTTTACAGCAGTTCTCTATTGGTCAGTGACCAAAGGTACACGCGCTTGAGTAAACTGATTTTGAGCCTCTTACGAGTACCTCGTTTGGAATGTCGAAGTTGGTTTGGTAGCACAATAGCTTTCATCTCGGTTTTCATTTCTTTTCCATCCACCAACACAGTAGACCTCCGATGCAATAAGCCAGCAGATCTTTCCAATCAAATGTGGCACCCAAAATTACAGCCAGAGGCGATGAAGATTCGATACCAAGCCAAGCTGCGACCTGAAGCAATTGCCCCAACTCGACGACAAACGCAATCAACACCACCAGTGAAACCAGCCAGTTAACGGGCATAGAAAACATACTTGCAAGAAAGTAGTAGAGCCAAACCACAACGAGAACATCACCAAATGTCGGACGAATAAAGCTGTCTCGAACATAGAGCGCAATAACGACCAATGTGATAAAACACACCAAGCTTTTAAGTCCATTTTTTGCAGAAAATTGCAGGTGGATAGCGGATGTCTCTTCCACCATATCGCTTGGCTGCCCAGTGAGAGTGGCTCGCTTAAACATCTTCATGATTCGCCTTTGCACTTTCTTCTGCTTTCTTATTTCGTGCGTACCAGTCGATGTTGCGTGTAATAACCATAGTGAAACTCAAAATCGCGAAACACAGTAATGTCCCCATCACCAATGCGTAGCTTTCTGCTTGTAGCAAGCCAAACAGTAATCCGTAGAGAGTGAGCAAACACGCTCCGAATATCGCGCCGTGTTTGGTGTTGCTCAACATACCGCTCACGTACACACTTAAAAGCCCGGTCGATGCGACTGCCGACACCACATATGCCCAGTTAAAGCCGAGGTGTTCACTCATCGAAATCAGCAATAGATAGAAAAGTGCTAAAGCCAGACCAATAAAGCCGTATTGCACTGGGTGAACCGGACGCGCTTGTAATAGCTCCAGTAAGAAGAAACTTGCAAACACTAATGTGATAACCAACAGTGAATAGTTCACAGCTCGGTGAGACTTCAAGTAATGGTCAACGGGATCAATCAAATCTACACCCATTTGTCGCTGTTCAAGCTCGTGACACGCGTGATTCGATGACAAACAGCTTTGGAACAGCTGCGCGATATTGGTTGAGAAGTTGTTGCTCGCCCATTGCGCGTTAAATCCATCTTCAGATACCTCTGACGACACCGGTAAGTAATCACCGATAAAGCTTGGATGCGCCCAAGTTGAAGAGAGTTCAACCGTTGTTTGACTGCCGATTGGTGTGACTTGAAGCTGACCCATACCTTGCAGTAAGAAGTTAAGATCGAACGTCAAAGGTTGCTCTGCGTTTAGGTCTGCGGGTGTCAGAGCACTGTGGAAGCCTTGTGGCAACTGATCTAACCCTGTTCCCGGTGCGACTTCGATATCAGAACTCGCCATGGTCATGTCATCCAAACGAATCAATCCGCGGCTGTCTTCAATACCAACCACTAGGCTCATGTTGTCAATATCAAGCCCCTGCAACGCCGCGAGATCGTCTGCATCGAAAGTGCCTTTCAGTGCCACTTGTGCTTTGTATAAACGCGCACGGTAAATGCCTCGGTACTTTTCAAAACTGTCCAGATTCGCGCTCATATCAAAAGTGCTAGGTAAAAGAAATTTACGACGCTCTTTAATCTGTACTTTGTCATCTCGGTAACTGGTTTCGGTGTAATTAACCATGATGAATGGACCAATGATGCGCAGTTCGCCGCTGCTGCTGCGTGCGATGTCGTTTCTGACTTCATCTTGGCGATATGAGCGTTCTGAGATCAGCCCTGTGACCATTGAAAGCGGGATTTGCAGTAAGACAAACAAAAACAGCACGAAGGCGAACTTCGTGCCGAGTTGGTTATTGAGGATCTTTTTCATGTTTCATTCTCCATTTGCTGATGGGAGTAATCTAAATCAGCAATTTGGAGAATGAATGGAGCTAATGTGGAGTTTCTATGGAGTTGGTAAAATCAGGGTCACTTTCACGCCAGCATCGACGTTTTCGACTTGCAACTGACCTTTGTGCAGCTTGATCACTTGCTCAACAAAATTAAGCCCGAGCCCAGTGCTCTTAACACCATTTTCCCGAGCGAGGGAGTAGAAGCGCTCGGTTAAACGAGGCATTGCATAGTCGGGAATGTGAGGACCTGAATTGAAAATCGACAGGCACACCTTTTCTTTCGTGACCTCAGTTTTCCATTCAATGCATCCCTCTGAATGAACAAAATCCAGCGCATTGTCCATCAGGTTAAAAACGGCTTGTTTCAGTAAGAAGGCATCACCAAGTACGGAGAGATGGTCATCAATTTGGATGTTGGCAGTGACCGACTTAGCACTCAAACGCGCATCCGCCGACTCAACCACTTCATTGACCATTTGTTCTAGCGAGATAGCTTCGACTTGCTCTAGCTCAGGGCGCTTTTCAAGACGAGCAAGTTCTAGCAACTTATCAATCAATGACTGCATGCGATTGCTCTCTCGCTCAATGTTGCCAGCAAAGCGCGTGACCTTTTCTTCAGGCAACGGCATTTGCAATATTTCACTCGCGCCTTTAATCGCTGATAACGGGCTTTTCAGCTCATGAGTCAGCGTCTGTACGTACTCTTCCACATATTGTTTACCATCGAGCTGATTGCGCATTTTCTCCAATGCGTCGCTTAGCGTGCCGTACTCATAAAAGATACGAAATGTCGGCTTAGAGACCTTTTCACCCTCACCCATTTTGGTCGCGTAGTCTTCTAGCTTGTTCAATGCCGAGTGAATTCGCCAAGCAAACAATGCTCCTGCCAATAGCACTAAACCACTCATCCACACCATCCAAAACAATACATTGCGTTTAGAAAGATCGATGAAAGGTTGTACTGAGCGATTGGATTTTGCCACCGTTACGCTGCCAATGATTTCACCTTTGTGGTAAATGGGCGCAGCCACGTGCATAACGGTTGAGAGCGGATCTTTCGGGTCTTCGATGGTACTGCGCGCGCCGTATTGACCACGCAACGTGAGATAAACATCGTTCCATTGCGAGTAGTCTTTGCCTACGTCTTGCTGCCAAGAATCCGCAATCACAATGCCTTGTTTATCGGTGATGTAAATTCGATGGTTAATCGCTTTTTTACCGATTTCCCAAATGCGCGCTTGAGGCTCTCGCTGTCCATAAGCCGTTAATAGTTTGGAGAAGCGACTCTCAGACAACTTGTCATTCGCGACGTCTTCTTCCGCCAATACCGCGAGTAAGTTCGCCATATCCACTAGCGTCTCTTCGGTGGTTTGGCGCACGGTTGGCTTAAGTTCTTGGACAACCGTTTTGCTCACCATGTAAGCCGTCATCCCGACTAAGATGAAGTAGAGAAAAAACAGTCTGAGTCCAAGCGGGATCTTCGGCCAGCGATTCATCATTCACCTTTAATGCAGTAAAAGTAACCAAAGCCACGTTTGGTACAGATGCGTTCAGACATCTCAAACGGCTTCAACTTATGGCGAATGGCTTTGATGTGGGTATCGATATTACGCTCGTATGCAGCTTCCGGCGCCATGTCAGCAGCGACCATAAGTTGCTCTCGGCTCAATACATTGGAAGAGACAGAAATCAGTTTATCGAGGATTTTGAACTCCACCGCGGTCAGCCCAAGCATTTGCCCGCCAACACCGTAGTCGAAGTTCTGCGCAACTAAATCATGGTTCAATGGAGGTTGTTCTGGAACAGCTACAGGCTCTGGTTTGTCCTCCATCATTGGCGCTTTAGCTTTGATTCGAAGTTTAATGCGAGCCAACATTTCGCGCGGGCTAAATGGCTTAGTCACGTAATCATCCGCGCCAATTTCCAAACCGACTACGCGGTCAATTTCATCGCTTCTTGCGGTGAGAAAGATTATGGGAATATCAGAAAACTCACGGATGGTTTTGCATAATTCAAAACCATTGCCATCCGGTAAGCCTACGTCTAAGACAAGTAACGCTGCGGAGTTGTGCTGCAAAAAAGCTAAGCCCTCTCCTGCTGTTGTAAACCACTCTGCGTGGTAGCCATCCATCTCTAATACATGAATCAGGTTCTCTGCGATAGCAGATTCATCCTCGATAATAAGGACGGTGGGTTGTTCGCTCAATGTCTTAGCCTCATTGACGGTGTTTATCTTTATGTTGGTATTATCACTTAATTTGGGGCCAAGGCTAGTGGATTGATGCAGCAAAGGCGCAGTTCGTGGATAATACTAATCAAACACACTTCTATTCAGCATAATAAATTTATCACTTAGATTAATGAGTCACCACAATTGTGAATACAATGATTTCAACCATTGATATGAACAGTGTTCATTTTAAACTCAAGTTATCAATTCGATTTTATTTAAAGGACAGTCACTGATGAAAAGAGCGCTAATCCCCCTGGCTTTACTGACTTTGCTCTCAGGTTGCGCCAACATGTCTCCGGATGAGTGCAAAACGGCGAACTGGTACAACGTAGGTTATCAAGATGGCCGAGATGGCAACGATCCAAACATTATCAATAGCTATACCGAAGACTGTGGTGAAGCGGGTGTGACACCCGACCGAGCGAAATGGAAAGAAGGCTTTGATAAAGGCACTATCCAATATTGCTCACCAGACAATGGGTACACTGTCGGTATCGAAGGCAAAGAATATTACGGTGTATGCAGCAGCAAAGAGTTTATTGAGAACTACCAGTTAGGTCATCAAGAATATCAACGCCAGCAACGCATCCAACAAATCGATACTGAAATCTCGGTCATCGATAATCAGCTTGATGGCAATCCAGACAAAGATAATGCCAAGAGACTGAAAGAGAAGAGAAAGCGATTGGCTGACGAGCGTTCAAGCCTCTTGTCGCCAACCATCAACTTGAATCTGAATTTCTAAATCGATTGGATTTAGCTTCTAAAAATTCATGGCCCTAGCTCAGTTCTAGGGTCATGAATTGACTGTTCGGATCGAGTTCGTAATCCCCGAACGGCTCGCAGTACACAAAGCCATGCTTTTCATACAACAGGCGCGCTGGTTTAAAAAACTCCATCGAGCCCGTTTCTAAACTCAAGCGCTGCAAACCTTTTTGCTTCGCTTGCTCAATCACATGAATCAATAATTGAGATGCCACACCTTGGTTTCTTGCCGTAGGCGTGGTGCGCATGGATTTCAGCTCCGCGTGTTGGTCATCCAACTCTTTAATCGCCGCACACCCAAGCAGTTGCTCACCTTTCCATCCGGTCCAAAATGTCACTTCTGGCGCTTTGAGCTTATCTAAATCTAACGCATGCACGCTTTCTGGTGGTGACGTGGCGTACATGTCCTGTAAATGTCCTTCCAACAGCGCTATCACTTGCGGCCGTTCTAAATTGTCGATTTCAATCCTCATCTTTCCACCCTTGGTTTTTCCTAGCTAAAGCGGCTGTCTCATAATGTGTTGCGGTCCAACGGGGCCGCCGTGGTAAAGCTCATTGGTATCTTCAAACCCTGATTTTAAATAGCACTGATAAGCGGGTATGTTGCGGCAATTCACAGTGAGATAAAGCGCATCAAACTCGGGATAATAGCGTTTGGCGAAATCGGCAAACTGTTGAATGGCTTGCTTGGCGATACCTTTGCCTTGATGACGGTGATCCACCAGCAAAGCACGTACGCCTAAGCTGTTTTTCGGGCAAAAATCGTATTTCTCACTGTAAGCTGCATCAAATAGAAAAAAGCCAACCACATCATCGTCTGTCAAAATCAGATGCGGAAGTTCTGTAGGTTCAAGACGCGTAAGCATTTCACCCACATCCGCGACCGTAAACTGCGATTGCTCTTCTAGCACGCTAAGTTCGCAAGTTTGTTCATGTCGCTCAGGCGAATACTTTTCAATGGTAATCATAATCTTCCTTGTTGTTTTTACGCTCAATTCATACAGGGTATGTCGTAAATAGAAATACCTGGTGTCGTATTTCCCACTCGCAGGCAAACGTTTAGCACTCTATTATCCTCGCCATTCGATAGAGAGGTTTCCATGTCCCGTTTTTTACTTTGCAGTTTTGCACTCGTCTTACTCTACCCTACTGCCATTGATTTGTATCTTGTTGGTTTGCCTCAAATTGCGTCAGATCTCAACGCCAGTGAATCTCAGTTGCATATTGCGTTTTCGATCTATTTAGCTGGTATGGCTACCACGATGTTATTCGCGGGAAAAATTGCAGACTCTGTGGGACGAAAGCCTGTTGCCGTCGGCGGCGCGATGATCTTCGTGCTCGCGTCTTTTCTCGGCGGAATGGCTGAACAACCAAACGCTTTCTTGATTGCTCGCTTTTGCCAAGGCATCGGTGCTGGATCTTGCTATGTCGTCGCGTTCGCGATTTTACGCGACACGTTAGACGATGAACGCCGCGCGAAAGTATTGTCGATGCTCAATGGCATCACCTGTATCATTCCAGTGATCGCACCCGTGATTGGTCACTTGATTATGCTGAAATTTCCTTGGCCGAGTTTGTTTACCACGATGGCAGGAATGGGCATTCTCGTCAGTGTATTGGCCATTTTTGTTCTCAAGGAATCACTACCCAGCCAACAAGGTGAAGAACAGACAACGCCAGAGAGCCATCAAGAGACTTTCTTCGAGCGATTTTTTATCAGTAGGCTGATCATTACTGCGCTTGGAGTGACCACCATTCTGACTTTTGTGAACGCTTCACCAATTGTTGTGATGAGTATGCTTGGTTTTGATCGCGGTGGCTATTCTTCCATCATGGCGGGGACTGCGACGATCAGTATGTTGATTTCGTTCTCGGCGCCATTGGCATTGGGGATTTTCAAGCAGCGAACCTTAATGATGAGCTCCCAAGTATTGCTCGTTTGTGCAGCCATCGTGCTCAGTGCAGCCCATTTCCATGATGGACAACCTTTTTACTATGTGTTCGGACTTGGGCTGATTTGCGCAGGCTTCGCTTGTGGCTTTGGCGTGGCCATGAGCCAAGCGCTCAGCCCATTCTCTCAACAAGCTGGCATGGCAAGCTCGTTACTGGGCATTGCTCAAGTTTGTAGTTCCGCGTTCTATATTTGGTTTATGGGTTTCATCGGCGTTAGTGCACTGAATATGTTGGTGTTTATCTTAGTGCTAGGTAGCGTAATCAGCCTTGCTCTAATACTATTGATTCCAAAGCCTGTTCACGATACCCATTATGAAGAAATCCCTAGCGCGACTTGATTTAAACTTACTGTTCACTCTGCAATTATTGTTGCAAGAGCAAAGCGTCTCGAAAACCTCGAAAAAGCTGAACGTTACGCCCTCTACCGTAAGTAAGTCGCTCAACAAACTTCGTCATTGGTTCGATGATCCTTTGTTTGTCAAAACACCTAAAGGTCTTGCGCCAACGCCTTTGGCGCAAAGCATGGAGCAAGATCTTGCAGAATGGCTGCAAATTGGCAGCCAGATTGCAGAAAAACGCAGCGATATTACGCCTAAAGGAGTGCGTTTTGATATCACGATTGAGTCGCCATTAGTGCTCACAGTGCTGGACAGACTCATCGTCGCTATCCACCAGCGATACCCTGAAGCGAAAGTAAAAACCAGTAACTGGGATTACGATTCACTCGACGCCATCATTCGAGGCGAGGCGGATATCGGTTTTACCGGCCGAGAAAGTCACCCTAGATCGAAAGAGTCGTTGGATCTTCTGCCTTATTTCTTGGATTTTGAGATTCTATTTTATGACCTGCCGATGGTGTATTTACATAAAGATCATCCGGCATTACAGCAAGAGTGGAATCTCGAGACCTTTCTGAGCTACCAACACATCAATATTGTTTGGGAAAAAAGTGAAACTTGGGCGTTGGATGAAGTATTAACGGAACTAGGGCTACAGCGCTCTATCGGGCTGACGATGTCCAACTTTGAGCAATCCCTTTTTATGGCAGCGCAGCCGACGCATGACATGATCACCACCGCGCCGCACTATTGCAAAAGTTACACAGAAAAGCTGCATCTCGATTTGGTGTGCTTGCCAATTCCATTAGACCAAGCTCAACAAGACAAGTTACTGATTCCATTTACCATGATTTGGCATAAACGCAATGCGTACAATCCCAAATTGCTATGGTTGAAAAACACCATTAAGTCATTGTACAAACAACCTTCCCAACCACAGTAAGACTCAGGCTAAGGTCAGGTTTTATCTGGTTATTTTTAATGACTTTCTTGCTCTGATAGCTATAACTAATCACTTTATCAACTAATAAAAATGTTCTTTTGGATCTACACTAGCTGTTCATTTACACGCTAAGGATCAAGGATGTCGACCTTTTTACTCACTGCTATTGCAATGCTGGCGTTCGCTGCTAATTCATTATTGTGCCGACTTGCCTTGGCAGAAGGGTTAATTGATGCAGGAAGCTTCACGCTCATTCGATTGATATCCGGCGCTGTTATCTTAATCGCAATGCTTGTCGTGAGAGGTCAGTGGAAAACCGATCGGCCAACTTCTCGCTTTCGCTTTTTTGCTGGCGTGGCGTTATTTGGTTACGCTGCCCTTTTCTCTTTCGCGTACTTACAACTGGCGACAGGAACTGGTGCTTTGCTTTTGTTTGGTGCCGTGCAACTTACATTACTGGCAATCTATTGGTGGCAAGGTGAGCGCTTTCAGTTTCTCGAAGTCATCGGTATCGGTCTTTCAATTGTTGGATTTGTTTGGTTGATGTTGCCATCTGCCACGCGCCCCGATATTAGCTCTGCACTTCTTATGTTGATTTCTGGCGTTTGTTGGGCTGCGTTTACTGCGCTCGGCAAACAAGCGCCTTCTCCAAGTAGTGGCATCACGTGGGGATTCATCGCTGCATCTATAATTGGCATACTCCTATCACCATTGATGCTGTCCTCAATCCACCTTTCTTTGAGCGGAGTGTTGCTCGCTATCGCATCTGGTGCCATTGCCTCTGGCCTTGGTTATACGCTTTGGTACCAAGTCGTACGTAAGCTCTCTTTGCTTCAAGCCGCCGTCAGCCAACTTTCCGTGCCAGCCATTGCTTTGCTACTCGGCAGCATCGTACTCCACGAGCCTCTTTCACTGCATATTCTTTTAACCAGCGGCATCATTCTTGGTGGGATCGCTTTGGTTTTTTTATCTCGATCCAAAAAAACAAACGAACAATCGGCAAGCCGATAAAAAGTAATAACTTTCCCTCTCAAGTACCCATTCATCATCTATGCTTTTTAAAGCAGTAAAGCTCATTGCAGATGGTACAAGTGGTCTGCTTTGGTACCAGGCGAAGAATATAAGGTGAGAATTGGCTCACACAATGCAACGATTTTGTTTCAAAAATGAGAATCGTCACAGATCGCGAATTTGCTCGTTTTAGGCGTTTCGCCAATAACGCCAAGGGCTAGCACGAGATCAAGCCAAATACGCACTTTTTGTTTTGACAAAGGGTTTACAAAGCACACTTTTTCACCCGCTATATTCCGCCCCCCGAATTTATTCAGAACAAGATTCTGATTATTCATATAAGAAATTCATCAATTTATAACGATAAGCCTGAGCAAACTTTGACACTATGAACGACAAAATAAAATTCGCTATTAAAGTATCGCTTAGCCTGACTCTGGCTTATCTGATCCCGTTTGCCATGGGTTGGCCGCAAGCATCGACGGCCGCAACCACAGTGATGCTGATTGCATCCACAGGCAGTCGTCGTGAATCCCTCGCCAAAGGTACCTTACGCGTGTTCGGTACGTTGGTTGGCGCCGTCGTTGGCTTGTTACTGGTGGGATTGTTTGCTCAAGACCGCTTGCTGTACATGTTGAGCGTGTCGGTTGTGGTCTCATTCATTTTTTACTTCCGTAATGCCTATCAAAAAGATCCAACGCTACTCATGCTGACCGGCGTGATGACGTTGATGATGTCCAATGGCGGTGACGCAGAAGGTGCGTTTCTTTATGGCGTTGACCGCGCCTATATGACGGTGTTTGGGGTGGTGGTTTACACACTCGTGGGGACTTTCTTATTCCCGACCAAAACAGAACAAAACCTAAGACAGCTCATCGAACAACTCAACCAAGCACAACGCGCGTTGTTCACCGCTATCTTGCAAAATTTCGAGCAAAAATCGGCAGGGCAAATCTCTCCTCAAGAAGGCGGAGAAGAAAATCCAGAAGCGGAAGAGCCACAACCTCCTAGCGTGGACACTCTCATCGAACAGATGTTTGCCGCTCAAAATGCGCTCGAACAGCGTTTTGCCACGGTCAGTGTGGAATGCAGTGACGTGTCGGCCTACATGAAAGAGTGGCGCTTGGCGGTTCATTTGAACAAGCAAGTAACGCAACAATTGACCGTCGCGGCGCACAGCCACTTTAGCCACCAGCAAGACCGTGAAAGCATCAGCAACTTTGATCAAGCCGTGGCGGAAATTGACGCGCTATTTGATACCTGCCAACAAGTCTGGGACGAAAAAGAGCCCGCTTATCGTGCTCAGGAGTTCAAAGTCGAATACAACCAAGCGTTGCTTGAAGATGCAGCTCACCTAGAGAAAGGCTCTGCGCTTACGCTTGGTCACCTATTGGAACTGATGCATCAAAACTTGTCGCGTTTAGCGGAGAGCATTAGCTGCATTGACTCTGTGACGAACAATGTCTCCTTTGACGTGCCACTGCCGAAACCGAAAGGCAAGTTTCTATGGTGGGACGCAGAAAACTTTAAAACTGCGGTCAAAACCTTTGTTACCTATTGGGTTGCAGGACTGATTTGGATTTATTTCAATCCACCAGGCGGCTACTCGTTCGTGGTCTTCTCGACCATGTTTATGTCTTTGCTGTCGTTCGTGCCTGTGCACCCAATTTTGTTGCTTGTGCTGTTCACTTTCGGCTTCTTGTTCGCGGTACCTTCTTACGTCTTCATCCTTCCGCAATTGGATCTCGGATTAGAACTTGGCCTGTTTATCTTTATCTACACCTTTATCGGTTTTTATCTGTTTAACGGGCCAGTGACGATTTTCTATATGATTGGCTTGTTTGTTCTCGGTTTAGACAACAACATGTTTTATCACTTCGGGATCCTCATGACGATCATGCTGTTGTTCTACATGGTGGTGTTCATGATTATTTTCGCGCACTACTTCCCGTTTAGCTCACGACCAGAACACCTCTTTTTGACCATAAAAGAACGCTACTTCCGACATACCCGAGAGCTGTTCACTACCTATCAACAGCAGTCTAGCTCGGTTATTACGCCGCTCAAACGGGCCTTACACTTGGTGACGCTCAATGTCTCATCGAAAAAGCTCAAAGTCTGGGGTTCGAAAATCAACCACAAACACTTTGATAAAACCACGCCAGAAGCGATTGGCGCGTTTAGCAAAGCGTGTGATGTACTCAGTAATCACATCAACATCTTAATGGCCGCCGAGAAAAAGTTGATGGCCAATCCGCTGATTACTCAGCTTCGTCAACAACACCGCGATTCCATCATTCCTTTGATGGCAGGCGCTTTAGCCAGCCATCAAGCAACACAAGAACTCGACTCCGTATTCGACCAATACAGTCAGGATTACCAAACATTCGAAGATAAACTGGAAGATTTTTTTAGTGAGTTGGATTTATCTGACTACGCTTATTCAGAGATAGCCGGTTTTTATATCTTGCTGAATTTAAAACGGAACGTGTTCGAAGCAATCAAGCATTGCAAGCAAACCTACGAGGATATCGATTGGGTGAACTTACAACAGAAGCGTTTTTAAAGGTGGGGATATGATGCTTCCAAAACTAACCAAACCAAGCCTCGCCATACTTTCTTTGCTCGGACTCAGTGCGTGTACCACGGTAGGACCAGATTATGTTCATCCAAAGCAGGCGCCACTGCCAAGTGACTGGTCGGTGCAAAAAGCAGCCAAAGATACGCAGCAATCAGAGCAACAGCTACAACAATGGTGGCAGCAATTTAATGACTCAACTCTTAATCAGCTGGTTGAGTTGGCGAGCAAACAAAACCTCGATTTAGAAGCCGCAGGGCTACGAATTGTCCAAGCACGTTCATTGCTTGGTATTTCGACTGGCTTGCAATACCCACAAGTTCAAACCGTGTCAGGAAACCTAGCGCGTGCCTACGTAAATGATCAGGGCGTGAATAACGCCACTTTGTCGTTTGATGCTGCTTGGGAAATGGATGTTTGGGGCAAGTATGCTCGCGGTATTGAGTCGGCAGAAGCGGGTTACTACGCATCCATCGCATCGTATCACGACATCATGGTCACTATAACCGCCGAAGTGGCGCGCAATTACATCAACTATCGCACATTCCAAGAACGTATTTTGCTGTCTCGCCGCAATATCGAGATTCAAGAGCGTGTCGTCCGCATTACACAGGTGCAGTTCGACTCTGGCAACGTTACAGAATTGGACGTTCAACAAGCTAAAAACCAACTCTACACCACCAAAGCAGCGTTACCGAGCCTCGAAGTGGCAATGAAGCAATCACGTACTGTGTTGGCTTTGCTACTGGGTCTGTTACCAGAAGAAGTAGATCGACTGCTACAGTCGGATGGGATGCACAAGCAAATCGCTGAGTACGAAGCCCAGTTCAAATCGACGGGCAGAAAATCGGCGCTATCGGGCACCGACGAGCGTTCCATTGTGCCACGTCCACCGCTTTTGGATACGCAAGTGGATGCTAACTTAGTGATGCGACGTCCGGATTTGCAAGTCTCTGAGATGCAAGCTCGCGCGCAAAGTGCGCAGATTGGCGTGGCAGAAACCGCTCTGTACCCAAGCTTTTCGTTGTTCGGTTCCATCGGTATCGACAGTACGGTTCCCGATGGCAGCAGTTTCAGTTTTAGCGATTCGCTCACCATGGTGGTTGGCCCAACGTTCAGTTGGAACATTTTCCAATACGGACGCGTGAAAAATAATATTCGTTTCGAAGATGCTCGCTTCCAAGAAACGCTGACCAACTACAACAAAAAGGTACTGCAAGCCGTTAATGAAGTCACCAATGCAATCGAAGCTTATGACCTGTATTTGCAGCAAAAAGATTTACGCTTGCAATCGGTCAACTCTTCTATTCGTGCGTTCAACATATCCATGACACAGTACGAAAACGGACAAATTTCATTCGAACGTCTGCTTAACTCGGTAGAAAAAATGACCCGCGCAGAAGACAGCTACGCAACTATCAAAGGTAATGTTGCGAACCAAGTTGTTGCACTCTATAAAGCCCTCGGTGGAGGCTGGCAAACCCAAACAGGCAAACCTTTCATCAGTGAATCGATTGCCACGCAGATGACAGAGCGCACTGACTGGGGAAGTTATTTAAATGAAGAAAACCGCGTATTGCCGCCTTTGCGACTCGAAACTCCGGCTGAGACCAGTGATGAAAACAAAACGGAGGATCGGTAATGCCTCATGAACTCTCTTGGGGAGACGTTTACTTTTCTCCTACGCTACTCGTGCTCTTTCTCGCCGTCACGGCCACGTGGATAACGGTGATGATATTGAACAAGACACGTTTGTCTCGCTTCATCGCTTTTCCGTCTCTGACGTTTATTGCCATCATGGTCGGTTATGTGGTGGCCATCGACAGCTTTTATATTCAATTTTAGGTGCCAAACAAGATGAAAAAACTATTCGTAATCGCACTCAATCTTGTCATTCTTGGTGGCGCAGCTTGGCTCGGCTATCAAAAGTTTGAGGAATACTTTAATAACCCATGGACACGAGATGGGCAAGTGCGTGCTAACGTCATCAAAGTGGCTCCTCGCGTATCAGGCCCAATTGTAAATGTCGCGGTGCAAGACAACCAAGAAGTAAAAACGGGGGATTTACTGTTTGAAATCGACCCTGCGACTTACCAGGTTGCGTTATCTCAAGCCGAAGTAGCACTGGAGCGCTCCATTGTTAGCTCTCGCGGTAAAAAAATCGAATATGACCGCTTAAAAGACATTCGTGCCAAAGACCGTGGCGCGGTTTCTCACAAGGATCTGATTCGTCGTGAAATCGCTTACGAAGAATCGCTACTGCAAATCAAATCTGCAGAAGAGCAACTCAAATCAGCACGCCTTAATCTCAGCTTTACCAAAGTTTATGCGACCGTCGATGGTTTTGTATCTAACCTCGATATTAGAAACGGTACGCAAGCGGTCGCAAACCAACCACTGCTCGCACTGATCGACAAAAACAGCTTTTGGGTATTTGGTTTCTTCCGTGAAAACCAACTTGCGCAAATCGAACCTGGCAGCCAAGCGCGTGTCACTTTGATGTCTCACCCAGACACGCCAATTGACGCGACGGTTGACTCGATTGGTTGGGGTATTGCGCCCAAAGACGGCACGGTCGGCTACAACCTTCTTCCAAACGTAAACCCTGTTTTTCAGTGGATTCGCCTAGCACAACGTATTCCGGTGCGAATCTCCCTACAAGAACTTCCTGAAGATGTTGATCTTCGATTCGGGCTTTCTGCGTCCATCATGGTGATGAAAGAGTCATCCGCAGAAAGTGAACAATAATTAAGTGAGAAGAGCCATGGTCATTGGTAAAAACCTCAAAAACATTAATGAAGAAAACAACTTCTTCTATCTAACCTTAGCGCTAGTGATTTTGTTGTTAGGAAGTGCGATGGCACAAGTCGTAGGTGAAGGGACGATTGAACACATACTTCAGGCTTTCACGGTTCTGACGTTTATCGTCTGTTTTGCGAGCCTTCGCTTTGACAAAACCTGGTCTCGTTTCCTCTACAGCCTGTTTGGTGTTTGGGTTCTTGTGATTGTGATCAAGACCGTTTTCAACATCAGAGAGATGAATATGGTGATGCTTGCCCTCACCTTTGCGTTCTTTTTCGGCACTTTTAAATCCATCGCAAGACAGATTCTTTTCACCGGCCATGTCAACAGCAACAAAGTCATTGGCTCGGTAGCGCTTTTCTTGCTGCTTGGTCTGATGTGGGCGATTGCCTACCTCATTCTGCTTGAGTTTTCGCCTGAAGCCTTTACTGGTATGGAAGCGATTTCTTGGGGGCAGAACTTCTCCAATGCAGCGTATTTCAGTTTCGTTACCTTAACCACGCTCGGTTATGGCGACATTAGTCCTCTAACACCATTGGCTCAAGTCGTGGTGTATTTAGAGGCCATCACAGGTGTTTTTTATATGGCGATTGTTGTTTCAAGTCTCGTCAGTTCTAACATTGATCATCAGGTAAACAAAAATGGATAAACAATCGGTAAAAATCGACAGTAAGCTTTTCATCAGTAATATGGTGGAATCGGCAATACGCATTGGCTTGATCTTTGTCTTGCTGATGTTTACGTACGACATCATCAAACCCTTCATCCTTCCGGTTATTTGGGGCGCTATTATAGCCGTCGCTTTAATGCCGCTTACCCAAAAATTGCAGCGTGTATATGGTGGTCGCAGAGGCCTGGCAGCCACAACCATTGCTTTACTTGGTATTGCCCTCCTTGTCACGCCACTTGTTATGGTATCAGGCTCCATTGTGGATGGTGCAACGCACGCGCTTGAAGTACTACAAAATGGACAAGTGAAAATACCAGGGCCAAAAGCTTCCGTAGCGGATTGGCCTATCGTGGGTGATAAGCTCTACGAAGTGTGGACCCTATTCGCTACTAATCTTGAGCAAGCGATTCAAACCTTTATGCCACAAATAAAGGCAGGACTCACATCTTTACTGGGTACACTGGGGGGCGTATTGGGAAGTTTACTGCTTTCAATCTTGTCACTTGCGATTGCAGCAGGTTTCATGACGTACTCTGAATCTGCGGCATCAGGCTTAAGAACCATCGCGATTCGAACCGCAGGTGAAAACGCAAAAAGCTGGACCACGCTTATCGCAGCGACAATTAAAAGCGTACTGCTTGGCGTAGTCGGTGTAGCGGCGATTCAAGCACTGTTGATCGGTGCTGGTTTCTTCGTATTTGGCGTTCCGGCAGCAGGTTTACTCACACTGCTTCTAATGATCTTATGTATCGCTCAGCTCCCGGCGTTGCTCGCTGTGCTACCTGTGATTGGCTTCATGTACATGACCCAAGACACCTCAACAGCAACCATGTTTACTGTTTGGGTCGTAGTTGCGGCTCTTTCTGAAAACCTGTTCAAACCAATGTTGATGGGACGTGGCGTCGACGTGCCAATGCCTGTGATTCTGCTCGGTGCCATCGGTGGTATGCTTTTCTACGGCATCGTTGGTCTGTTCTTAGGTGCCGTTATCCTAGCAATTTGGTATGAGTTATTTGTTTGGTGGTTGAGCATTGAGAAAGCACAACAGCAAGAAGAAATGGCAGAACAACAAGACGCTTCTGATGACCAATCAGAACCTGGACATGGTGCAGGCATATAATAAATCAATAAGTTAGAAAGAAATTCAATCTATAACTTATAGAATCAAACCGCTGAATTTCAGCGGTTTGATTCTATTTGGATCACAGTTTCGTCGTAATAAATGCGATAAAAATGACGTTCTTGTTAAATTTTCATACTTATTACACTTGGGAGTTGCAATCGGGCAATGAACGATGCACTCTCGATGACCACTAATTTGCTTAGGATAAAAACAATGAAATTGATCAAGCCTTTAACTTGTGCGCTTGCTCTCGCAATGAGTGGCATGGCATTCGCAGATGTAACCGTGAGTGTTCCTGACAACGTTTCAGTATTAGCGGCTAACGGTGAAAAAGCAGATCTTTCGGGTGGTTTTTTCGCCTCTGAGAGAACACTGACGTTACCTGATGGCCTTAACCAAGTCGTATTTCGTTTCGCCCCTTACTTCAACCAAGGTAATGACCGTTTAAGTGTTGAAAGCGATGTTATCGTTACACGATTTGACGCGACCAATGCCGAACTCACTCTACAAATGCCAGAATACCGCAACCTACGTGATGCGGAAGAGAAGATCAAAGACTTAGATTGGAAACTGGTTGATGATTCTGGCAACGCAATCGCGGTTGACCAGGACAAGCTGCTCAAACCGGGTATGCAAATCGGTCGTGATTACGTACGTGAAATCGAAGATTACAACCAGGCTGGCGGTGCAGCAGCCGTGGCTTTTGCTGGCGCAGCGACCATGCAGCCAGTCACGCTTCCTGCAAAGGTTCCTGCGGATATGAAGCAAGTGAGAGCAACTGCGGTTAAAGCGGATTCGACAGCTGAAGAGATGCTGCACTTCTGGTACCAAAAAGCAGACGCAGAAACCAAAGCTCGCTTTAAGAAATATGTTAATCAACAGTAAATCTGGTTAACTTTATCGATATTAAAAAAGCCACTTCACGTGGCTTTTTTGATCAAAAATTAGGAAACTTGGACAACTTTAGTATTGGCGATCAAGTCATGCAACAAACGTCGCTCCGGATGAAAGAACAACAATGCCAAATTTACCAACGGGATCCCCGGAATGAGCATCTCCAGTAAGTAGCTAATAACAAGCCTTAACCCTGCTGTAACTTTCGTTGCCTTACTATCATTTTTCATTACAACTTTAATACCAATCATGCGCATACCAATGGTTTGCCCATGACTCAATGCATTCCAGTTGATCATTAAAACCGTTGGTAAAGAAAGCAAGTAAAACGCCTGAGTTTCACGAACAAGCGTGAGGTTATCCGCTAAAGAGAGCTGAAAGTCGTTAAGAAAAGAGTTAATACTCAATGCGATGATTAACACGACCACCATCGCAAAGAGCAGGTCGATAAAACCAGCAATGATTCTCTGTTGCTTGCTCGCGATAAAAGCATACATGGACTTCAGTCACCTCAATGTAATTGGTTAAGCGAGAATGACTGGGTGTACAGACGCGCAATGGTGAGCGCAGTTTAGGTATTGCCAACATAATATTCAACTAAGAACATACTAAATCGCGGTCGTATCTCAAAAGTAATCATTACATCTTGAGCATAACCGTATCAATTTAACAAAACGCTACCAGTAACGTTCGTAAATGATATTTCCCCCTGTTTGATGGCGATACTTTTCCAAGCCTAGCTCTTGTAAGACGGGCACGGTATCTTTGATCATTTGTGGATTCCCACACATCATGACAAAGCTACGCTGAGCTGAGAATGGCGCATCAGCGGCGTTGGACAGTAAACCCGATTCGATGAGTTCAGGAATTCGGCCTTGTAATTTACCATCAACCACTTCCCTGCTGACTATCGGTATATACTTTAATCTGCCTTCATATCGTTGCTGAAGCTGTTCAATTAGGTATTTATAAACCAGATCTTTTTCGAAACGAACGGCATGAACCAGCACAATGCGCTCATTGTGAGGCGGTAGGTTTATATCATCCAGCAGCGATAAAAACGGTCCAATCCCCGTACCTGTAGATAGCAGCCACAGGTCATGAGCCTGTTTAGGAATAGAATCATGGGTTAAATCGCCATGTGCAGTGGCACCGACATAAATACTATCACCAGATTTAAGCTTTTGGAGCCGTGGAGAAAGTTGTCCTTGAGGGTCGGCTACTATTAGAAATTCCAACCAATCGAATTGCTCGCTTGGCGCATTAACCACGGAGTAAGCACGGCTGATCTGCTTACCTTCATCATCAAGCAAAGCAAGCTTGGTGAATTGGCCAGCTTTAAATGAAAGAGGCGCGCCAGATATTCTCAAACTGAACAGCTCACCTGTCCAATCAATGCGTTTCTCAACTCTTGCGAGGTTGAAACCTTTGAGTTCAATCATGAGACACCTCCTATCTGGTTACTCTTAGTTAAACTTACGCCTTCAACTCGATTATGTAAAGTTTCTAGTTTACATAATCAAACCACTATTTCATTTCACATTTTAAAAACAATTTTATTACATATTAAATGATTACATCTAGAATAAATGCTCAAAGTGATAAGTCGCGTCGCAATTTGTGGCAAAGCAGATGAAAAAGGAGCAATAGAAATGGACACACTGTTAAAGGACTTTCCCGTTATCACAGAGATAAAAGTCGCATGGGGTGAAATGGATGCTCTGCAACACGTTAATAACGTGGTCTATTTTCGCTACTTCGAGACCGCACGTTTAGATTACTTCAACAAAATTAACCTGCTGGTCGACCTGCAGACCTCGCAAATTGGGCCAGTACTGAGCGAGACTCAATGCCGCTACAAATTGCCTGTTACTTACCCAGACACGCTATTAGTCGGTTCTCGCGTAATCGACATGCAAGAAGATCGCATCACAATGGAGTACCAAGTGCTGAGTAAGAAGTGGGGGAAAATTGCGACCATCGCGACCGCCACTGGTGTGATGTTTGATTTTAAGAACAACGTTAAAGCTGCGATTCCAGATCACGTTCGCCAGTCGATTTTAGACTTGGAAGGAACCGTGGGTAGTACGCATCATTTGGAGTAGCAAGAAACGAGAGATTAAAGGCGAGGTTCCCGACAGCGCTTCTTCATCGCTATCGGGAATGATGCTGAGGTACCATTCCAACTTACGCAATAAGAAAAGCTACGTCATTCTAGCGAGCCATAGCGAGACTAAGAATCTACTTACCGCTTGCTGCAAACCATAAAGCCATGAATAAACTCAATACAATCTGAGAGTAGATTCTGAATCACGCTCGTTCCTCGCGGTTCAGAATGACGATTCGAGTTTGGCTCTGACCTCTACAAAACCATCTAAAAAAGCGATTCCAGATAAACCTATGTGACCATCCGGAATCTCGCTTTAGACGCATCAGCAGAGCGACTCTTTCAGCCTACGCGATAAGAAAAGCTGCGTCATTCTAGCGAGCCAAAGTGAGACTAAGAATCTACTTGCCGCTTGCTACAGACCATAGAGCCATGAATAAACTCAATACAATCTGAGGGTAAATTCTGAATCACGCTCGTTCCTCTCGGTTCAGAATAACAGTTCGAGTTTGGCTCTGACCTCTACAAAACCATCTAAAAAAGCGATTCCAGATAAGCCTAAGTGACCATCCGGAAAATCACTTTGGACGTATCAGTGGAGCGACTCTTCCAACCTACGCGATAAGAAAAGCTGCGTCATTCTAGCGAGCCAAAGCGAGACTAAGAATCTACTTGCCGCTTGCTGCAGACCATAGAGCGATGAATAAACTCAATACAGTCGTGAGGGTAGATTCTGAATCACGCTCGTTCCTCGCAGTTCAGAATGACGGTTCGAGTTTGGCTCTGAGCTCTACAAAACCATCTAAAAAAGCGATTCCAGATAAGCCTAAGTGACCATCCGAAATCTCGCTTGAGACGCATCAGCAGCGCGACTCTTCCAGCCTACGCGATAAGAAAAGCTGCGTCATTCTAGCGAGCCATAGCGAGACTAAGAATCTGCTTGCCGCTTGCTGCAGACCATAGAGCGGTTAGCAGAATGTCTCGATGTACAGCGCTTCCACCTTATCTCTGGCCCATTGCGTTTTACGCAGGAACTTCAGCGACGATTTGATTGAAGGATCTTTCTTGAAACAGTTCACACGAACGCGCTCATACATGCCATTCCAACCAAAGTGTTCAACTAGTCGGGTGACGATTTTCTCTAAACTCAACCCGTGAAGTGGGTTATTCGGCTGCTGTTGACTCATGCTATTGATCCGGTAAAGTGAAGTTGCGCGCTAATCTAACTCAAACTCGCCGTGCAACCTAATGTTTTAACCTTGAATTGGCCTACGACTCTCCCCTATAGTAGCCCAAACTTCTTAAAAGCCCTTTTCACAATGAAAGCCCTCAACGACCTCAATATTTTTGTCGAAACCGCGCGCCAAGGCAGCTTTTCAAAAGCCGCTAACAGCATGGACATGACACCTGCCGCCATTAGCGCATCGATTAAGCGTCTTGAAGGGCAAATCGGTTTCCCGTTGTTTGTGCGTTCCACCCGAAGCCTGCGTTTAACCTCAGAGGGCGAACTGTTTTTAGACAAAACCACGCAAGCGTTGGCAACATTGCAAGAGGGGTTGGATCAGATCTCAAGTGCGCGCGGGGAGTTGTCTGGTCAGCTGCACATTACTGCACCCTCCGATTTTGGTCGCAATATGTTGCTCGATTGGGTGGATGAGTTCATCGATCTCTACCCAAATGTTTCCATTAAACTAGAGCTGTCCGATAGCTTGACGGATATGTACACCAAGCCTGTCGATATTGCGATTCGCTACGGCGAACCGGCCGACTCCAATCTGGTCGTATTGGCATTGTGTGGGTCAAACGAACGGATATTATGTGCATCGCCAGAGTACGTAGCTACACATCCAGAACTCACCTCTCCTGCCGATTTAACGCAACACAATTGCTTGTGCTACATGGTCGCGGATTCGGTCTACAACAAATGGACGCTCACGCGTGGCAGCGAGAAAGAACAAATCGTGGTCAGCGGTAACTTGTTGAGCAACGATAGTGACTTGCCACACCGGTTAGCGATCAAAGGCAAAGGCATTGCGAATAAATCATTGATGGACATTAGCCGAGACTTAATCGAGGGAAGATTGGTACGAGTGTTACCAGAGTGGGATTGCGGCCCAGTGCCGCTCTACATGGTATGTGCCGATCGTCGATTATTGACGCCAACGATTCGGACTTTCCGCGACTTTATCCAACAAAAATGCTGCCAGCAACGCGCCAACGTGCTGGCAACCTTCTGTCATTAGGCGATAAATCGAAGAGGACGAATCTGGGTATATTCAACCCAATCGTTCTCTTCCAATGTTTCAAGAAACGTCGCCATATGCGGGCTTTGCAAATGCTTATCCAAGGCCTCTTGCGATGCCCAAATTTCTTGGAACATAAATAGGCCATCAACTTTTTCGTCGAGATACAACTCGTATTGGCAACAGCCTTCTTCTTTACGAGTTGGCTCTAGTAAACCAGCAAGCAAATTCACCACCTGCTCCTTACTATCTGGATAGGCTTTCACTTCTGCGACTAAGTGGATCATCGTTTTATCACTCTTTTGCGATTTATAGATTGATTACGGGGTGCTACGTCACCTGTAAGTAAGCTCGAATTAGATCTCGGTGAATACGGTTTCTGCGTCCCAGCGAGACTTTGGCGTTTTCGCGTTGAAGTCATCTTCCGCGTGGTAGCCAAGCGGCACGATCACAACACTGGTATAACCTTTTTCACGCAAGCCAAATTCTTCATCCAGCACTTTTGGATCAAACCCTTCAATTGGTACTGCATCGATTTCTAGCGTCGAAGCACCCAACAGCAACGTACCCACGTTGAGGTAAACTTGTTTCTCCATCCAATGGTTTGCATCTTTCAAATCAAAACGGTGCATGTTCACAAAGTAGCTACGGCCACCGCGCACAGCCGCTTTCGCTTCTTCAGTTGGGAATCGACCATCTTTTTCTTCTTGCACCATTAGCGCTTCAATGTAGTCGTTATCAATGCCTGTTTTTGCACAAAACACCAATACGTGAGAAGCGTTGAGAATCTTCGCCGCGTTAAACGCGTAATTCTCTTGCGCCGCTTTAGCGATGCGCTGCTTGCCTTCTTCTGTGCTTGCCAGAATGAAATGCCAAGGCTGGGAGTTCACACTCGATGGACTAAAACGAATCAGCTCTTTAACTGCGTCGATTTTTTCTTGAGGTAGCTTGCGTGTTGGGTCAAACACTTTCGTTGAGTAACGAGATTTTGCAGCTTGTACGATATCCATGAGGTTCTCCAATTAATGAATTTAAGCTGTGTAACAGCATAACCTCATGAGATAAAGGGAAAAACCGATTTCGATTAAAAACATTTTCAAAATAAATTTGAAAATAAAACGATAAGAAAGGCTTTGAGCGTTCTCACTGAACTTCTTCATCTTTTCAGCAATAATGCATGTTTGCTCGCAACCAAACTCAACTCATGCTGCCTCAAGATAACATTATTACATCCTTTCTGTGCAAAAAGCTCGGTCACAATCACCTTCGAATTGCTGGCGAATATTGGCACATTGAGAAGTTGGTGGCCTTGCAATGTATGATGTTGAAAGAAGCGCCTAACCTCCAAGAAGGGCTGCTTTGGTGGAGTAAAAGTGTCTCATTATTCGACCGCCGTTTGTACGTCACATTTCAACATGGTGATGCCCAAATCCATCTGCAAGTAGAATGCAGAACGGGCGATATGCCAAATTGGGCGGAGTCGGTGTTTGGCTTGCTCAGAATGCAGTTGGAGATGCTTGAGCTAAGCGAATCAATACAAGTACAAGTTCAAGCCAGCAATCCATTCTCGGCCGATATTTTTCTAGGGGAAACGCGAGATTCTAAAACGAGTTCAAGCGTGTTTGAACTGGTGAAACACGTTTATTTGCTGCTTTCTCACCAGCCAATTGAGCAACCCGAATTGCTGAGTGTTTTGAACGCCTTGTTCATCAAAAACAGCAATTACGCGCTCAAGTTAGAGCAAGCGGCAAGGCAACTGGGCGTCTCCAAACGCACCTTGCAACGTCGACTGCAAGAGAAGCAAATGAGCTACTCTCAATGCGTTGATTTCGCTAAAAGAAAGCAAGCACTCACTTTGCTTGCCGACACCCAACTCACAACGCAGCAAATCGCCTATCAACTTGGTTATGAAGAACCTTCGAACTTTCACCGCACTTTTCGTCGTTGGTATCCGTTTTCACCCATGCAATATCGCCAACAATGTTTGGATAACCGAACTCAACTAAATCAACAACCGATCCGCTTATACTACGCCAAAGCCAATACCTTCGACGATAACCACATCGACCAACCTGTCGGCAAAATCTGGATGGAAGTGGACAATATTGCGTTTGAAAAAGTGGTCTCGGTAGAATGCCGTGACCGTGATGGCGCATGGCGTCGCTACCCAGCCTTCTTCGAGCGCTTTTTAAGTCATGGCATCGAACTCTGGGCAACGACCGAACTTCCGGTAGCGCACCCCCTTACCTTTCGCCTTTGTTATGAAGTCGATGGGGAACGTTACATTGAGAATAACCACCAGCGTGACTATGTGGTTTCTAAGGGGCTTTTAATTGGTGCAACGGAATACATTGTCCCGACTCGGCAGCTTATTAATATTGGGGCGCAATACACGCTCTTTATCGAACTGGCATGCCGACTTGAAAACGTTGCGAGGATTGACTGTTACGTCGATGATGATCCCACACCTCACGCAATGCGCTTAACCAAACACTCGCTACATTATGCTTGTTGGGTGCTGCAATTATCGCTCACTCAAACTGCAAAGCAGTGCCGTTTCCGCCTTTATGATGAATCCGACAACGAGCTCGCGAAAGAGCATTACCCGATACAATATCCTATTGTGCAACCGCTCAATTAAAACTGTCGGTCAGATCAAAACCATCACTTCGTGACATCATTTCACGTCTTTTTTGGCGTAAAATGACACTCTCAATTTCAAACCTTTGCTTTATCGTTTCTGCATTGCTGCATAACGGAGGCAAAAACTGTGTTTGAAACTCTACCTAACCCAATGAATAAAATAAAAATACTTCCTTTCGCGATCGCTCTTGCCCTTTCTGGCTGTGGAAGCGACGAAACCACACCAGTCGATACAGGCAGCCACGTGGCATCTCCTGATTGGCAAGATCAAATCATTTACTTCCTGATGATCGACCGTTTTAACGACGGCGACAGCGCTCTCAATGATCAAGAGCAAAACGAATTCGATCCGACGTCGGATAAAAAATTCAGCGGCGGCGACCTCGTTGGTGTGAGTGATAAGTTAAGCTACATCGAAGATCTCGGTGCCACATCGATCTGGATTACTCCGCCAGTTGCTAACCAATGGTGGGATGCAGAGCAAAACTACGGCGGCTACCACGGCTACTGGGCGCGTGACTTCCAAAAAGTGGATGAGCACTTTGGTGACATGGAAAGCTACCAAGCGTTAGCGCGAGAAGTGCACGCTCGTAACATGTTCTTGATTCAAGACATCGTGACCAACCATGTTGGTAACTTCTTCACTTACGATGCCCCATACAATTACGATCCTAGCCTTCCTTGCCAAGGTTTCCGTTTGATAAAAAATGCACTACCTGCCGGGCAAGAGCTGCCGTACCCACTCAACATGAATGAGTGTAAAACAGACGGCACAGGCAGCTACCACTGGACGCCAAGCATCACCGACCATAACGACCCAGTACAAGAAAAAACCTGGCAACTGTCGGATCTGGATGACCTGAATACATCCGATCCTGAAGTACGCGCTTATCTAAAAGAGAGCTACCGTAAATGGATTCGCGAAGTGGGCGTTGACGGTTTCCGTATCGATACGGTGAAGTTTGTTGAGCACGATTTCTGGAACGACTTCCTGCATGCCGACGATGGTGTGATGACTCAAGCGGTTGATACTGGTCGCGATAACTTCCTGACCTTTGGTGAAGTCTTCGAAACATCTACGCCTTACCACACCGAAGGCGAAGAGAAGATGCTGACTTACATCGGCGAAAGCGGCTCGCCGGAGCAGTTAACCTCGGTGTTGAACTTCCCATTGCAAGCAACCATGACTCGCGTGTTTGCAGCAGGACAACCGACCGATTACCTACGCTTTCGTCTTGAGAAAATGATGGAGATGTTCCCAAATCCATACATCATGCCGAACTTCATTGATAACCACGATATGCCGCGTTTTCTATCGCAAGGCAGTGTCAACGATATGAAGCAAGCTCTGATCACCATGATGAGCGTACCCGGTATTCCTGTGATTTACCAAGGTACAGAGCAAGCGATGCCAGCAGCGCGCGATGCGATGTTTGCTGGCGGTTACCGTGAAGACGGCGACTACGTAGATTCATTCGACCAAAACAGCGAGATGTACTTGTTCATCCAAGAGCTTGCTAAGTTACGTACCGAAAACAAAGTCATGACACGCGGCGAAATGAAAGTCATTGGCAGCGATAAAGCTGGTGCAGGTGTGTTCGCCTTTACCCGCACTTTGGATAACGACGAAGTCTTAGTGGTAATGAACACATCTAACTCTCCAATGTTGATGAACCAACTCGATGTAGAACAAGTTGGTGGCACCGTCTTCAAACAACAAATCATGTCGAACTGGGTAGACGCTCCAGAGCAGTTAATCGCAGATGAAAACGGTTACGTAACCCTTGAGCTACCAGCCAAATCTGCCGTGATTTACTCAAAAACTAACGATACCCAATCGGTAGATACCCCAGACCTCAACATACAACTGGCGCAGGATTGGGAAGGAAAAACCATCACTGGTGATATTGTTATCGCGGGTAGTGCGAACGCCAACGAGAAGTTGAACCTTGTCGTCGATGGTAACTTAGAAACAGCGCAAGCCATTACTGCAGGCGCTGATGGTCAGTTTAGTGTCACGCTGTCGACTCGTCACTTTGCAATTGGCGAACAACAACACCGCTTCGCGATTTATTCTACTGAGAAAAAAGCTGGCATTGAAGATGTTAACTTTGTGTCGGACTTAAGCTGGTCAAACACGCCAGACGACACTATTGATGACGCGGGTGATGCGCAAGATGGCATGGGCGGTCCTAACGGTAACTATTCGCTACCAACGGATCCAACATTCGATAAAAACAATAGCCAACTCGCAATCAACAAAGCTGAGGTATTTACCGTTGGCAGTAACGTACGTTTGACCTTCACTATGGACAACATCACCGACACTTGGTTGCCACCAAACGGCTTCGACCACGTAGGTTTCACCATCTTTATTGATTTACCTGAAGAAGCCGCAACTAACTTGTCTGAGCTACCGAAGATCAACGCTTCTATGCCAAGCGGAACCTGGAGTCGTAATGCGGTTGTTTTTGGCTGGCAAAGTTCGATTTACAACACCAAAGGAGCAAATGCGACGACATGGGGAGAAGCGGTCACGCCAGCACCAACAGTGACAGTAGACAAAGCCAATAACACTATTTCGATGGACTTTGCGAGTGACGCGCTGGGCCGCCCAGATTCGCTCGATGGTATCCGCTTCTATGTCACGACTTGGGACTTAGACGGCCTTTCGGCAACTTACCGTCCGCTAGAACAAGACAAAGGCCCTTGGAACTTCTCCGGTGGCGCATCGGATGAAAGTAAGATTTGGGACGATTTACCAATCATCACCTTGTCGGAATAAACCGTTAAATAAAACACCGCCCAGCGTTTAGCTGGGCGGCCATCAACAAAAAAATGCAGAAAGACACTTCTGCTCGTTTTTATTCTAGTTAAAGAACGATTTCACCCACAGCACCAGACTGTCCCAAAGCTGAGCGAACCACGAGCCCTCTTCTACCGCTTGGCTGCTGACCAAGGGATAACTCGCCACGGTACTGTCATCGCTTTTCCAAACGACCTTACCAATCTCATCTCCTTGCGCGATCGGCGCAATCAACGGTTCATTTAACACCACACTCTTATCAAGCCCAGCCGTCATTGAACGAGGCAGAGTGAGATAGGCATCTTTAGCAAAGATCGCCTCAACTTGATTAGCATTTCCCTTCCAAACGCGAACTTTAGACTCAACTTCCCCCTGTTTAGCAACTTGCTTGGTGTCATAAAAGCGAAAACCATAGCTGAGTAGATTCTTCGATTGGCTGATCCGAGCCTGTTTACTTGGCGTACCCATCACCACCGAGATAAGGCGCATTCTTCCTTCTTTGGCCGAGCTCACCAAGCTGTATCCGGCATTGCTGGTGTAGCCGGTTTTTCCCCCGTCGACATCAATGGAATTGTCCCACAACAACTTATTGCGGTTGTACTGCGTAATGTCGTTCCACTTGAAGACTTTCTCACTGTATAGCGCGTACACATCAGGAACATCGCTGATGATCGACTGCATGAGTCTTGCCATATCGGTTGGTGAGGTTTGGATGCCATCACTATCAAGACCATGGGAGTTCACAAAATAGGTGTCTTGCAGTCCTAATTTCTCCGCCCAACCATTCATCAAGGCAACAAAGCCGCGTTCACTGCCTGCAACATGCTCAGCCAGTGCAACGCACGCGTCATTTCCTGATTGGATGATCACGCCGCGCATTAAGTTCGCAACACTAATTTCATCTTTCGGTTTGATGAACATTTTAGAAGAACCGGGAAACTTGGCCGACCACGCGTTTTCGCTCACGGTGACAACATCATCCCATTTCAAACGCCCCGCTTTGATTTCTTGTCCAACTACATAAGCGGTCATCAACTTGGTTAAACTCGCCGGAGCAAGGCCTGCTCGCCCGTTATACTCGGCAATAATGGCACCGGATTGAAAGTCCATTAATACGTAGCCTTTTGCCTGTAACTGAGGTGGGTTGGGCGTAACAACGGCAAAAGTAGGTACGCTTATTAAACAAGTCACAATTGTCCATCGAGCCAGTGACACTTTCATCCGACTTCCTCCATGCTCTTACTTTGTCGCAACTCTATTGAGCATAGCTCACTCAACCAGTTGCACCAGTCGCTAATCGTTTCATTTTCTTGAACTTACATTGATTTGACCAAGGTATAGAACTGAAGAGGCAATTGGGAAATAGCGTTGGTTCTTCGCGCCATTCGCAGTAAAGTAGCGCTACCCCTCAATAAGGAAATAAAGATAACAATGAACGCTCAATCATTTATCGACGCAGGATTGCATTACACTCCCCACAGTTTTACCGTTCCTCTGGATTACCAAGACGCAAGCAAAGGCACCATTAGAGTCTTCGCCCGTTCGGTTTGCCTAGTTGGCGATGAAGAATCGACCAAACCTTGGTTGGTTTACTTTCAGGGCGGGCCTGGCTTTCCCTCTCCACGTCAAAACGGCAATAATGGCTGGGTAAAACGCGCCCTGCAAGAGTACCGAGTTTTGCTTCTCGACCAGCGCGGTACGGGCAACAGCAGCGTAATTAATCACCAGACGCTTGCTCACCTCACGCCAGAGCAACAAGCAGACTACTTGAGCCACTTCCGAGCGGATAACATCGTGCGCGACGCGGAATACATTCGTGAGCAATTTGGCGTCGAAAAATGGGCGATCTTAGGTCAAAGCTTTGGTGGGTTTTGCTCCCTCACCTATTTGTCTTTGTTCCCAGACAGCTTGCTACAAAGCTACATCACAGGTGGCGTGCCATCAGTCTCACGTCATGCCGACGATGTGTATGAAGCCACTTTCAAACGCACCATGGAGAAAAACCAAGCGTTCTTCCAACAATTTCCAAGTGCGCAACAACTTTGCCAAAACATTGCGAATCACTTGCTGGAAAATGAAGAGTACCTACCAAATGGTCAACGCTTCACAGTGGAGCAATTTCAACAAATCGGCATCAACTTTGGTGTGAGTGATACTTTCTTACCAACTTACTATTGGCTAGAAAGCGCGTTGATTGAAGTGAACGGCAAACCACAACTTCGTTATGAGTTCTTAAACGATATGTTGGCGCAGCAAAACTTCCAAACCAACCCGATCTACGCCATTTTGCATGAATCGATTTACTGCCAAAGCTTCGCGTCGAATTGGAGTGCGCACCGCGTTCGCCAAACCCGATCAGAGTTTAATTATGAATCTGGCAAGCCATTTTACTTTACGGGGGAAATGGTCTTCCCATGGATGTTCGACCAATACGTTAACCTCAAACCACTAAAAGACGCCGCAGAAATATTGGCAGCGAAAAAAGATTGGACTGCGCTGTACGATCAAACACAACTGGCTCAGAACAAAGTGCCTGTCAGTTGCGCCGTTTACGCCGATGATATGTTTGTTGAAATGGATATCAGCCGAGAGACGCTCGCGTTAATACCAAACTCAAAAGCGTGGATCACCAATGAGTACGAGCACAACGGCTTACGTGCCGACGGTGAACGTATTCTCGACAGGCTCATTGCCATGGGAAAACAGACCGCAGCTACGTTGAAATAAGCACGGCAGACGTTAGAAAAACGCCTTTTCAGTATGTGGTGAAAAGGCGTTTTATAGCGGTTTATGAACAATGGCGATCAGTCATTCACTCTTTGTCCCTAAACCTTTATCCCTCACCACCTCATGTATAAAACTGCGACATGTCCTTTCCTTGTCAATGACTCCGGTGATTACTTGGTGCTTCTTGCGCCTAACTTTTTTGAAGGGCCCAAAACAGCATAAATTTAAACCAAAAGTATCGGCTCCAACCTACCTAACCCACTATAATTAATGATTATAATTTGAACACATAGCGGCTTCACCTGCGGACATGCTCCCCCTATCAAAGACCGCCAGGCCCCGCCTACTCATAATATCCGTATAATTTGTCCGTATTTCCGACTGGTTTAGTCAGGTATACTTCGTGCCGCTAAAATTTTAAGGTCGTTGACCACCTGTATTTTTAAAGGAAACCTCATGAGTCAGTATGTAGTTTGTGCGCTGTACAAGTTTGTTGAGCTGAATAACTATCAAGAGCTACGCGAGCCATTACTTGCGTTAATGGAAAAACACCATATTCGCGGAACATTACTACTGGCAAGTGAAGGTATCAACGGTACTGTTGCATCTGATCGTGCAGGTATTGATACGCTACTGGAGTGGCTAAACAACGAACCTCGTTTGACTGGCACCGTATACAAAGAGTCGTATTCTGAGACCCAGCCATTCAATCGCACCAAAGTGAAACTGAAAAAAGAGATCGTAACATTAGGTGTTGAAGGTATAGACCCTCGCCACGTAGTGGGTACTTACGTGAAACCTCAAGAGTGGAACGATCTTATTGCTGATCCTGAAGTGTTTGTTGTCGATACACGTAATGATTACGAAATCGAGATCGGGACATTCAAAGGCGCTGTAAACCCAAATACTGAAACCTTTCGTGAATTCCCAGACTATGTAAAAGAAAACATGGACCCGGCAAAACACAAGAAAGTTGCGATGTTCTGTACCGGTGGTATCCGCTGCGAAAAATCAACGGCTTACATGAAAGAACAGGGCTTTGATGAGGTCTACCACCTAGAAGGCGGCATTCTTAAATATCTTGAAGAAGTTCCTCAAGAAGAGAGCATGTGGGAAGGCGATTGTTACGTATTTGACGGTCGTGTTGCCGTGAACCACCAGCTAGAAAAAGCAGATTACGATTTATGTAACGCTTGTCGTCTACCGATCACTGAAGAAGACAAACAGTCAGAATTGTTCGAGCAAGGCGTGAGCTGTCCAAAATGTCACGGCACACACTCAGAAGAACAAATTGCTCGATTCCGCGAGCGTGAAAAACAAGTTGTTCTTGCAGAGCAGCGAGGCGAGCAGCATGTTGGTGGTGAAAGTGCCAAGCAAAGAGAAGCCCGACGTGCCGCTAAGTACGCGCAAAAAGAAGCGCAGCGTAAACAAGACTAAGCCCAACTCTCCTTATATTTAGCTAGCTGCCGTAAGGTGGCTCGCTTTTACTACGCACCAATACTCTTTCAATACAATTTTGTATCCCTCACCAATACCTCTAGTTGATTGTCTCTTTTGCCTTCGGGTAGCCCCACCATTTCATCATAAGCACTTTGATGCACTAAAACCTGCTTATTTGCTTTGATATTCCTGCACTTCTTTTGCATCTCGATCAGGGAATGAGCCCTCAAAAAGATACCGTTGTCATCAGTGATAAATTGCGCTTCTCCATCAATCACGACAGATGCCTGGTACAATGCGAGATCAAGCGAATGAATGACCAATTTGTCTACATAGAAGTATTTTTGTAACTTACTCAATGGTATTGCCATGTGTCACCTCCCTGAAAGTTACCTCTACGTTTTGTAGAATAAAACCGATCATTAGATGAGATTTCTTCGGTTTACTTGCGTACAACATCGGAAACAAAGAGGATTCCGATGCAAACAATCAATGTCGTGTGGTTAAAGCGAGATTTAAGGCTGACTGACCATCAACCACTAACTCAAGCATTATCAACAAAGCACCCAACTGTGCTTTTGTATATTGTTGAACCATTGCTATTGAACAACCCACACTATTCTGAGCGCCACTGGCGATTTGTTTGGCAATCACTGCAAGACATGGATGAAACGCTCAAAGCGTATGGGCATCGAATCACGGTGCTGTTTGACGATGCCTTAGCATGTTTCCAATCAATTCAAGCGCAATATCAAATCAACGCTGTTTTTTCTCACCAAGAAATAGGACTCAACTGCACCTTTGAACGAGACCGACAAGTTGCCGCTTGGCTGTATGAGCAGAACATCGACTGGTTTGAATTCGAACACGGTGCTGTAATCAGAGGTGCAATAAACCGGCAAGGTTGGGACAAACATTGGGACTCTGTCATGAGAGCCTCAATAAGCCCTATTGAGCTCCAAACCGACTTATTGCATTCATTGGATGCAGAAGCTCTCGGCTGTTCGTTTTCGCCACCATCATCCTGGCTATCAAAATGCAAAGGAATGCAAACGGGAGGAAGCCGGCTCGCTTGGAAAACACTAGAGGACTTTTTCCATCGTCGAGGTCGTGATTACTATCGAAGCATTTCTAGTCCCACAGCCTCACGCACAGCCTGTACTCGACTTTCTCCATATCTCGCTTGGGGTAACATATCCTTGCGTGAAGTTTATCAATACCTTTTGAAACACTGGCAAGTCGCTGGGTTTCGTCGCAGCTTAATTGCATTGTCTTCACGGCTTCATTGGCACTGTCACTTCATCCAAAAATTCGAATCGGAATACGACATGGAGTTTTACTGCGTTAATCGGGCTTACGAACCATTGATTAAACAAAGTAGTACTTTCGATGAAGAAAAGTTAGCAGCATGGAAATCCGGGCATACTGGCGTACCTTTGATTGATGCCTGCATGCGCTGTTTGCACCACACTGGTTACATTAACTTTCGCATGCGTGCCATGCTGGTTAGCTTTCTTACTCACCACATGAACATGAATTGGCGAGTAGGTGTAACGCATTTAGCGCAACTGTTTCTCGACTTTGAGCCCGGAATTCATTACCCACAATTCCAAATGCAAGCAGGAGTAACCGGGACTAACACAATCCGTATTTATAATCCGATCAAGCAAGCCCAAGAACATGATCCTGACGGCACGTTCATCTACAAGTGGGTACCTGAATTGCAAATGGTTCCTCCCCCTCTTTTATTCGAGCCTTGGACAATGACCCAGATGGAAGCTGTCATGTATCAGTTGCAGCCAGATAGCCGTTACCTTGCACCTATTATCACACCAGACAACGCAGCTAAGGCAGCAAGAGAGCGCTTATGGACGTGGCGGAAACGAGCCGATGTGAAACAAGAAGGCAGACGAATTCTTGCGCGACATGTTAGACCCTCAAAAGAAAGTAGGACGCGATGATCATCTCTCAATCACAATGCGTACAAATGCAAACACACTCCAGGGAACCCGTTGTACCCTCAACTAGTAAGGAACACATTATGTTCAAACGTATCTTAGTTATCGCGGCGACACTGATGGCGACGTTATCTTTTATGCTTCCCGTCAAGGCTCATGAGCATGGCATGATGAAAGCCGATATTGTCGACGTTGCCGCTGAAAACGGCTCTTTCAATACGCTTGTTGCTGCGGTAAAAGCAGCGGGCTTGGTTGACACTCTCAAAGGGGAAGGCCCATTTACTGTTTTTGCACCAACGGATGACGCTTTTGCAAAACTGCCAGACGGCACAGTCGACATGCTCTTAATGCCGGAAAACAAAGACAAGTTAGTATCTGTTTTGACTTATCACGTCGTCCCAGGGAAAGTGATGGCTGCCGATGTTGTTAAGCTAGACAAAGCGACTACGGTTCAGGGGCAAGATGTGATGATTAAAACCATGGGCGATAAAGTCATGGTTAACGATGCAAATGTCATTGCAACCGATGTGAAAGCTACAAACGGTGTCATTCACGTGATTGATACTGTCATCATGCCGAAATAACACCATTCAAAGGGCGGTACACTCCGCCCTTTAGACAGAACTTCTTCCACCCTTAGCACGATTCCTCTCCACTTATCCCCAACAAACCCCCACTCATTCACGATGACTATAAAAAAAGATAAAAACAAAATTAAAACCAATACCTTGCAAGACAACACTGCACAATATTGACGAGGTTAAGATATCGTTATCTTTCAATTTGAGAACAGGATTCCATGTCAGTGACGTTTACTTTTCCACATGTAAATTCTTAAGCTAAATTTTGGCTGCTCAATCACATTTCGGCAAACCATTCGAAAGGGTGGGACGCAAAGCTTCCGGTCTGTCAGCATTTAAAAATCTAAAAGAATGCTCATGATAGCGGGGTTACCATGACGCAGTGTTACAGAAGTCCAATTTCTGTAGAGTTGCTTTATGCTCAGCATGCGCCGGGGTGTGACATTAGTTTGTCAGCCATAACAGAGGACATGTGATGAAATCATTTCCAACCAAATCCGTACTCGCGTTAGCACTTGCAAGCATTAGCTCAGGTGCTGCGGCTCACGGTTATGTATCAGAAACCAATGGTGGTGTCGCTGCAAGTCGCTCGGCACTATGTAAGTATCCAACGCCAGATACTAACGAAAAAAATAATAACTGCGGTGCGATTCAATATGAACCGCAAAGCGTTGAAGGCCCTGATGGCTTTCCCGAAACAGGGCCTCGCGATGGTAAAATAGCGAGTGCCGAAACCGCTTTAGCAGCTGCCCTTGATGAGCAAACTGCCGACCGTTGGGTAAAACGCCCTATTCAAGCAGGTACACAAACTTTTGAATGGACATTTACCGCTAACCACGTGACGCGCGACTGGAAATATTACATCACCAAGCCTGATTGGAACCCAAACGCTTCACTATCACGAGACTCTTTTGATCTAACTCCTTTCTGTGTCGTCGACGGCAATATGGTTCAACCCCCGAAACAGGTAAGCCATCAATGTAATGTGCCTACTCGCGAGGGATACCATGTCATCCTGGCAGTATGGGATGTTGGCGACACTGCAGCCTCATTTTATAACGTGATCGATGTGAAATTTGATGGTGGCAGTCCCGTTACTCCAGATTGGAAGCAAGGCGGTCAAATTATTCCTACAATGGATTTAAATATTGGGGATTCGGTTTATACACGCGTATTTGATCAAGCAGGTGAAAACGTGGCGTATAGAACTGAACTAGAAATTACCGATGCAGCAATGGGCCAAGCGAAAAACTGGTCTTACGCACTCGCGACTAAGCTAAACCAAGAACAAGCAAAACTGCAAGCCGGGCAGTATGCAGAGGATAAATTCACTCCTGTTTATGGTACTAATCCGGTGTATCTGCAAGCAAATAGCGGCCTTGAGCGAGTAGAGATCGGCTATAACATTGAAACTCCTGTTCCAGAATACTCACTCACAGTAGATGGCTTAGCAGACGAGTATATCATTGAGTCAACACCGACAACGTTGGATCTGACACTAACTGCTGAAGGCGATTTAAATGCAGAACTCACCGTTTACAATCACCATCGCGAACCACTTACAAGTTGGGCAAACGAAATGAAAGACGGCTCGGTAGAGGCGATATCGCTCGCTTTAAGTAAATCGGAGCCGGGTCACCATATACTCGTAACACGTATTAAGGATAAAGATGGCAACTTGGTGGATCAGCAAACACTCGACTTTCACTTAAAAGAAGAGTCAGTTACTCCACCACCATCTGATGAGTACGATTTTGTCTTCCCTGAAGGACTATCTAGCTACACGGCGGGCACAAAAGTGCTTGCCAGCGACGGGGGCATTTATCAATGTAAACCTTTCCCATACTCTGGTTACTGTATGCAGTGGAAAGAAAGCGCAAACCATTACGAGCCTGGAATAGGTTCACACTGGGAGATGGCTTGGGATAAAGTCAACTAAATCACCCTTTGAACGTTATGCAAAAGAGTCTCACTATGAGGCTCTTTTATAATCAAACGCAAAAATGACAATTTTCCCGGTCTAAACCATGAACACCAGATAAACTAGTGAGATGCGCTCGCCCCTCAATCAGTCCCATTTCATACCCTTCTAGTAAAACGGATTGTCGCATTGATAAGCGCTGAACATGAAAATTATCTGGTGGGGCAATTACCCTAACATGTGTTCCTGGTGGAGGGTTACGAATAAACTCTAATGATTGATTATAGTTATCTGCACGTCTTAACATCGCATCCGCCATTTTGGGGTGCTCCGCAAACAGTTTCTTCATCAGCCATGTGGTCTTAACTGGCTTTTTGGCATAATTCAGCGGGTGAGAGAGTACTACGGTTATGTCGCGAGCCCCTCGACGATAAGCTTCACGCACTGGGATAGAATCAGCGACCCCACCATCGGTATAACAACCACCAGAAAAACAAGGGGTATGCTTGTAGGCAATCGGTAATGCTGTTGTCGCTTCAATCGCATGGTGAAAATTATCACGTGTCACGCGATAGTAATCTGCCTGCCCTGTATCTACATTTGTTGTCGCTGCGAGAAAAGGAACGCCATTAAACAGTTTATTTTCATCGACGGGATACAAGCGATTAGATTCTTCAAACAACCACTTCACATCGATGAGGTCCCCACCTTTAACGAAGCGAGTCGGGTCAAAAAAGCGTTTGCTTGTGGCCAGCTTAGTAATGACGTTAATACTGCGATGCGGGTAGTCGGTCAAATACCCAATCAAATTTGATGCACCAGCAGATACACCGATTGCAAAATCAAACGGTTTATAACTCTGCTCTAAAAACGCATCTAACACTCCGCTTGCGAAGACGCCTCGCATCGCGCCACCTTCTACTACAATTGCTTTTGTTGCCATATTTCCCCCATTCTCCTTGCCAAAAGAGTAATGAAATTCGTGCAATCACAACAATTGAATATTCTTATTATTGAAATAGGTGAAGTCTATTTATTTCTCTCTTAGAAAATGAAAACTAAAGTTCAAAAAATCCGTACCCGTTAGAAATGTAATTGCGGGCTTAACCAAGGTGGCAAGGTCTAAGAGAAATCTAGGAGAAAACCGTTTTATAGGCTTCGCCCGCGCCATCAATAAACATTTGAGTACCAATAACCGCTAGAATTAAGCCCATCATTTTAGTCACAACATTTAGAGCACTTGGTCCAACCGCTTTGACCAATTTGTCTCCAAACAAAAACAGTACATAGGTGATCACACAAAGGACAGCGAAAGAAACGATAGTAATAATGGTTTGATCGAAACCACCCGCTGTCGCAAAGTTCATCGCGGTAGCAATCGTTCCGGGCCCAGCTAATATTGGCATCGCCAATGGAGACACTGCAATACTCAATGCCGCCCGTTGCTGAGCTGGTGAATACGCCTTCTCTTTGGTTTTCTGATGCGTCGAATCACCTTGAAGCATGTTAAAACCTATCAAAAACACCAAAATACCGCCTGTTATTCGCAATGCATAAAGCGTGATACCAAACAAATCAAAAATTAACTTACCGGCAATAGAAAATATCGCGATGATAATAAATGCAATAAAGACTGAGCGGAGCGCAATGGAACGGATGGTTTCTTTATCTTCATCAGCAGTTAAACTCAAAAAGATGGGGATATTGGCGATAGGGTTCATGATGGCAAAGAAGCCCATAAACACCGTAACTGTATGAACAATGAGTTCTTTCATATTTTCCACTGCATTTAAATTATTGATTCTAAAAACAGTATATACGCTCTCAAACAGAAAGAGTGGTGTATTCTCGATTCGCCTTCACACTTATGCGCCAAGCATTGTTTTTCTTTTGAGATAGTTTACCGACTCATCAAATGTCGCTAAGGTGAGTCTTCAGCCTTTACACGTAACAGGGGATGTTAAGTCACCATGAACAGCACGATTCAAACAATTCTCAATCACCGCTCAATTCGAAAATTCACCTCACAACCGATTGAGAGCGAACAATTAGATGCCATTCTTCAAGCCGGCCTTGCGGCGTCCTCATCAAGCATGTTGCAAGTCGTTTCAATTATCCGCGTGACCGACAAAGAAAAACGTACACTATTAGCTCAATATGCCGGAAATCAAGGGTACGTTGAAAGCGCGGCTGAGTTTTTGGTGTTTTGTATTGATTACCAGCGCCATGCCAGTATCAACCCAGATATTCAAGCTGATTTTACCGAGTTAACACTAATAGGCGCTGTAGACTCGGGGATCATGGCACAAAATTGCTTGCTTGCGGCGGAGTCGATGGGACTAGGAGGCGTGTATATTGGTGGTTTACGAAACAATGCCCCAAAAGTAGACGAATTATTAGGTTTACCTAAAAATACCGCCATTTTATTTGGTATGTGTCTTGGTCATCCAGATCAAGCCCCTGAAGTAAAACCTCGCCTACCTAAGCATGTCGTGGTGCATGAAAATCAGTATCAAGACCTAAGCTTGGATGATATTCAGACGTATGACCAAACTATGCAAAACTACTATGCAAACCGTTCGAGCAATCAAAAACAGAGTACTTGGTCACAAGAAGTCACCAGTAAACTGGCTGGCGAATCACGTCCGCACATCCTTCCGTATTTGAATGGGAAGGGGTTAGCGAAGAAGTGACCATGTCGAAAGACAACAAAACAAAAAAGAGACATGAGTCATATTTTTAATAATCCTATTTAATACAACGAGATAATTAGTCGGTAGACTTTCTTGGTTGTATTTTAGAAAGAAAACACTACATATAGAGCTAATAAACAAAATTTGAGCTAATTGAACAAGTTTTTTATCCGCAATATGAAATCTTGTAAGTGAAAACATAAAAATACGATATTTATTTGGACACTTGCTGCATTACTGTCTATTGCTCTAACCATTGAAATTCATTAGAGTTCATGCCTCCAGATGCAATCAATCCCTTATTGAGCACTTTATAAATAGAAGAAGGTGGTGCTTATAAGGTTATGTTGTGAAGTCTTTTCTGGAAAAGAATGTTGCTACCAGCAACTCGCTCTTTACGTCAGATGAATGAAAAAACATGAATTTCAAACATAAAAAGCTAGCTAGTTTAGTGCTTTCCTCAGTACTTCTTTCTGGATGTACTGTACCCGGTAGTCACCTTTCCACAGATGGAAAAAACTTCGTCGAAGACAGCAATGTTAGTCGCACTTCTGATTTCAATGTTTTTCCACTTACACTTGATAAAGTATCTCAACTTAAAATTTTGGGGATAGAAGCCAAATCCAACCCTGAACTAGATCGCCAACTTAGCTCTTATGAGTATGAGGTTGGCCCTGGAGATATACTAAACATTACTATTTGGGATCACCCAGAACTAACTATTCCTGCTGGTTCTTATCGCAGCTCTGCTGAAGCGGGGAACTGGGTACATGCTGATGGCACTATCTTCTATCCATATATAGGTATTGTTGAAGTTGCGGGTAAAAACGTTCGTCAAATTCGTGCTGATATTTCTCGCCGATTAGCAAAGTACATAGAAAGTCCTCAAGTGGATGTCAGCGTAGCAGCTTTTCGTTCGAAAAAATCCTACATTACTGGTGAAGTAAGTAATCCTGGACAACAACCAATCACCAACATCCCACTCACCTTGTTAGATGCAATTAACCGTGCAGGTGGATTAGCCGAAAACGCCGACTGGAAAAATGTAACACTGACAAGAAACGGCATAGTTGAAAACATATCTCTTTATGCGCTGATGCAAGAAGGCGACCTCACTGAAAATAGGCTACTTCAACCAGGTGATATCATCCATGTGCCAAGAAATGATTCACAAAAGGTTTTCGTTATGGGTGAAGTTAACGATCCTAAACTACTGAAAATAGATCGCGCTGGCATGAGCCTTACGGAAGCTCTGAGCAACGTTGGCGGTATTAATCAGATATCAGCGGATGCGACAGGTGTATTCGTAATTAGGAGGTCACAAGACGCAGGTTCACTGGGCGACATATATCAACTTGATGTCTCCGATGCGGCAGCGCTCGTTATTGGTACTGAATTTGCTCTGAAACCGTATGACATCGTTTATGTCACTGCGGCGCCTATCAGTCGTTGGAATCGCGTTATTGCACAACTAGTACCTACCATCTCAGGCTTCAATGAACTTACAGAAGGCGTCCTTCGAGTCAGGACTTGGCCATAGAAAAAGCATTCTGAAGGGCTTGTTTGAACATAAACAAGTCATTCAAACGTTGTCTATAAGGAGCAAAACATGTTTTCGAACATTCTTGTCGTGTGTGTAGGTAATATTTGTCGCTCTCCCACAGGAGAGCGGTTACTACAGCAACTACTCCCAGATAAACAGATTTCTTCGGCGGGTATTGCCGTAGAAAAAAGTCGCCTAACCGGAAAGCCAGCAGATGAAACCGCCAGACTTGTCGCGTCAGAACGTGGTATCTACCTGCTAGACCACAAAGCGCAGCAGCTAACCGCTAAGTTGTGCGCAAAACAAGACCTAATATTGGTGATGGAACAAGGTCATATCGATGCTTTGACGGAGCTGGTACCAGAGGCTAGAGGTAAAACAATGTTATTTGGTCACTGGATAGGTTCCGTGGATATTCCAGATCCATACAGACAGAGTAGAGAAGCCTTTGAGCATGCATTATCTCTGATTGAAAATGCTGCTCATGCATGGGCAAAAAAAATATAAATTCAGATCACTTGGCGAAATAAAAAATAATGGCTAACCAAACAATACAACCATCTGCTCTTGCTGATGATGAGATCGACCTAGGCAAGCTCTTCGGCATATTGATAGACGCGAAATGGTTTATCATCAGTATTACACTCTTTTTTGCAACATTAGGTATCGCGGTCGCGTTGCTATCAACTCCGATTTACAAAGCCGACGCGTTAATACAAATCGAAAAGAAAAGTTCAGGTGGTATTTCGGCGATGGTCGGTGACATGGGAGAACTCTTTTCTGCCGAATCATCTGCAACTACAGAGATTGAAATAATTAAATCGAGAATGATTCTTGGCGATACCGTTGATAAGTTTAACTTAACAACCATTGCCACTCCTGATTACTTACCTTTTGTTGGTAAAGGTCTAGCACGAATCAACGGTACTCAAAACTACATTTCTTTGACCACGTTTGAAGTACCTCGAACGGCTAAAGGATTATCTCATCAACTGATTGCTACAGACATCGAGAAAGGTCAATTCAGCTTGATGCTTGAAGACCAAATGGTACTTTCTGGTTCAGTTGGTCAACTAATTGAGATGAATGGCTATCGTGTAAAAGTGAACCAGCTCAATGCTCAAAATGAAGATACTTTTACAATAAGTAAAATAAGCAAGTTAGATGCTATCCACAAGTTAGCCTCACAACTTTCTATTTCAGAGAGAGGTAGCCAAACAGGTATTGTATCTCTAAGTATTGAAGGTGAATACCCAGACCACAATCAGCTTGTTTTAAATGATGTTGTTCAAAACTATTTTTTGCAGAATGTTAGAAGAAACTCAGCTGAAGCTGAGCAGAGCCTCAACTTCCTTAAAGGTCATTTACCCGAGATTAAGGACAAGCTAACTATTTCAGAAGATACATTGAACAGTTTTAGACAAGAAAACGAATCTATCGATTTAAATCTCGAAGCACAATCTACTCTAAAAGTGATGGTGGCACTTGAAGCCCAACTTAATGAGCTAACATTTAAAGAAAGTGAAATCAGTCAAAAATTCACCCAAGACCACCCAGCTTATAAATCGCTGTTAGACAAACGTCAGACATTACTACAAGAGAAAGAGCGTCTTAACAAACAAGTTCAAAAACTGCCAAAAACACAGCGCGAAGTCTTGCGTATGACTCGTGATGTCGAAGTAAACCAGCAAATCTACATCCAACTTTTGAATAAAGTTCAAGAGCTAAATATCATAAAAGCTGGCACCGTAGGTAATGTGCGTATTATTGACAACGCACAATCTTACGCAATTCCTATTAAACCGAAAAAACCTTTGATTGTAGTTTTGGCTACTCTTCTAGGAGGCATGGTAGCTGTCGCATTTGTTCTGGTAAAAACCGCGTTTCATCGTGGAGTGACTTCTCCTGATGAAATTGAGCAAACTGGAATATCTGTATATGCAAGTGTTCCAAAATCAGCACAACAATTGGAAGTTGCGAACAAGCTAAAACGTAAAAACAACAAAGACTTACTTCTTTTAGCAAATGCCAATCCAGCAGATCTATCAATTGAAGCACTACGTGGACTTCGAACCAGCTTACACTTCGCAATGTTGGAAGCCAAAAACAATGTCTTAATGATTTCAGGCCCAGCGCCTTCCATAGGTAAGACGTTCGTATCAACTAACTTTGCTGCAGTTGCGGCTAAAACGGGTCAAAAAGTCCTTTTGGTGGATGCTGACATGCGAAAAGGTTATTTACAGCAATGTTTTGGCCTCACAGCAGAGCAAGGGTTATCTGACTTACTAAGTGGAAAAATTGATCGAGCAACCGCAATCAAGCCAAGTCAAGTTGAAAACTTGGATGTGGTTACTCGTGGTCAAGTACCACCAAATCCGTCAGAACTTCTTATGCACCCTCGCTTCAAGAGCTTTGTTGACGAGATGTCTGCACAATACGATCTAGTCATCATCGATACACCGCCTGTACTCGCAGTTACCGACCCAAGCATTGTTGGCGCGCTTGCAGGAACAACTCTGATGGTCGCTCGTTTTGATCAAACGACTTTGAAGGAGATTGAAGTCGCGCAAGGTCGCTTCGAGCAATCAGGCGTTGAAGTTAAAGGTGTGATTCTCAATGCAGTTGAGAAAAAGGCATCTAACTCATACGGCTATGGATACGGCTACTATAACTACGCGTACAAAAGCGAATCATAAGTTGAATTTAGATCGCTAATTAAACCAAATATGACAAAGCCCTGCTAGAAACAGCAGGGCTTTTTCTATTGCACTCTTAATTGCTTGTACGTAATCAAACTAAGCAAGACAAAGAATATTGGGTCACTCCAACCAAAACCGACAAATACTCCGATAATGCCGGCATAGGTAGTAATCACTGCCCCTAAGCCATTAGTAATCAATAATGCTTTAAACAGCTGTTTCGCAGTATGCCCTGATTCCACATTACGTAACATCAAACTCACCGCTGCGATTCCACCTAAAAAGATCGAAGTATGCTGCGATAAAAACAGCGCGTACTGGTCGTTAATTTGTACTCCATACATCGGCCACATTATGGTTGGTACAAAAAACAACGCAAAAGCGAATACCGTATATACGACACCATGAACGGTTAGAAAAGTGCGGTTGGTCATCATCTCCTTATCCTCTAATAGGCCCTTGATTGAGCGTCGTTAACGGCACATTGATATCGAAAATTTGACCTCGTACTTCGACTACGCCCATTTTTCGTAAGCGTGCGGCATGCATTTCGAGATAAGCTTGCGCCGTGGCTTCATCTTCAAAAAGATAGATACCACCACCGAGTTTGTCTTTTTCGCTTTCCGTCCAGATTTTCCAAATCATGCCCGGCTCTTGGTTAATCGACTTAGCTAAGTCGACCAGAGCATTCGACATCTCGTCACCAAACGGACCATGAAATTCAAAATCAACTTGCAATAATTTCGCCATCTTGAGTCTCCTCTTCTTATTGACTCGTTTTCGATGACAAGATTATTACCTTTATAAAACTGACAGAAAAGTTCATAATTTCGCCATTAACTGTCTAAAAAATTGACTCATGAGACTAAAAACGACCTTAGAACAATGGCAAACGCTACAAGCGATTAATCAAGAAGGCAGCATTCAATCCGCAGCTTTACTGCTCAACAAGAGCCATACCACATTGATCTACTCGGTGAGGAAGTTAGAAGACCAACTTGGTATTCAACTTATCGAAGTACGAGGGCGCAAAGCGGGTTTGACAGAGCACGGCAAAACCATACTGCGTCGTGCACAATCCATGCTTGAACAAGCGCGGGAACTAGAAGTCATCAGCGAGCAGTTAAAAAGTGGGGTGGAATCTCAAATCACGGTCGCAGTAGATCATCTTTGTGACCCTTGTTGGCTTTATGCACCACTCAGTCAATTTTTGGAGGACAACAACACGACCTCCGTTCAAGTGGTTGAAACGTCACTGAGCAAAACAACCGAAATGGTCGTAAATGAGCTCGCTGACATCGCAATCATCAACTTACCGATAACCAACTACTCTGCCGAAGCATTTGGCGTAACAACCATGCTGCCTGTAATCGCAGCACACCATCCACTCGCTAAAAAGCCGCATGTTTCCATCGACGATTTTGCAACCACCAGCCAAATTGTCATCCGTGACTTAGGCAATTCAGACAAAACGAAAAGAGATGTGGGTTGGTTACGCGCACGTCAGCGTATTACCGTCGATAACTTCGACCACGCTTTTCACGCCGTAGAGCAAGGCGCTGGATTTTGTCGGCTACCAGCGCACTTAGTCGCAGCCCGCAAGAGCGATAAAATTAAAGTATTGGAGATCGAACACTCCCATCAATATCAAGTTGCGCTGCACCTCACTTTACCCAAAGGAGCCAAAAGTGGTCCTGCGACTCAAGCGCTTTATCGTACTTTACTCAAAAGTGTAGAAACTCGAGTCTAGCAACAGTGGTATTGAGTTGAATCGCTAGTGTTATCGCCTATTGATTCTCCCTAAATATAGAGAAACGGCCATTTTGTAACGCTACACTCTCACAAAAGGTTGCACGAAGGATAGCGACCACCTACTATCACTCTGCTCATGCCTAAAGCACCCAACACTCGCGGAAAGAACTCGGTTCACGGCAATATCCTCACCTGCTTGGTTTAGCAGGCACAATCTGTTTTTACCTTCTTTTTAGCTTCTATATAGGCGAGTGTGGAAGAGATAAGAAAGGTGAAATATGAACTCTACAAATAGCTTCTCGATCAATATCAATCAGCAAAAATCCATTGCTAAAAAAAGGCTCAAAGCTATCCGCCTATACGATGACGCCACGTTGGAGTTAGTTAAGCGATTTCACTCCAAACCAGAATCTTTGGCTCCCAATACAATTCAATTGGCTGACGTTCAACATGCACTCGCAAGAGAACTGGACTTATCCAGTTGGAGTAAACTAAAAGCTCATGTCGAAGAGCTAGAAGCGCACAAACTAGCCATCAAAGAACAAAAACCGCCCCTAGATGCAAAAGTAAAAACGCTACACGTTCGTTGTGGCCACGACATTCAACAACAACTTAAAGCCAGCGGATTTGAAGGGACATTTTTAGCCCTGATCGATCCGCTTTGTATTGGCCCCATACCAGCAACACCACAGAACTTCCTTGCCATTCGTGCCCAATATGTCGTAGAGACTCTGCTGCCTGTGATGAAGCGTGAAGACTCGGTTCAAGATATAGTCACATTGGAACAATCAAACCTCGATCTGTTGCAAAGTGATGTATTTGAACGAATCGTCTTTTGGGTCGAACATGACAGTTATGATCAATTGATGCTAATTCGTGCTCTAACACAGTTAGAGAATGTAGAGAATAAAGTGATAGAGATCATTGAGTTGAACCAGTTCCCGGGCACTGAACGATTCATCGGCTTTGGGCAGTTGCCTGAAGAAGCTATTCGTTCTTGTTGGCGATACCGTAAACCTGTGACAGCAAAATTATTCAGTCAGGCTAAACGGTGTTGGCACGCTATTACATCACCGACACCTATTTCCATAGTTAATTTGATTCAGCAGCATAACCTGGATTGCTTGCCCAATATATCCAACGTGCTTAAACGCCATTTGCAAGAGTTACCTAATTCACAAACTGGATTGAGCTTGACACAACACCTCGCACTAAAGGTCTTGAGCTCGCAAAATCGTTCAATTCCCATCAAAGATTGGTTTGAGCAATATCAACAACTAGAACCTCTTCCTTACCTAGGAGACGTGATGTTTTACGCGTTACTCCTCCCTCTAGCACAGTGTCAAACACCTTTGATCACGATTGAGCCACGTGAAAGGCACTGGTGGGAACAAAGCGTCCGTATCACTGAGGCTGGCAAGCAGTGTTTGGAAGGCTTAATACGAGCGAAACAATGCTATTGGGTTGGAGGGATTAAAAATACCAGTCAAAGTTATTGGAGCTGGGATCACCTCCAACTAACTACACTTGCCAACCATCATTGAGTTGACAAATATGAAAGCATAAAGGGTTCGTTGGCTCTGATGAACACTCAATACTAAATTATCCCTAAAGAAGCGACCGCTAGCCTGAATTTAACTTAAATAGTTATGCAGAAATGCATCCACTCCAAGAGAGTATGCACTCTATCTCTTATTAAAATTTATTGTAAATCCTCTTTGTTATCGGTTGTATATTCGATAAAAGTGTTAAAATACAAACTTTTCATCCGGCCAATTCGTTAATATTTGGTTAAAATCCCATTTTTATTAGTGATAAGGTTCACATCTATTAACCATTTAGAGGATTATTCTTTCGTATTTTCTCACTCCGCTGCTAATCTGCTCGCCGCTTTGAAGTGAACTCAAGGTGCATAACTATAAGGAGTGTTCTCATGAATACCAAGAAACCGATGTCGCTTACCAGCCGCGTAATTTTAGGTATGGTTGCGGGTATCTTGACAGGATTTGCAATTCGCACACTTTTTGCCGACAACGGATTTGTCGACGCATACATTGTTAATGGATTATTCGAAGTTGGTGGACAGATCTTCGTTGCCAGCTTAAAAATGCTTGTTGTACCGCTAGTATTTGTTTCGTTAGTTTGTGGTACTAGCTCTCTCAAAGACCTCTCTACACTGGGTCGCATGGGCGGTAAAACCCTCGCTTTCTACGTTACGACAACAGCTATCGCGATTACGCTTGCTCTAACTATGGGTACTCTATTCCAGCCAGGGGCAGGGGCAGATCTAACGGCAGCAAGTTCATTCAAATCAGCCGAAGCGCCATCTTTAGGTCAGGTGATCATCGATATGTTCCCGACCAACCCAATCAGCGCAATGGCAGAAGGTAAAACTCTGCAAGTTATCGTGTTCGCCGTGCTATTCGGTATCGCGATCAGTGCAGCGGGTAAACCAGGCGAACGCATCGCAGCATTCTTCTCTGATCTGAATGAAGTGATCATGAAACTGGTCGCGATTTTGATGAACTTGGCGCCTTATGGGGTGTTCTTCTTAATGGCGAAGCTATTTACTGGTCTTGGTCTGGGCGCGATCGTCAATCTGGCAGAGTACTTCTTAGTACTGGCTGGTACGCTTGTCCTACACGGTCTAGTTACTTACAGCTTAATGTTAAAAGGTTTCACAGGTCTAAACCCAATTACGTTCCTACGTAAGATGGAAGACGCGATCATGTTTGCTTTTTCTACAGCATCATCGAACGCGACGATTCCAGTGACAATGGAAACAGCAAAGCACCGCATGGGTGTTGAGAACCGTGTATCATCGTTCACAGTACCACTTGGTGCAACCGTGAACATGGACGGTACGGCGATCATGCAGGGCGTAGCAACTGCGTTTATTGCTCAAGCTTTCAATATTGATTTAACTATGGGCGATTACCTAATGGTTATCATGACGGCAACTCTGGCGTCTATCGGTACCGCAGGTGTTCCTGGTGTGGGTCTTGTCATGCTTGCTATGGTATTGAACCAAGTTGGTCTGCCGCTTGAAGGCATCGCGCTCATCATGGGTGTTGACCGTCTTCTTGATATGATTCGTACCGCGGTAAATATCACTGGTGATAGTGCTGTGACCGTCATCGTTGCGAAATCAGAAGGTGCATTGGATGAAGCTCGCTTCAACGACCCAATGGCAGGCGTAGCCGAAGAAGAAGTGCATCTGAAGCGCGCTGACGCCTAAATCGTTCTACGATTACCATCCTGAAATTATATAGTCCTGTCTAAAAGAAAACCCCGATGGAAACATCGGGGCTTTTGTTTTCTCCGCGTCTAGAAATGCTCTTTCTAATCCACCATCGAATTCAGCTTTTCTCTCGCTTGTTCTTCATGCTCGTCGGTGATGGCATTGCCGACCGAGTTCGCCGCCAGAGTCAGTGCCGCCATATCATCGGTAAAACCGACGCCAGCTAGTACGTCTGGCACCATATCTGTTGGTAGGACGAAGTAAGCCAGCGCGCCACCTAAAATAGCCTTGTGGCGAACAGAGGTGTTGGAATCTGCCATCGCGAGCCATGATTTTATGCCCATTACGGCAATTTCTTCACCCGCTTTCTTAACCGACCCTTTCATTTTTCGCCAGAATGTTTTCTCATCTGGCGCTTGCATCGTTTGATCTTTGGCGTCTTTCGGCGCCGATTTTACAGACATTGTTGTGGTCATCGTTGCCTCCGAAATTTATGACTATGTCCAACATATTAATAAATCGAACCTGAACGCAAGATTAATAACAAGAAATGATAGTAAAGTGAAACACAGATAGAAAAATCCCCAAACCGAAGTCCGGGGATTATTGCCTTGGAAACAAAAAGTCTTGGAAAACAAAAGTTTTGAAACCAAAAGCTTTGGGAGCCAAGCTTTAGAAGCAAAATGCCTTATTGAGCAATCTTCTCCAGTACACGCATCAGCATTTTGATACGTGGTTCGATAGACTCAAGCAACAAGTACTCTTGATCACTGTGGAAGCCTGCACCGATAGGCCCTAGACCATCCAAAGTTGGAACGCCAAGAATTGCCGTATTGTTTGCATCAGAGCCACCACCGACTTCTTTCCAGTTGATGTCGATCGCCAGTTCACTTGCGGCTTCTTCAACTAATGTCATTAAGCTTTCTGTTTGTGGGCTTGGCACCATAGAAGGCTTATAGGCTTCACGAACCAACTCAATGCTCACGCCATCAACGAATGGTGTTTCCAGCATGCCATTTAGCTTGCTATCGACATCATCGTATTCTTCGTTGCTCCAGAAACGCACATCCACGATCGCTTCAGCATGTTCCGGAACTATGTTCGCACCGTTACCGCCAGAAACAATACCGACGTTCAACGTGGTACCAGAGTCAAAGTTGGTCATTGCATTGACAGCCAGAATCCAATTTGCCATCTCAGTGATTGCGCTGCGACCGTTTTCTGGCTCGTTACCTGCGTGAGCAGCAACGCCATTAAAGGTCATTTTGTAGCGAGCCATGCCTTTACGCGCTTTCACTAAACCACCGTCTGCACGTGCTGCTTCTGCAACCAGTACATTCTTAGCGTTTTTCGCAACTGATTGAATCCAATCCACAGAATCCAGAGAGCCTGTCTCTTCATCTGGGTTCATGCAGATAGCGATAGATAACTTATCCAACACAGCTTGGTCTAGATTACGCATCGCGTACACGATGTTCAGCAAACCAGATTTCATGTCAGACACACCTGGACCGTACGCTTTCTCTGCATCTTGAAACATTGGACGAAGCTCAGCGGTACCCACAGGGAACACCGTATCCATGTGACCAATTAGCATCACATCGATTTGCTCAGCTTCCGGCTTATTTCGAACTTCAAGACCAACACCCGCTTTGCCACAGTCGATGCGTTTTACGCTCCAACCTGACATCGCTTGGTACTTCTCTTCAAATTGAGAAGCGATAAACTCGATACCATCAGTCGTGTAAGTGCCACAATCCACATTAATCAGCGGACGTAGCTCTTCTAGATATTCATTTAGAGAGAATTGCATGACTCACTCCTAGACAAACAGATTCATCACCAGCATTGCGCCAAACGCGTTCAATACTGAGATTGCAATCATAACGGGGATGTAAAGACCTTCAGTACCAATTGGCCCCATGATACGACCCATGTACTGAACTTGAGAGCCCATTAGGTAGATAGCAGGTGCAAGAATCGCAATGTGCGTACCGTTTAGGATGCCTTGGTCAAACAGCGTGATCACTACACCAACCGCACCGCCCATCGACATCCAAGCGCCGATCAATACCGCTGCCGCTTCACCCGGAAGACCAAACACCGCCATGATTGGAGAAAACACCGTGCCCATCAGATCCAGCGCACCAGTGATTTGCAGCGCTTTGATGATAACGAACGCCATCAATACGTTAGGAACCGTAGAGGTAGTCGCAATCACCCAACCTTTCTTAGCACCTTCGACGAAGATATCCGTCACCATTGGTTTTTTCGCTTTAACGTCACCCATTATGCCGTCTCCTCTTTTAAGTTCTCTGATTTGTTTTGGTCTTGCTTGTCTTCTTTACCTTCCGTCATGTTCAGGTAGATACGGAACAGGTTCGCGCCGATGATCTTAAATGCGAACATCACCACAACTGCTAAACCAATAGAAGACGTTACTGCTAGAGAGCCGTCAGCCATCGTCAGTGTGAACAGCACAGCACCCGATGAGAAGAAGTTCACGATGGTTGCACCTGCAGTGAACTGGAACATGGTAAATACGTCCGTTTCACGCTTAGTTAGGTGACCTTCATCTTTTAGCTGACGCGTCATTGCCGCACCTGCATCGGTACTTTGTAGAGAAGCAATTAAAGCCAGACCAGAGTTACCAGGGATGCCCATTAGAGGACGTAGAAGAGGAGTAAGAAGCTTACGAGCTGCTTCAAGTGCACCGTAGTGCTCAAGTACGTTGATCATACCTAAGGCGAACATAACAGTTGGAATCAAAGTAAGTGCGAAAATGAAACCGTCGCGAGCACCGCTACCGCCAGTACCGCGGAAAGAGGTAGTCGCAGCTTGTACCGCGCCATCCGCACCTTCCGTTACGCCGTAAGCCACTTTACCGAAAGAGCCATTAAGCGTTGTAAAGTCGAATACACCGTACCATTCGTTAGATTGCATCAGACCAGAAAAGAACACAACCGCAAACGCGAGTGCAATGTAACACCCGATCGTCACCTTGCGTTCAGCATGAACAGGGCTTGTCATAAATTCACCTATGTATGTGGAACAGAACGCATAGATGATCCCTTGAACGACGTGCTAGAGAGATGATCAAAATCAATCCATTTACCGAACAATCATGTCACTCAATTATGAAGTTTTATTTTATGATTTTAATCACATTTAAAAGATAATAAATATTTATGACCAAGATAAGGTAGATTTATCTAACTCACTGCGAATCCTATCCATTAACAAAACAAACCAAAGTTATGAACAAGTTTGTTATTAGCCACACCTTCGACGTGCTTCATGGTTTGTTGCTTATTTGAGATTTCTTGACCAAAAATTAACAAAAGTTCCGTGTAATTTATTTTAGGGTGGTTCGGTCATATGTAAACGGCATAAACCAGAATTAACAGGACTATACGACCCATTGTTACGCTCACAATATAAAATAGCCAAATGGACACTCGCCCTCGTGCTTTGGGTGGTGATGATATGCTTAAGCCAAAATTCTGGTTTCTCGAAAAGCTGCCCGAAGGCTCACCAAATACAGAGTCAGCAAGATGAGAGTGTGAATTTATCACCATCTTGCGACCTTTCAGAAAAGCTGGTTCAAGCGTACCAACATCAGTTTGATCATATTCTTATTCCATTTTTTCTGTTTGCTTTGATTGTGGCGCTGCCGATGACAACCACAGCAATTCGTTATCTGGAATACACAGAACCGATACCGGAAAAGTATCGGGTTCACCTAAAACTTTGCGTGTTTAGAGAATAAAGCCAGCAAGGCGAGAGACCTTTCTGCCTGACTTTTGTACATATTTTATTCACTTCACATAACAAACAACGAAATTTAAAAGTTTTAGGAAATATTATGACATTCACTCGTACACTTTTGGCGTTAACGATGGCTATCGTATCTGCCGTATCTTTCGCATCAGAAAAGACCGCAGAACAAAAGCTAGAGGAAGTTACTCAGATACTAAAAGAAAACCCTCAAATTCTTGATTCATTGCACCAAAACCTTCAAGAGTACATTGCATATCAACAGTCATTTGGCGACACCTTGAAGGAGGTTCGTCAATATCTAAGTGATGGCAAACATTCCTCTTTTGGTGCTGAAAACCCTGAGTTAACCATTATTAACGTAACAGACTACAGCTGCCCTTTTTGTAAACGTTTAGAAGGAGAGCTGGTCAAAGTTGGTAAGGAATATCCGCAGGTAAAAGTGCTTAACCTCAATGTCTCTTTTAAAGAACAATACGAGAAAAACGGCTACAACTCGGCAAGTTACGCATTAAATGTTTGGCAAAACCAGCGAGATAAGTACGAACAAGTGCATGAGTTATTGGTGAAAAAACCGGGCGCACATGACGCACGTTCCTTAAATCAAATCGCGAAAAAAACGGGGACAGAAGCGCAGCTTGTCGACGACAAAGAGACCAAGGCGTTGCTTGATAAAAACTATCAGTATTTCACGCAACTTGGTTTACGCGGCACGCCTGCGTTGATCATTAATGATCAAGTCATTCCTGGCTATGTGCCGTTTGACGAGCTAGAAAAAGTCATCGACCAAGAACTGGCGAACTAAAACAACAAAGCCCTTCCCTGATAACTCAAGGAAGGGCTTTTTCTATCTAGGCTTAAAACGAAGTTCTAACTACTTTTCGCGACCCACAAACGCCACAATGACTTTGTCATTGCCAAGCGAGCGAGAGAACACGTACGCGCCTTCTTGTTCAATCACGTGATGCTGACCCGCACCAATCGCTGGGTGCGCTTTACGGAACTGACCAAGAGTTTGCCAGTGTTTGAGCAGCGCTTGCTTCTCATCAGATAGCTTCCATACCATGTCAGAACGAGTGCCTTGGTGGAAATCGTCCGCGTAAGGACCAATGTTACGACCAACTTCATCACCATAGTAAACCTGAACAGCACCAGGGCTCAGAAGCAGTGCATTCGCGGCGTTACGCTGCATGCCGTAATCTTTGAAGCGAGAGAAGAACAGCTCGGTATCGTGAGAAGACATGTAGCTCACTGGGTTGAAGTCTTTTTCATTGGCGATAGTATCTGCGTAACTTTGGTAGGTGTCTGCCATTTGGCTGAAACACGCCGCGCCTTTGTCTAACTTCTTCTGCATGTCGAAGTTAATCAACGCATCAAAGCCATCGTCAAAGTAAGGACTGCGATATGCGGTATGTCCCCATACTTCACCCATCATCCAGAATGGCTGACCTGACTTACCATTCTCTTTGCGCCACTGCTCAAGACTGCTTGAAGCCTCTTCTTTCAAGCGTTTCCACACATCGCCTTCAACGTGCTTCACCGTATCGACACGGTAACCATCAATGCCAAAGCGTTTCACCCAATCAGTTTGCCACTCAATTAGGTAGTCCGAGACGGTGTAATTGTCGCGCGCCTCTACGCGAGTACCAGGGTTATCCAATAGCCACTGCGCTGGCTTCACAGCTTTGTCTGATTCGGTGATAAAGTCAGGTAACCCCGCCAATGACATAGTGATATCACTGCTGCCCGGAGCTGGGTATCCCGGTAGACCTGTTCTTACCCAGTCACCGCCCCACCATTTCGACCAGTTTGGACTCTGGTAATCAATATTCTGGTGATAGCTATGCCAATTTTCACCCGCTTTTGGTTTCCAATCCCCCCATTTCTTAGGTAGGTCAGCGTTTGGTTTTAACACCTCAATACCGTCAAATTGCAAATCGGCTAGCGTTGAGTAACCGGTGTGGTTGATTACTGCGTCCATCAAGACTTTAAGGCCACGTTTGTGTGCCTCTTCCACCAGCTTTTTCAGATCATCTTCGTTACCGAAGTTCTCATCAATCTTGGTGAAATCACGCGTCCAGTAACCGTGGTAAGCGTAGAATGGGAATGAGCCGCTATCACCGCCGCCAACAAAACCATGCACTTGCTCAACGATTGGCGACAACCAAATCGCATCTGTACCTAGGCTCTTTATGTAATCTAGCTTTTCGATCACACCTTTTAGGTCACCACCGTGAAAGGTACCAATCTCTTCTTTACCGTCTTTCTTGCGACCATAGCTGTTGTCATTGCTCGTATCAGCATTATTGAAACGGTCGACCATCACGAAGTAAATGTTGGCATTGCGGTAATCAAACGGCACTGCTTCTTTGGTTTTCTTCACTGGCTCTAGTAGCACCAAACCGCCTGAATCTTTGCTTGGTGTCAGCGATACTTGCTGATCTTTTACTTCGACCATCTGACCAGAATAGGCATCACGCAACTTGGTGCCATCGGGGAAACTGTCACCCAGCGCGATGGTGACTTCGCCGCCTTGGTAAACCTCACATTGCACTTGTGGGATTGGGCGTTTAAATTCTGTCTTGGCAGCTTTCTTAGGCTCTCGCTTGAAGCGTAGAGTTTTGGCTTCCGCATCAAAAGCAAAAGAGTAATCGCCAGTAAAACGGATTTTTAAAGGCAGTTCTGTTGGCTTTCCACAGTTCAGCGCGATAGGTTTGTTGAATTTGACCTTCTGACCATCAGGCGCGACACAGTCGCCTTCAATACCCGTGATTTTGAGCGTGTATCCGTCTTTGGTTAAGGGCACAACCAAAGGCTGCTCTGCACTTAACGGAAAGTCACGGCTGTTGGTCGTGGTAGCAATGGTGATGTTTGGCTCGGCGATGGCACTTGCCGATGCAAGCAATAAGGTAGTCGTAATCAGATTCAGTTTCATCGTTCAGTCCATTGGTTGCGCATAGGCGCAGTATTCGTGTTGTAGTTTTATTCACACTAATAGTAAATGGATGAAAAACTGAGCACATCATTCTGAAAAGCTACGCCCTAAAGCTTGTGACGCTTCACATTTTGCTTTTATGGGGGCGTAGTTCTACTTATGAGCAGGGTAAAAAGGAGTTTAAAGCTGAACGCTACCAAGGTTACGCATTTGTCTCATCGCCCAATTGACGCGGCTGATGGTGTAAGAAGTCTGAGGGTAAACTTTGATGCGATACGGATTTGGCAGCACCACCGCAAGCCTTGCTGCTTGGCGTGTTGAAAGTTGTTTAGCAGGAATACCAAAGTAGTTTTGCGCAGCGGCTTCCGCGCCATAAATACCTGGACCAAACTCCACCACATTCAAATACACTTCAAGAATGCGTTTTTTACTCCACATTGCTTCCATCAGCAGAGCAAAATAAAGCTCATACGCTTTGCGCACATAAGAGTGTGAAGGAAACAGAAACACGTTCTTTGCAGTTTGCTGAGTAATCGTGCTCGCACCGCGAGAGGGACCGTTCTCGCCAGACTCTGAGATCACTTTAAACAAGGAATCAAAATCCACTCCGTAATGGGTCGGGAACTTTTGATCTTCTGTCGCAATCACGGCCAGTTGAATGTGTTTAGAAATATCACTCAAAGGCACCCATTCATTTTGACTCTCTTCAGGAAATCCTTCAGGAGGAGAAATCATGCGGCTGATCTTCCATCCCCAAATTGGTGGATCGATGTATTTCACTATGCCAACGAGCATCACTGGTAAAAGCAAAAGCACCAATAAGATATTGAACAGAAGGGATTTAATCTTTCTCAAAGTCCGACCTAGCCTGATTTAATAAAACAATATGATGCAAGTATAGAGTATGCAGTCTGTTTATCGTTAGTGAAAACTTGGTCAAAAAAAGCCCGATTTACAATGTAAAACGGGCTTAGAATTTGATTAGACTAAATTATTTGTGCAGCTTGTAGAACACGGTTGAAAGTGGAGGCAAACGAAGCTCAAGTGATTGAGGCAGTGATTCACTTTCGACTTGTTCCGTTTTCACACTGGTCAGCATTTTAAAATCGCTTCCGCCGTATTTGCTGTCGTCCGTGTTCAGTAGCAGTTCGTATTGACCTGCATTTGGAACACCTAAACGGAAACGCTCGTGTGGTACGGGCGTAAAGTTGGTGATGATCAGAATACGCTCACCTTCTTTACTAATACGCTCGTGCGCTAGGATGCTCGCATCCGCTTCGTCTTGTAGACGCCACTCAAAACCAGCAGGAACACAATCTTGATCGTGCATCGCCGCTTCATTTCGGTACAAGTGGTTCAAATCTCGCATCAGCTTTTGAACGCCTTGATGACGCTCGTATTCTAGCAAGAACCATTGCAACTGATCATCGTGGTTCCACTCCGCCGTTTGACCGATTTCCGCGCCCATGAAGTTCAGCTTTTTGCCCGGTTGACCATACATATAACCGTAGTATGCTCTTAGGTTTGCGGTTTGCTGCCATTCATCGCCCGGCATCTTGTTGTGAATAGAGCCTTTGCCGTACACCACCTCGTCGTGAGAGAGAGACAAGACGTAGTTCTCGCTGTGCGCATAAACTAGCGGAAATGTGATGGTATTGTGGTGGTATTTGCGGTGAACAGGATCTTCTTTGATGTATGAAAGACTGTCGTGCATCCACCCCATATTCCACTTGAAGCCAAAGCCTAAACCACCCATAAAGGTTGGCGCAGACACACCCGGAAACGCCGTTGACTCTTCCGCAATCGTCATCGCATTCGGGAAGTGCTTGTACACTTCTTCGTTCATCCATTTTAAGGTTGCGATTGCGTCGTAGTTTTCGTTGCCACCATCAACGTTCGGGACCCACTGATCGTGGCTACGTGAATAATCGAGATAGAGCATCGACGCAACAGCATCGACACGAATGCCATCGATATGGAATTGTTCAAACCAGTACAGCGCATTCGAGACAAGGAAGCGACGTACATGTTCACGGCCTAAATCGTAAATGTAGGAGTTCCAATCTTGGTGCCAACCGCGACGAGGATCTGGATCATGGAACAGAGGCGTACCATCAAAGTTAGCTAAACCATGATCATCCGATGGGAAATGCGCAGGAACCCAATCCAGCACAACACCGATGCCTGCTTGGTGACACGCATCCACGAAGAATTTGAAATCATCAGGGGAGCCAAAGCGGCTAGTTGGCGCAAACAAGCCAACGGGTTGATAGCCCCATGAACCGTAGAATGGATGCTCAGACACAGGCATCAGTTCAACGTGGGTGTAGCCCATATCCACAAGGTATGGCACCAACTGCTCCGCGAGTTCGCGGTAGTTCAGGAAATCACCGTTCTCGTCGCGCTTCCATGATCCAGCATGTAGCTCGTAAAACGATAACGCTTCATCACGCTTTTGTGTCACTGCACGGTTTTGCCATTTCGCATCTTGCCATTGGTAACGCTTGTGATCGTAGGTAATGGATGCGAACGATGGGTATTGCTCAGAGTAGAAACCCCAAGGGTCTTGTTTGTGTGGCAACCCTTCCCCATTTGGCCCTTTGAGCTCAAATTTGTATTGTACCCCCTCTTCCAAACCAGGAATGAATAGGCCCCAGATACCGTAGTCTAAGCGTTGCATTGGATGACGACGGCCATCCCATTGGTTGAAGCAACCCACAAGGCTAACAGCCGATGCGTGTGGTGCATAAACAAGGAAACGAACACCGGAAATGTTTTCACCGCCACGTTCTAGCGTGACAAAGTGTGCGCCCATGTAGTGATACATGTCTTTTGGCGTATGCAGATGCTCGTACTCTTGGTAGATATTGTGGTACTGGTACGGGTCATCAATAATTTGTTCAACACCATTCCAATCGACCGCTAAACGGTAGTGGGTCAGGTGTAAATCGCGTTGCTCTTTTAAGATGAAACCGCTGTCGCCATCACGCTCAAGCGCCACGCGAGGTTCACCATTAACAAGCAGTTCAACCTTGTTTGCGCCCGGCATCCAAACTCTCAGCGAAGCTTCGTCGTCAATGAAAGGACCCAGCGCCGCAAATGGATCTGAGTAAGCCGCCTCAGCAAGCAGTTCGTATGCGCGTTCGTGTTGTTTCTTTATTTTCTTGGTTTTAGTGGTTTTCAAATCTTTCTCCCTAGAGCCAACATCCTTTTCAAGACCAGAGATCTGAATCAAACATCGGTTTCTCCACAGCCAACGTTGTGAACTCACAAAAAGACTCCGCTTCTCACGTTCGTTGCGTAAACGGCGTCAAAATACAAAAATGCCCGCTATTGTCGCGGGCATAATAACGGTACTTCATCCTAACGGATTGTGTTTTAGGAATGAGTGACCTAGACGGAACTTTCGTACCTCTGAGCTAACAAAATTGGTAATCAGCTCGTCCATCTACGTCACTCTAGGCATCTTACTTACTCGCCTGTGCGCGAACTTCAGTAAGGCGTTTAGAAATACGATTCACATCTTCACGGCTGAAGATTTCATCTAGGTTCATCGACAATTTACGACGCCAGTTTGGATACTCATCCACCGTGCCAGGAATGTTGACCGGTTGATCCATTTCTAGCCAGTCTTCAAGCTGAACGCTAAGCAGTGCAGAGTCACCCGCGGCTACGTGCAGTTGCAGCGCTTCGCTTAGGTATGAATCCATTGGCACGTACTGAGCATCATGACCAATGCCTTCTGGCAAATAGCCATGCCAGCGAACGCTGTCTAGAATGCCTTGTTTGCACTTCAAGCGGTCAGCGAATAGGCCTTCCAATTGCTGTTCATCAGGGTACAGACCAATCTCACGCCCCATCTTCAAGTCATCACAGTGCCAGAAACCACGTAGTGTTGGCATATCGTGCGTACACAGCGCAGCCATAGATTGCTCAGCGTAGTGCTTCGGAGAAATAAAGCCACCGTCGTCTTTTGATGTTTCGAAGAAGAAGACTTTGTACGAGTGAACACCGGCGTCACGAAGGATATCAACGATTTCATCAGGTACAGTACCCAAGTCTTCACCGATTACAGAACACTGATGACGGTGAGATTCCAACGCTAGGATTGCTAGCATGTCTTCCACTGGGTAGTACAGGTATGCGCCTTCTGTCGCTTTCTCGCCTTTTGGAATCCACCAAAGGCGAAGCAGGCCAAGTACGTGGTCGATACGCAATGCACCACAATGCTTCATGTTAGCACGTAGCAATTTGATGTAAGCGTCGTAGCCAGTCGCTTCTAAAACCTGAGGGTTAAGCGGAGGCAGACCCCAGTTTTGGCCTAGTGGACCAAGTACATCTGGTGGTGCACCGATGCTTGCATCCAATACTAGCGCGCCTTCATCAGCCCATGTTTCGCTGCCTGAATCTGCAACACCAACCGCAAGGTCGCGGTACAAACCCACAGCCATGCCTTTTTCTTCGGCTAGCGCTTGCGCTTCTTTGATTTGATCGTCTGCGATCCATTGCAGGTACATGTACAAGTGAACACGATCTTGGTTGTCCTTAATGTACTTCTGAGTACCGGCTGCGTCGAATGTGCGGTATTTCTCAGGGAATACTGGCCAGCCCCACATGTTTGCATCTTCTGCATGTAAATCAGCATGAAGTGCATCGAATGCAGCTTGGTGTAGCAAGCTGTCGCCGCCTTTTTCAACAAAGTCCAAGAAGGCACGAGCGCGATCAGTGTTCTTGTCTAAATGGCGAGCTTTAAACTCACTGAATAGCAACGGAAGAACGCTCATTTTTAGTTGCGAAACTTCGGTGTAATTCACCCAATGAGAGTCTCGCGCTTTTTGTAAACGTTGTTGGAACTCTGCACTACCGACACGTTGTTGTGCTTCTGCACTTAGCGCGAACTCAGGTACAGAGCTTACGTCGATGTACATGATGTTCAACCAACGACGAGAAGACGGGCTGTATGGGCTTGCCCCTTCTGGATTCGCAGGGAACAGCGAGTGAATAGGGTTCAAGCCAATGAAGTCACCGCCACGAGAGGCAATATCACTCACCAGTTGTTTTAGGTCGCCAAAATCACCGATGCCCCAGTTATGCTGAGTACGCAGTGTGTAAAGCTGGATACTAGGACCCCATAGCTTTTTGTGTTGGTTTAGATCGTCTTGTTTGAAACACGCTTTCGGCGTAATGATCAATGACATCTCGTAAGGTGTTTTACGACGCTTACGACTGATGATCAGTTTGTGATAACCCCAAGCCAAGTTCTTTGGCAATGCAAACACTAGAGGGCCACCCTCAGCACGCTCATCACGAACAATTTGGGACTGAAGATAGCCTTCAAGTACCTCTCCTTGTTCTGTTTCTAAACGCCAGCTGAATTCACTCTCACGAGCACTCGTACCTAGGTTTAGTTCCACTTCGACTGGTTCGCCGTCGCGTAAAACAAGAACAGGGGCTAGTACGTCTTTTTTATGTTTCTTTTCAGCAGAAGCCAGTAGTTTTTCATCACTGCTAGTATCGTAGCCAAGCGAAGCGAGCAAGCGGCGTAGCGTCTCCTCAGACACTTTCGCCTCATCTCCCCAAGCACTGACATAGCTATCAGCCAATCTCGCCATTTCCGCGACTTTCTTTAATGCTGTTTGTTCTTTCATCGCTTTCTCCGAAGGTAATACCAACACCTTCCATGTAGGGTTTTATTGTTATCAATAACTTCTTTTGGAAAATGACCAAAGGTAGCGCTTGGCTACCTTGGTCTTAACTAGGTTCTATTAGCGTTTCACCGCTTCAAGTTTCCAGATATTGTTCACGTAGTCGCGGATTGAGCGGTCTGACGTGAACTTGCCAACAAGGGCGGTATTAAGAATGGCCTTCTTCGCCCAGCCAGCTTGATCTTTATATTGTTCGCTCATGTCTTCGTGCGCTTTCACGTAAGATGCAAAGTCCGCAAGACATAAGTACGGGTCACCGCCGTCTAGTAGGCTGTCGTATGTGGCACGCAGTAAGCCCGGTTGGCCTGGTGTGAACTCTTCACCCAATAGCAAGTCCATTGACGCTTTGAGTAAGTGATCCGCATTGTAGTAATCAAATGGGTTGTAACCTTGAGCTTTCAGCGCTTTCACACCTTCAACATCTAGACCGAAGATGTAGATGTTCTCATCGCCTACTTCCTCACGAATCTCAACGTTTGCACCATCCATTGTACCGATAGTTAGCGCACCGTTTAGCGCCATCTTCATGTTACCTGTACCTGATGCTTCTTTACCCGCTAGCGAGATTTGTTGAGAAACGTCAGCCGCAGGGATAATGATTTCAGCCATGCTCACGCGGTAGTCAGGGATGAATACCACTTTCAGCTTGTTACCGATGCGAGGATCGTTGTTCACCTTGTCTGCAATCTTGTTGATTGCGAAGATGATTTCTTTCGCTAGGTGGTAACCCGGTGCTGCTTTTGCTGCGAAGAACACAACGCGTGGCGTACACTCAAAACCTGGTTCATTAAGAATACGATGGTACAGAGACAGTACGTGTAGCAAGTCTAGATGCTGACGTTTGTACTCGTGCAGACGCTTGATTTGAACATCGAAGATTGCATTAGTATCGAGCTCGATACCCATGTTCTCTTTCACCCAAGTTGCTAGGCGTTCTTTGTTCTCTTTCTTCACTGCCATGAATTCTTTTTGGAATGTCGCGTCAGTAGCGTACTTCGCAATACCTTCAAGTTGCTCTAGTTTCGCTGGCCATTCTGGGCCGACTTTCTCAGTGATAAGCTGAGACAGACCTGGGTTACAGAACTTCAACCAGCGACGTGGCGTAATACCGTTCGTTACGTTGTGTAGACGTGTCGGGTACATTTCGTGGAACTCTGGGAATAGGTCTTTCTTAACCAATTCAGAGTGAAGTGCTGCTACACCGTTTACTGCGTAAGAGCCGATTACACATAGGTTTGCCATGCGAACCATGCGGTGGAAACCTTCTTCGATGATAGAAAGCTTCTGTTGCTTCGCGACATCACCCGGCCACATTGCACGTACGTCTTGTAGGAAGCGGTGGTTGATCTCGTAAATGATCTCCATGTGACGTGGTAGCAGGTGCTGGATTAGCGACTCTGGCCATGTCTCTAGTGCTTCTGGAAGTAGCGTGTGGTTGGTGTACGCAAATGTCTTAGAGCTGATTTCCCAAGCCGCTTCCCAAGCTAAACCTTTTTCATCCATCAGGATGCGCATTAGTTCAGGAATCGCAATCGTTGGGTGTGTATCGTTAAGCTGGATAGTCTCTTGCTTAGGTAGATCCGCTAGCGAGTAGCCCGCAGCTTCGTGGCGACGTAGGATGTCACGTACAGACGCTGCTGAGTGGAAGTACTGCTGCATTAGACGCAGTGTTTTACCTTTCTCGTGGTTGTCATTCGGGTAAAGCACTTTAGTGATGTTACCTGCGTCGATCAGTGCGTGCTGAGCTTCGAAGTAATCACCATTGTTAAAGCTTGCTAGTGAAAATGGTGCAATCGCCTGACATTCCCAAAGACGTAGCGGGTAAACCGTGTCTGATTCGTAACCCACAATTGGAAGATCCCAAGGCATTGCTCTTACTGTCATGCCTGGTACCCATTTGCGAACCTCTTTACCGTTCTCGTTAATCACTTCAACGTGACCGTAGAAACCGATCTCTTGCGCAAGTTCTGGACGCGCAATTTCCCAAGGGTAGCCTTCTACACCGCGCCATGCGTCAGGTGCTTCTTGCTGGCGACCATCTTTGAATGACTGTTTAAATAGACCGTATTCGTAATGTAAACCATAGCCGACAGTTGGGAATTCTTGTGCCGCACATGAATCCATGAAACACGCAGCCAGACGACCAAGGCCACCGTTACCCAATGATGGGTCGCGCTCTTCTTCTAGCAGATCAGTTAGGTTGTAACCCAGTTCAGCCATTGCTTCTGTTACTTGTTCATACAGACCCATGCTGATTAGGTTGTTACCCGTCAAACGACCGATAAGGAATTCTAGCGAAAGGTAGTTAACGCTCTTCGCACTTTTAATGCGTGGATCTTCTTCTGTCGCAAGCAAATCTAGAGTAGTAAATTCAGCCAGAGCATGCCCCATTGCTAGGTACCATGCGCGGCTGTCTGCGTTTTCAATCGTATGAGCGTAAGTTACAGATAGGTGTTTCTTTACGCTTTCTTGGAACGACTTCTTGTCAAATTGTTTTTGTTGAGTAGGTTTCATTACGAAATTCTCACGTCTTTTGGTAATTCATCTGCCATACATCGTGCATTTACCTCTGTGAATAAACATCCTCCTAATTCTCATCCTTTGAAGGAGGAGGGCTGAGGGCGTAGAGGGGGTACCATTGCTAGGTTAGTGATCCAAATCTCAACAAAGTGAACTTTGCACCAGTTCTTAGTGATTTTGATCACAATGGAATGTGAGAAAGGTTAAAACCCGTTCATGACGCTTTTTATAGTCCACTCATCTGATGATGTGAAAATTGTAATATCGGTCACATTAACTCGGTCAGCGTAGAAGAACTTTTCGTAATCTATGTGCAACGCGATCTTAACGCTAACGAAACAAACGATATTTAAGTGACGACAATCACAAATAAAGGGCGTAGTTGATGGTAAATCCATCAACCCTTGAGAATTAGGAAGTGGATCAAAGTAACGAACATTTCTGATGTCGTAACATCCCACTCAGCTCACAGGATTGTACGCTTTTTATACAAACTAGAATTAGGCGATGTGAGTTATTTCTAGTTTTAGCTAGCTTTTATATCTAAGTGACCGTATGGAATGGTTTTTCAGACGGACGCAAGCCCCAACAGTAGCGACATTATCCGGCATTCAAACAGTGTTTTTGATGCTGATGACATCATTCAGTAAGACGGCTTTCAAGGGGGCTTTACAAGAATGATCACGTTGCTGTCATTTGGGTATACATAAATAAGGACATAACTACTAATGTGGATTCCATCTAAGCTTACTCGACCAGGACGCCTGCACAATGCCATCGTGCGCCCACGAGTGTTGGACTTACTACAGCAAGCGCCTTACTACAAATTGGTTTTATTCCGATCCCCAGCAGGTTACGGAAAAACGACAATGGCAGCGCAGTGGCTATCCGATAAGCCAAACGTCGGTTGGTACAGCATTGATGACAGCGATAACGACGGCTTTCGCTTTGTAAACTATCTGCTTCAAGCATTAAACAAAGCCACCAACTTCAGTTGCGCTAACGCACAAAAACTGGCGGAAAAACGTCAGATCTCGTCTTTACGCTCCCTATTTAGCGAAGTATTCGCTGAAATGGCTGACTTTCATCAAGAGTGCTACGTGGTACTTGATGACTACCATTTAATCACGAATGATGAAATCCATGAATCCATGCGTTTCTTCTTAAAGCACATGCCAGACAACCTCACCGTTGTGGTAACCAGTCGTGCAGCGCCGCCTCTGGGCACTGCAAACTTACGTGTTCGTGATTTAATGATCGAAATCGGCAACGAGATGTTGGCGTTTGATACCGAAGAAACCACTCGCTTCTTTAACCAGCGTATCGCCGATGGTATTGATGAAGACATGGCGAACAGCCTAAGAACCTATGTTGAAGGTTGGCCATCGGCGATGCAGTTGATCGCATTACAAGCCCAACATCAAAACCGCACATTGGCACAAACTGTAGAGTCGGTATCGCAGTTCAATCACGCGCACTTGTGGGATTACTTGGTCGAAGAAGTGTTTGACTTACTCGATCACGAAACTCGTCACTTTTTAATGCAAGTATCCGTGCTTGACCACTTCAATGATGAGTTAGTGTTTGCCCTTACCCAACGCGAAGACGCACTGGGAATGATTGAATCGCTTAACCGTTACGGCTTATTTATTTACCCGCTCGAAGGGGAACAGAACTGGTTCCGGTTCCATAACTTATTTGGCGAGTTTTTATCTCATGAGCGCCAAGCTCGTATTCCTCAGCAAGAAAAAGATCTCCACCGCAATGCTGCTATCGCTTGGTTACAACAAAAAGCACCACACCAAGCGATTCATCATGCACAAAAATCGAATGATAAGGACTTAGTGGTAGAGATCCTAAACGAATTCGGCTGGAAGATGTTTAACCAAGGCGAACTCAGCACACTGGAAAGCTCAATTAACAAGTTGGACGATGATCTGTTGTTCAGCCACCCAAAACTTACGATGCTCCGAGCATGGTTGGCTCAAAGTCAGCATCGTTATAACCAAGTGGGCCACCTGCTTGAAGAAGCGGAAGAGGAACACAAAAAGCGTAACATTGCGTTAGATATTCATTATCAAGGTCAAGCAAACGCGTTGCTTGCTCAAGTGGCTATCAACAGTAACCAACCAGAAAAAGCTCTCGAATTAGCGGAGTTAGCGCTTAGCCAACTTGATAACACAATTTACCGTAGCCGAATTGTGGCGACTTCGGTTGTTGGTGAAGTTAACCACGTGCTAGGTAAACTAGACCGTGCTTTGCCGATGATGCAACAAACTGAAAAGCTAGCTCGTCAGTATCAGGTATATCACCAAGCGTTATGGGCAATATTGCAGCAAAGCGAGATTTTAATTGCACAAGGTTACGTGCAAGCTGCCTTTGAACTACAAGATTCCGCATTCCGTCTGATTGAAGATCAGCAGCTTCAGCATGTTCCTCTTCATGAATTTTTGCTGCGTATTCGCGCGCAAGTACTTTGGTGCTGGAACCGACTTGATGAAGCGGAAGAATGCGCGTACAAAGGTCTGCAAATTCTCGAAAACCATTCACCAAGCAAGCACTTACATAGCTATTCGATGTTGGCGCGTATTGCGATTGGACGCGGTGAATTAGACAAAGCAGGTAAATTCATTGAGCATATACAGCACTTGATGAAACAGTCGACTTATCACGTAGATTGGACTGCAAACGCTTCACTATCGTTGATTCTATTTTGGCAAGCGCGCGGGAATACCGATGCAATGCAAGAATGGCTCAACACTGCGGTTCGTCCTGAATCGGCATGCAACCACTTTTCTCAATTGCAATGGCGTAACATTGCTCGCGCCCACATTAACTTAGGCCAATATACCGACGCTCGTGCTGCGTTAGATTTTCTCCAAGGTGAAGCTCGTCGCACTAACCTAATCACAGATACTAATCGCAACTTAGTGGTTGAAGCGGTCCTTTCTGCTCGCCAAAAAGATGAGGAGCAAGCCAAGGCTCTGTTAAAAGAAGCATTAGTAATGACGAACCAAACTGGCATGGTCGGAAACTTCCTGATTGATGGTGCAACCATTGGCGGTCTGCTGGAGAAGTTGAGCCTCCGCCATGAACTGGGCGATCTTGAGCGTCACCGTGCTCAACAGTTAATGAAGGACATTTCATCGAATCAACGTAGCCGGTCGATTCACTTTGATGAAGACTTTATTGAAAAGTTGGTGAATCACCCTAATGTGCCAGAGCTAGTACGTACTAGCCCATTAACACAACGCGAATGGCAGGTTCTGGGGCTGATTTATTCAGGCTTTAGTAACGAGCAAATCGCACAAGAGCTGGATGTGGCAGGTACGACAATTAAAACCCACATTCGCAACCTGTACCAAAAGCTTAATATTGCTAATCGTAAAGAAGCCATTGTGACAGCTGAAAATTTGCTACAGTTAATGGGATACTGAACTGCTAGATAAACGGGTTAAAACGTAAAGTAAAACACAAGGGTTGACGTAACACGTCAGCCCTTTTTTATGACTGACAGAAAGAGAAGTGCAATTTGCAAAGCACGTAAGTAACGTTGTTCATATAAAAAAATAGCCAACCGCAATAATCGCGATTGGCTTATATTTAGTGTGAACAAATTGTATTCACTAACAACGTCAGTTGGCTAGGTGACCCTCGGCTTAAGAAGGGTCGAGCAGTATTATGCATTAATCATGCCAAAATGCAAAGACTTATTTTTGGGCACAAGATCTCATATAAGCTGGATTTATTCACGCGCAAATTATCAAAATGCAATTTTATAATGCAAATTGCAATTGCATAATGCAACCAAGATTGATAATTGATAGTAGAGTTAATCATCTCAAAAATGTAAACCAAGCATTAAAAGCTCGTTACGGCGGCATTGTCTCTTGGCGGGTAATAAAGATAGGCAATAGATTGGATATAAAACCAAGTAGTTACAGCACTATTTCATACTTTTTTCATCGCAATGTTTGTATACTCTCTGCCATCGAAACGACTTAGCATTAGAGCAATGAACTACTTAATTACTTTCTTCAAGGGAATCGCCATGGGTGCAGCAGATGTTGTACCTGGTGTATCTGGCGGCACCATCGCGTTTATCACTGGTATTTACGATACGCTGCTTGAAAGCATTCGACGCATTAACCCCTCACTTTTCTCTATCTGGCGAAAAGAAGGGGTTAAAGCCGCGTTTAATCACATCAACGGATTCTTCCTTATCGCTCTGTTTGCCGGCATTTTCACCAGTATTGCAACGCTAGCAAAGTTGATTACTTGGCTTCTTGACACACACCCGATCCCACTTTGGTCATTTTTCTTTGGTCTGATTTTGGTCTCTGTGTATCACATTATTCGTCAGGTTGAGCAACGCGATCTTGTCCGCTTTGTCATTCTGCTCGTTGGTGTCGGGTTTGCTTATAGTATTACTGTGCTCAAACCTTTACACATGGAACCAACGGCCATTAATACCTTATTCGCTGGAGCTATCGCGATTTGTGCGATGATCTTGCCGGGTATCTCTGGCAGTTTTATTTTGCTGCTGATTGGCATGTATGCTCCTGTATTAGCCGCAGTGAAAGGTTTTCAAGTCGATACATTAGCGCTATTTTTGTCTGGCTGCGTGATCGGTTTACTGTCCTTCTCTCACTTATTGTCGTGGTTACTACGCAAGTTCCGTGATTTCACCCTGATGTTTTTGACTGGATTAATGATTGGTACGTTGCCAAAGATTTGGCCATGGAAAGAAACCATCACTTGGCGCACCAATTCGAAGGGCGAACAAGTGCCATTGCTACAGCACAACCTATCACCATTTGAATTTGAACACGTGACATCACAACCTTCTCAGTTAGTACTTGCTGTCGTGATGATGCTTGCAGCCATTGCTCTGGTTTTAGGTCTAGAGAAATTCGCAGACTCAGATAAATAACTTTGGTATCAAACACATACTGAACCAAATAAAAACGGAGCCAATTGGCTCCGTTTTTATTTATTGGCTAAGGGCAAAACATCTCAATTGAAAACTCTGCTGTATTTGATGCAATAAAGTCCGTCGCGTTATAAGGAAGCTGGTCACCGAGGTATAACGCACAATTTACCGAGGTCACGAGTTGGCGAGCGGCGCATCTGTGCTACGATGCTCGTAATGTTAAGTGATAAATGCTGAACCTTAATGAAACTGTTACAAATCGCCGCTGTTTCAGCCGCATTAGTTGCGGGATTTTATGCCCCGACTCTAATAAAAAGCTTTTCTTCTTCCACTCAAAGCAAGTCAATAGATGAATACTGCTTTCTCTCTACAACCTCTTGCGTCCAAGAAAATGTTACGATGACGCTAAACTCAGAAACTGCTCAACCCTTGGTTCCTACCACTCTAAATGTTGAGTGGCATACAAGCGATGCTAAGCAACTCATCCTAAGTCTTTCAGGAAGAGAAATGGAGATGGGTGAGCCTAAGTTTTTGCTGAAGCAAATCGCTCCTGGCCAATATCAAGGTGACATCATTCTCCCGGTTTGCACGGAGGATGCAATGACTTGGGTTGGTGAACTCAGTGATGGAGAGAATACCGTTTACCCTGCTATAAAAATGCAAAGATAAGGAATCGTTATGAGCCACAATTGGTCCCTATTTCTCGTAGCTGCTTTCGCACTCGGGTTTGGCGTAAAGAGCTATTTAGATAATCAGAAAACGAAGCCAGAGCAAGTGGACAGTTCCACCTCTCAACAAACGGTATTGTTTGGGGAAAATAACCAAGCCGTCAATATCTTCGATGTGAATGACCCTCGCATCCGAGTCGTCTATTTTGGCTTTACTCGCTGCCCAGACGTTTGCCCAACTTCTCTTGCAATGCTGGCAGGAGCACTGAATCAAATTGACGACGCGCAAAAAGCACAACTACGCCCGATGTTCATTTCTTTAGACCCAGAGCGTGATGAGGCCGATGCATCAGCAAAATATGCCCATTACTTCCATCCAATGATTGAAGGCCTATCGGCACCACTTGATGTAACGACACCTTTGGCACACAACTATGGTGTCATTTTCCGCAAGACAGAATTGGAAGGCTCAGAACTAAAATACACGCTGGATCATAGCTCTTACTTTTACTTCTTGAAGCCGGATGGCACGTTAATCACTAAAGTACCGCATACGCTCTCACCGGCACCGATTGTTGAAGCCATTTCAAAACTAACGACCGAAGACTCTTCAAATGACGGTTAAGTCAGTGCTGAAGCAATTTTTCAATTTCCTAACTCATACCAACCCCAATGTCGAACAAGACGTCGATACGATCATTGACGCCATTGGGGGCATAGAGAACCTGCTAGAAACTGGTGCATGTGCGACTCGGCTGCGTCTTACCCTCAGAGCGACGTCCGTCATCGATAAGAACGCACTCAAGAATCATGGCGCGCATGGCGTCGTGATATTGGATGATCGTCATGTCCAAATCATATACGGCTTAAAAGCCAACACGTATTCGCAGATTATGGAAGAGCGCATCACAAAACAAAGTTAATATTTTTGCAGTATAGCTACCCTCTTTAAAAAAGGGCGGCTATACTCTTTTGGCTTAATTAACTCACTTATTTATTAACCAACGAAGAGGACACAAGATGATTGTATTGAATAACACTAACTGGGCATCGCAAGGGTAACCCTAACAGCACCAACTCTGTGGCATAGCCACAACTCCCCTTCTCTGCCCGGTCTTCACCGGGGTCAACTCTATCCGAATTAGACCCTAATGCGATTTGTATTAAGGCACTTTGTTGCGTCTGGGATAATTCAATAATGAATCAAACACATACTTTTTGTGACACATTAGTTTCAACTTCAAACCCTCTAAAACAATTGGGTTGGAAACCATTTTTTCAGCAACAACTGACATTAGACGATTACGACAACACTATCTTTGCTCGTGTAATTGCGCATCACCGAAGTGGTTATTTATTGGCAACAGAAACTGGGCAAGTTCATCTTAATGCCCACCATTCTTTACCCAATATGACCGTCGGAGACTGGGTAATCTTAAATGAAGATCAGCAATTTGTTCGCTTACTGGATCGCTTGAGCCTCTTTAGCCGCAAAGCCGCTGGCAGCAAAGTGGTAGAGCAACTTATCGCAGCCAATGTGGATACAGTGTTTATCGTCTGTTCCCTTAACGACGACTTCAATTTAAGTCGTATTGAACGCTATCTTGCCTTGGCTCATGAAGCCGAAGTCGAACCCGTCATCGTGCTTTCCAAAGCCGATTTGTGTGACAATACTGATGAACTAAAAAGCCAAGTACAGAAGCTCGACCCTCTATTAGCTATAGAGACAGTCAACGGCTTAGAAATAGAGAGTGCTTCTAAACTCATGACCTGGTGCAAAGAAGGACAAACCCTCGCTTTTATCGGTTCTTCAGGCGTTGGCAAATCAACTCTTGTTAATGCATTACTCGGGCAACAAGAACAGGCAACTGGGCATATTCGTGAAGACGATAGCAAAGGGCGACATACAACTACATCGCGCTCTATCCATCTATTACCTGATGGCGGCATCTTGATTGATACTCCGGGAATGCGCGAGCTTCAACTAGCAGATTGTGAATCGGGGGTCAGTGAGGCATTTTCTGACATTGAGGCGCTCGCTCAGCGTTGTCGCTTTGGCAATTGTAAGCACCAAACTGAGCCAGGCTGCGCAGTTCAAACTGCGATTGCAAATGGCAAACTGGAGGTTCGTCGTTTCAATAACTATCAAAAACTATTGCGAGAACAAGCCTTTAACGGCGCGACTTTGGCAGAGCAACGAGCACAAAGTCGACGATTCGGTAAACTTGCTCGCAATGCCATGAGTGATAAGCGCAGGCGCCAACAAAGTTATTAATTTGTTGCGTTTGAGTTGTCAATAAAATCAAAGGAGACGAAAGTCTCCTTTTTAACAACTTTATTAAAAACCATTACTCATAACTAATGATAATTTTCAACATAAAAATCTTATTTAAATAACATTGAGCAAACATTTAATCCAAAAACAAACTAAAACTAGACACAAAATATTACCAAGCTAAGATATGTGATATTCAGCAAGAAAATGGCTGAATTTATAAAAACAGGATAATTGATAATCATGTGTCTTAGTGACCAGAAGCAATGCTCACCCCTTGTAATATAAGGGCATTATCGCCGTGTAATGATGGACTATTGCCCTGCCACTCTGGCATAAAATTGCAGGAATGATGTATGCAACACAACAGCCTCGTTGCCCGATATGCTCGTGGTAACCTCGTCGTCCAGATCCTTGTCGGTATCGTCTTTGGTATTTTGCTCGCGACAATTTCTCCAAGCCATGCCGAAAGCGCGGGATTAATTGGTAGCCTTTTTGTCGGCGCGCTTAAAGCGATCGCGCCAATTCTTGTGTTTATTTTGGTTGCCGCTTCAATTGCAAACCAAAAGAAAAACCAACACACTTACATGCGCCCAATCGTTGTACTGTACCTGATGGGTACATTCTTCGCGGCGCTATCAGCAGTGGTTCTAAGCTTCCTTTTCCCGACCAATTTAACGCTTGTCACCGGCGCTGAAGGTGCAACGCCTCCTCAAGGTATTGCTGAAATTCTACGCACACTGTTGTTTAAACTGGTCGACAACCCAGTAAATGCACTAGTAGAAGCAAACTACATCGGCATTCTTGCTTGGGGTGTGGGTCTGGGTCTTGCACTACACCACGCATCGGCAACAACGAAGGCCGTATTTGAAGATCTAAGCCACAGCGTGTCTCACATTGTGCGCTTTATCATTCGTCTTGCACCATTTGGTATCTTTGGCTTGGTTGCTTCAACGTTTGCGACAACGGGCTTTAGCGCACTAGCAAGCTACGCACACCTTCTGGCGGTTCTTCTTGGCGCAATGATGATCATCGCACTCGTTGTAAACCCAGCGATCGTGTTCGTTAAAACCAAACAAAACCCTTACCCACTTGTATTCCGTTGTCTACGTGAAAGTGGTGTAACTGCGTTCTTCACTCGTTCAAGTGCGGCGAATATTCCAGTAAACATGGCACTATGTGAGAAGCTAAAACTGGACGAGGATACATACTCAGTATCTATCCCTCTAGGTGCGACCATCAACATGGCTGGTGCTGCAATCACTATCACGACGCTAACGCTTGCAGCTGTGCACACTATGGGTATCGAAGTTGATCTACTGACTGCGCTACTTCTAAGTATTGTAGCTGCGGTTTCTGCATGCGGCGCATCAGGTGTTGCAGGTGGCTCTCTACTACTTATCCCACTTGCGTGTGGCCTGTTTGGTATCTCAAACGACGTAGCAATGCAGGTTGTAGCGGTTGGCTTCATTATCGGTGTGATTCAAGACTCTGCTGAAACTGCGCTAAACAGCTCAACAGACGTTGTCTTTACGGCAGCAGTTTGTAAATCAGAGCAGCAAAAAGCTCAGTAAGACTGACAGAACAAATAGAAAGGGGAGCCGATGATGGCTCCCCTTTTTTGTTTAATTGCGCTCAATTATGCGGTGACCAGAGCCACTTCTTCAATCGGGAAGTGTTTGCTTGGTTCAACAAACTCTTGCTGCGCCGCGATAGTTTGCAGCTCCCATTCGCCTGCATGATACGTTGCACTTAACACCCCGTAGCACGCGTCATGACAATGTTGGAAAGCTTGTTTAGGAGACCAGCCTTTTAAGAGTCCCGCGGTAAAAATAGCTGAAATAAGATCGCCCACGCCAACAGGTTGTTTAGCAAACTCAAATTGAGGACGCTTCGCAAGGTAAATACCTTCTTGCGTAGCCAATAGCATGTTAAAGCTGCCATTTTCTAGGCAGTAAAGGTGCTTAACTAGCACCACTTTTGGACCTTTCTCTAGCGCACGTTGGCATGCGGTGATCGCATCGTCTAGTGAGTGGATTTCCATCTCAGCAAATTGACTTAGCTCGAATTGGTTCGGAACGATCACGTCCGCCATTGGCATCAAACGCGTTAGAAGATTTTCAGCAATGCCCGGAGCCACAATGCAGCCTTTGTCTGGCGCGCCCATCACAGGGTCGCAAACGTAAAGTGCGTTCGGGTTCGCTTGCTTCACTTTCGTCACGGTATCTTCAACAGCAAGGCACTGCTCTGCGCTACCTTGGTAGCCCGTCAATACCGCTTGGCACTTTTCCAGCGTGCCGATGTTACCAAGTCCACGAACTAACTCGCTGATGTCTTCAGCCGCAAACGCTCGCCCAGTCCAGCCTTCTTGATACTGCGTGTGGTTAGAAAATTGAACGGTATGAATCGGCCATACTTCGAAACCCATGCGTTGCATTGGGAAAACAGCACTGCTGTTACCAGCATGACCAAAAGAAACATGAGATTGTATAGAGAGGATACCTTGCATAGTACCTTACCTCTTATTGTAGTTATCGATAGTTCAAAGACAGCGGCAAGCGCCAGTTTTGCGAAACCAGTAGTGTATCCGACAAACCAAGATTCTCTAACTCAATTCTCCTCAATATCTTCAGAGTAAGTTGGAGCGCTGGTTTTCAACACCATCTTCTTAATTTCCATTTTGTCTTTATTCAGTGCGATTTCTAGGGTATCTCCTTCCCTTATCCCGAGCTGAGCCAGGATTACGCTTGGAATGACTACGGCGGTGTCGTCACCGATTTTAACAGGTTGACTTATCATCTTTCGTCCTCCAAATGTCGAAAATGAGTTTTCACGTCATTGGATGTCTAGCCTCAAATACATTAAGCTGACTTGGATTTGGCGTAACATTTTAAAGACAAAAGAAAAGCCTCAATCTTGAGGCTTCTGGATAAGATAGGTTATGGCTGAAGGAAGTTTTGAGTGAAATCGAGCGCATCTTTAGAGAGTTTTTTTTCGTTAGGCGATGTGCTTGCCTGGTCTTCTGCTGTTACCGTTGTCATCTTAGGCTGAAAATCTAGTGTTGATGTCTCCTCCCAAGCTTCGGAGACGTCTTTATTCTCATCATTCAACACCGCATTGAGCTCCTCTTCCGCAGGAAAATACGCTTCGCGTTTGTACACTTTGTTAAGGGCTCGAATAATAGAGTGCTTTCTAACCATTCCTGAGGCCAGCTTTCTTTGCAACGGCTTCGCTATGGACTGCAATCCAACGACAACATCAACACCAATATTGGTTGCCACTTCATCACGCAACGTACGTGCAGGTTGGTAGCCCATATTAGCAGCAAGAAACAGCCAAACGTAAGCAATTGCATTACCCGTTTTACCTTTATCCTTCCACGCTTCGCCAGCATGATACATCGCTTTAGCACTGCCACCTTCCGCGGCCCGTTCCAGCCAGTAGCAACCTTTAACCATGCTTTTTTCTGTACCAATGCCATTTAGGTAACATAAGCCGACTTGGATTTTGCCATCCGCACTGTCTTTTTCCGCCGCTTTCATAAACCAGTAAAGCGCATCTGCACTGCGTCCTGCACTATTATCTGGTGAAAGCTGCCATTCCCCCATATAAATCATGGCATCAATGCAGCCTTCTTCGGCGGCAGTTTCAATCAGTTGGTTACCTTTTGGGATATTTTTTTCAGTTCCTCGACCAAAGACCAAGGCCTTGCCCGTCGAAAATTTCGCTTCGGTATCCCCTTCCATTCCCGCAATTGCGGTACGCCAGAAGTTTGCCTGCTCTTTTAAAATCACATCTTCGCGCATGCGTTCACTTAAGCGAACAATGCCGTACATCCCCGTCACATTGTCCAGTTTAGCGGCTTTATCATACCAATACAGCGCTTGACGAATGTTGCCCTTTTCGGCTTCTTTCGCTAGAAATAAAATGGTGGGGATATGCCCAGTTTCGGCTTTGAACTCTCGCTCTTTACGCTCTTGCTCTCGCGCTTTATGCATCGCCTTTCGATAAGCGGCTTCGCGAGCTTTCCTCTCTGCCTCGAGTCTCTGTTTCCGCATCGACAACGAGATCATCCACACAAATATCAGGACGAGTGAAAGGCCAGTTGCCGCAATGGCAATGCCCATACTACTCATAAATAGCCTCTTTTGGTTTCAGGGCCCAATTCAACTCCCTTTCAGGGAAATCTTATGATTACGCGCCGACATAACGCCGACTACCTTCATTATATAACGACCACTTAGCGAAAATCTGAAGCTTGCGAAGACTTAATGGCGGTATTTTATTCAACATCACTGCAACTTATTTTTAAAAGAAAAATATAGCCCTCATTTTTATAGAACTTAATCACGGTTTTGGGGCTGAGACATTCTCATCCCCTATCATCCCCCCTTACTCATCCCATAAAAATTTACATTTTAATGATGTGCAGAATCTCTCACTATGCGCCTGTTTTATTATTTAATTTGTGAACAAAATCGACTGTGACAGAAAATTTGCACCTGTAAAAAACTTAACAGCCTGCTCTCACATTTTGCTGATGATTCAGTGTATTAGCATCTAATTGAACATTTCCTTTTTTGGCATCTGCCTTTCTAGCGTGTGCAAAACCTTCTTGATGATTGAGTCAGCGAAGGCAGCGCGCAGCTCAATATCAATTCAATAACAATGGATTTGTAAACGTGGACAATAAGACATTTAAATTATCAACAATTGCCAAAACCGTACTGCCTTTGATTTCCGTCGCGGTAATCAGCGGTTGTGGTAGTGATAGCACGAACGAAGATACGACGACCCCTGGCTCAGGCTTGTACCCTGCGGGAGAGAACGAAGTCGTCATTTATTACAAACGTGACGTAGCATCAGCTTCAACAGCCAGCGACTACGAAGGTTGGGGCTTGCACCTATGGAACGGTGAGGGCTGTACCAGCACAGATTTAGACGCAATGGGCATTCCGGGAACAGGAACGGATTGGTCTGCGCCACACCCATTCGATGGCATCAACGACACCTATGGTGCTTACTACGTACTGAAAATAAACCCTGACGCCTCTGACCCACACGAATGCATGAACTTCATTCTGCACAAAGGTGATGAGAAAGCGTTCGGCAGCGCAAACTCAAAAGTAGAGTTGACGAAAATCGGCGAATCGAAAGGTTTGTTTGGCTTCCACGGCAGCAGTGAACTTTACTACGAGCCAATAGAAGAGCGCCCTGTTGATATTGATGGTCAAAAAGCCCATTGGTTAGACGCCAACACCATTGCATGGGAAGCGGCGACCAGTGCGGATTCCATGAAGCTGTTCTACAGCATTAGCAATGACATCAAAATGGATGAAGATAAGCAAATCTCTGGCGGTACAGCAGTTGAGCTGACAAAAGCTGGTGAGTTGTCTGATGGTCTGAAATCACGCTTCCGTCACCTTGCTAGCCTTCAAGCTGCGGGTATCGATGTCGATGACGCGACCTTGCGTACGATCCTGAAGTCACAAATCGTTATGGTGGCTTACAACGCAAATGGTGACGTCATTTCTGCAACTGAAGTGCAAAAACCGGGCGTTTTGGATGCAGTGTTTGCCGATTCCAAGGCAGGTAACGCGATCGGTCAAGAACTCGGTGCGATTGTGGAAGGCGGTGCCGCAACCTTCAAACTATGGGCACCAACTGCCCAAGATGTTGATCTGATAATCTACGATGAAAACTTAGCAGAAGAAGCGACCGTTGCCATGACGGAAGACCCAGCAACAGGTATCTGGGTTTCTGAGGCACAAAGCAACGTTGTCAACAAATATTATCGCTACCAAGTTAAGGTATACCACCCAACAACTGGCGTCGTTGAAACGCGTTTGGTAACAGACCCATATTCAATGAGCTTGTCTAAGAACTCACGATACTCGCAAGTGGTTGATTTAGATGATCCAAGCTTAATGCCTCAAGATTGGAAAAACTACGCACGCCCAACGGTTAAAAAAGACGAAGACCACGTCCTTTACGAGTCACACATTCGTGATTTCAGCTTTAACGACAGCAAAGGCACACCAAGTCTTGATGGCAAATATCTGGCGCTTACAGAACCTGAGCGTGAGTCTGTATCTCACTTACAAGCTTTAAAAGATGCTGGCCTAACAACGCTACATATCTTGCCAGCATTTGATATTGCAACCGTGGATGAAGACGCTGACAAGCGAGTCGATATCACCGACACCGTGGGTAAACTTTGTGGCATCAAGCCAGAAGCCTCCATTTGTGAGACCGAAGATGACGGCAAAGTGATTGAAGAGGTATTAAATAGCTACGACCCAACAACGGGCAAAGCACAAGCGTTGATGAACGATCTTCGCATGCTAGACAGCTTCAACTGGGGTTACGACCCTTACCACTACACCGTGCCAGAAGGCAGTTATGCGACCGATCCTAACGGGTCTAAGCGTATTCTTGAGTTCCGCGAAATGGTTCAAGCGACGCATAAAATGGATCTGAAACTGGTCATGGACGTCGTGTACAACCACACAAATGCATCTGGTGTGAACGAAAAATCAGTACTGGATAAGATTGTCCCTGGGTACTACCACCGCCTAAACGTCAACACTGGCGGCGTCGAAAACTCAACCTGTTGTGATAACACCGCAACCGAGAACTTGATGATGGGTAAACTAATGGTTGACTCATTGATGGTATGGGCGGATGACTATAAAGTCGATGGTTTCCGTTTTGACCTTATGGGCCACCAGCCGAAAGATGTGATGGTTTACGCACTTGAAAAAGTCCGTGAAATTGATCCGAATACTCTGTTCTACGGCGAAGGTTGGGACTTTGGTGAAGTCGCGCAAAACGCTCGTTTCGATCAGGCGACACAAGTCAACATGGCGGGGACAGAAATCGGTACTTTCTCTGATCGTCTGCGTGACGCAGTTCGTGGCGGAAGCCCGTTTGATGGCGGTGTAGATTCTGAAGGTAAGCACCCACTTCGCTTTAACCAAGGCTTTGGTAACGCCGCTTATCCTAACGAAGAAACCAAAACTGACGCAGAATCGGTGAATGGTCGTTTACACAACCAAGATCTGGTTCGTCTAGGTATGGCTGGTAACTTGGCTGACTACATCCTTCTTGATTACAAAGGCGAAACCAAACTGGGTAAGAACGTTGATTACAATGGTGCGCCTGCAGGCTACACAAAAGTGCCATCAGAGAACATCTCTTACGTGTCTAAGCACGACAACCAAACATTGTGGGATAACAACGCCTACAAGATTGCGACAGGCACTTCATCTGCCGAGCGTGCACGTATGCAGTCTGTGTCCCTATCAACGGTGATGCTTGGTCAAGGCATTCCATTCATCCACATGGGTTCTGAGCTATTGCGCTCTAAATCCATGCAGCGCGACTCGTACGATTCTGGTGACTGGTTCAACCGTGTATTCTTCGACGGAAGCGACAATAACTGGAACGTTGGCCTACCACGTGAAGACAAAGACGGGGCAAACTGGGAGCTGATCAAAACCATCGTTGGTGACAGCACGGCGAAACCAGATTCAACCGACATCGAGCTGACTAAGCAACAATTCCTAGAGCTACTAAAAATCCGTAGCACAAGCGAACTATTCCGCCTAGATACCGCGCAAGAAGTGATGAACCGTGTTGACTTCCGCAACGTAGGGAAAGACCAAGTGGAAGGCTTGATTGTGATGTCTATCGACGATGGTACATCAGCGGGTGCCGATTTAGATTCGAACTACGATGCTGTCGTGGCGGTTGTGAACTCAACATCAACTGAGAAATCTTTCAAAGTTGCCGGCGCAACTGGTTTCGAGTTACATGAAGTTCAACAAAACTCTGCGGATGACATCGTGAAAGGTGCAAGCTTCACCAATGAAACCTTCACAGTACCAGCACTGACAACAGCGGTATTCGTGCAGCCACAAAACGGCGCGCAAGGTGCTGGCCTACCAGTAAACACGGATAACAAAGACGTATCGAGTATTCCTCCTTACGGCGAAACCGTTGTTTACGTGAAAGGCACGATGAACGATTGGTCTGATAGCAGTGATTGGGCGATGACCTTTATTGGCAACGGTATGTACTCTGTAACTGGCGTTCTTGAAGCTGGTGAACACGAGTTCAAATTCGCGGACTCTGGTTGGGCAAATCCAAACATCGGTTGTGATGCTGCGAATATAGCTTCTGGTTCACTAGAATTAGGTTCAGAAGGTAACTGTAAGCTGTCTGTTGCTGAAACAGGTAAGTACAACTTCACTCTGAACGCGCTACATGTTCAAGATGAAAGCGTAGAAAAACCGGTCGTGTCAGTGACCAAGTCAGCAGATGCACCAACATTCGGTGAAACAGCACTTTACTTACGTGGCACTATCACTACATGGGATGCTCCAGCACAAGACTCAACAGCGAAGTTCAGCTATGTTGCAAATGACGTTTATTCGCTAGACATTACCCTAGCGGCGGGCAACTACGAGATGAAAGTTGCGAGCGCAGACTGGGCAGCAGACACCAACTTCGGTGGTGAAGGCAGTGTTGAGCTTGGTAAAGCGCTGACGATGGAAGCCGGTGGCGGTAGCGCAAACCTAAAAATTGCGATTGCAGAAGCAGGAAACTACAACTTCCACTTCAATGCGGCTGACAAGTCGGCGCCAATCGTGACGGTAACGAAAAACTAGTTTCATTTAAAAACATCCGTAATGAAAAAGGGGAAGCATCACGCTTCCCCTTTGTTTTGTTGGCGTCACTAAATGGTGGATACCAAAATCAAAAAGGTGTTAGTTTCCCCAAATCTGTTCAACAAACTCAGGATGATCAATGAATGGATTACGATTGCCCTGAAAATCAAACACTTGTTGATTGCGGTTTCGTTCTTTTTCACTAACGGGATCATTTTTGTGCCAACGTTTCAGCATGTTTAACATCCAAGGTTCAAAAACCGTTGAACTTGAACCATCAAGGACAGCATCCGCATTGCTTGAATTGCCTTCCCAGTTACCTACAACATTTTCATAGCGGGTTGCCATGTAGAAATAAGCACGGGCGAAGTCGCCCTTAAACTCATCAATCGGCTCAAACACCGTACCGGAGTAGCCCAGACTAGTGCTTGCTTGTCCAAGTTTAGAGCCATTACTAGACACGTAGGTCGCGGTGCCCACTTCACCAAATGGCCAATTACTGCGCTTCGCGTTTACATAACCATCAGTTGCAAACAAGTGATGACCGTCTGAGTTCATCGGCTCAACCTTACCGCCAAACCAGCTTTTCGGAAAAGAGTGCTCACGGTTGTAGCAATCCCCTTCCGTTTTGTATTGGCCACATTGGTCTGTGACTTTGGTAAAGCTTACTGTATCGCTAGCAGATGGCTTTTCAGAATACATATCGAGAATAGAGCCATCATTTTCGTAATAACGATCAATATCGGCATCTTTTACCAAGGTCCAGACCGCAGAATAGCCTCGGCTGGAGTGATTATTGATAATGTTAAACAACGCTGTTTTTAGAGCGTATCCCGTCTTACCAGATGCCGCTTGATAGTAACCATCAACCACTGGTGGGGTCGTGGTTGAGTCACCTAACGTAAAATCGGTGGTTTCACTTTTCGAGAATTCAGCGCCAGAAGCAAGAGTCTTATCTCCCTCAGTCAGCGTGTACGACCCCGCGCCACTGCCACAACAAATGCCGTCACCATACTCGTCTTGAATCGTGAATTGGTAGTTACCGTCAGCTAAGCACATGCTCTTTTCAATGGTGATTGCTGACTCATATCCCTGACCAGAAAACAGTACTTCAGCTTGGTTGTTTTTTAACGTCCAGCTAGTTTCTGAACCATAATTATCGGTTGTGAGAGTCAAGACCACTTGGTGATCACTACAACTTTCTACAGGAGGTTGTGTACTCGTCTCAGTCGGTTGAAAATTATCGACGTAGACAACTTCTGAGCCATCAAAACTGGCTTCATCGTAAAAACGCAAACCGACGTTGATGGTCTTGTTCGAGCTCGCTGTGTAGTTGTGCGCGAGCTCTTGCCACTGGTTTATCTGTTGTGGGTTCGAGTAATTGTGATAACCATCAACCACCAGACGTGCTTTTACATTTCCTTCGGTATGATAAACCGAGACAGAAAACGGATAGGTTTTCCCTTGCTCCACATTAATGGTTTGCAAAAAGTCGGTGTTGCTTTGGGTACCTGTATTCACGACGACCTGGGCAGCCAGGCCGCCCGATTTGATTTGTTCGCTGCTTGGCGACACTGTAATGCCCGCGTCAATCTCTGACCACTGCGTAGGTACATTGCCATTCCACTGTTCAAAGTCACCGTTGATAATTTGGCTATATGCAAACGGAGAGCTAACAGCAGCAAGGAGACAGAGGGAGTTCGTTATGGATTTCATTATACTTTTCCATTAGTTATATAAATCCCAAACACGATAAACATATTAGTGGGGCATAAGTAATCCTTCAGTCACATTTTTACGTTGCACAAGTGTTAATTTACTTTTTAATGTGCAGCTTATCTCACAAATATTCACCTGCTGAAAACAAACGCCAATACAAAAAGCGAAGCAACTTGTTGGCTACATCATCGTAAAACCATTAAGGGAAAAGTAAAACAGACAGAAAAAAGCCAAGTGTGCGCCTATGGGGGTCAGCAACAACACTTGGCTTGTTTATAAGAAAGCTTGTGGTCAGCTCAACTGGTGAGCATCAATTCTGGATAATTCCTTAAGGTTTTACCGCAAAGAATCGTCCTTGTAGTGGCGACATCAGAATCTGATATTGACCATTGCTCGGAGTAATTTTTTCATTCGTGAGCAAATCCACCAACTCACCAGTACCAACACTCTCCTGAGTAAGAGTGACGCTTCTAGCGCTCTCTAAGGTATTTAGCGCAAACAAGACTTTGTCCGAACCAGATTGTTTCAAGTCCACATAACTGCCGTTACTCGCAACTAAATTCGTGCGTGACCCCTGATAAAGTGCAGGATGCGCATCGCGCATTGTCATCAGCGATGTCACATAAGATTTGAGATCGGCTTGGTTTGCATCAAGCGTCGCCGTCACGCCTTCAATTTTCGCACTACTGCGCGCAACGTGATCATCGCACAAACCTTGAATGGCGCAGGTGCTGTTGTCTTCTTTTGCGGCAAAACCATCCACTTGATCCCCGATTTCATCACCGTAGTACAACGTGATTGGCCCGGTGTACGCCGCTTGGAAAGCAAACGCGGCTTTATGGCGTAACCAATATTCTGCATCATTCACATCCGCCAAGTTTCCGCGCTGTAACAAGTCACCAAAGCGCACTAAATCATGGTTGCCGATCATCAAATTCGGCTGCGCATGTGTTGGATATTGGTTGTGTGTGCTGTAGCCGTTGTCTAACCAATCCGCACCGCGACCACCCACGCCGCTCTCATTCACGGCCAAAGTTTCAACGATGCGATATCGCATAGGGAAGTCAAACGCAGAGCACAATGCTGGATCGCTGTTCGATCCATACGCCTCATTCGCGATTTCAGACTCCCCTTTCCAAATCTATGCCACCATATAGCCCAACGGATTCACTTGTTCGCCTTTGCTATTGGTGTACGTCACACTTTGTGAGGCTTCATCGACGGCTTTACGAAGTTGTGTCCAAGCGTCTGTCGGAACTTGATAGGCTTGATCTAAACGCCAGCCGTCAATCTTCAGTTCTTTGATCCAATACGTTGCCACTTCTTTGTAGAAATCGAGACTGGCCGGGTAATCAACGGGATTGCTCGATCCCGATGGCAACAAACCGGAGGGAGATGGCTTGATCAAACCATCTTTGTGATGACCAAATACACCATCAAAAAACACGTATAAGCCGCGTTTGTGCGTTTCATCGACCAGGGTTCTCGCCGTTTCTAAATCACCAAAACGTGGATCAATGGTGAAGTAATCCGTTGCAAAGTAGCCCGTGGCATCCAGACGATCGGCCCAGTGTTCTTGGCCCGCTATCGCTTCCGATTCAAAAACTGGCGTCAACCAAATCGCATTCATCCCTAAATCTTGGATGTAATCGAGTGAATCAATCACTCCTTGCAAATCGCCGTTATGATGGCTGGTGCCATAACCTGTACCGTGACCGATGCTCGCATCACCATCCACAAAACTCTCTACCATGATTTGATAAGTACGAAGTTGGTTACTTTGCGCCATGACATTGGCTTGGCAAGCATAACTGGTATCCGGTAGCGGAGTGCTGCTATTAGTGTCGCCACCACCAGAAGAATTACACGCAGATAAAGCACCAATCACACTTAACGCAAGCAACGATCGAGACAGGCGATGGTTACGTAGGATATTACGCATTTTATTCTCCCTAACTTACTCAAATAAACTACGGAAATTTGAGTAATAAAATTAACCCCGACATTTGTTTCATGCAGGGGTTAATAAATAAAAATAGATTTTAAATAACTGAATGGAATATTATTGGCACTTATTTACCATAATTGAATAAGGTGAGCCATCATCTGTAAATTCTAAACTCCAAAGATATTTACCAGGCTCTTTAATTTCTAGTTTTGTATCTGTACCGTAACCACCGTAAGTCAGTTCATTTAATTGTCCGACCGATAATTTTTTACCTTTGGCAGTAAACTGTGGTTTCCATTGTTCAGCGGCATACTGCATTTTATAATTACCTGAAATTTCATCGGTAATCACTTGATAGACATTGTTCCCCTTATAGGTCAGCTTGCGCTCGGCAGTGTGCTTCCAATCTGCATTTGGGAAACTACCTACAACAAAAATGTCTTTAGACAATGGGCCAGATTCGGCTGAATCCGGCAAACTACAATTTGTCATCATATCAATCTGCGTGCTCGTAAACGCAACCGCATTATTTACTTCACCTTGGGTTGTATTTTCTGATGATGTGGACGAGCAAGCAGACAAGATAGACACAGCAGCTAAAGTACATGCTGTATTTATAATTATTTTTTTCACGTTATATCCTTATTTTTATTAGACCAAGTACTAATTAAATTAGAACATATATATTATGGATCGAAATAAAATAAATTTTAAATAGGAATAATATAATATGTAAAAAAGATAACTAAATGCGTAATAAAAAAGCCGACTATCTTAGCCGGCTTTTTAAAATTATCTATTTACTATTAACTGCTTTTACAAATACTTCTTGCGCACCTTCAATTCCTAACGCTTTTGCTTCATCAAGTAAGCTCAGAGCTTTAGGGATATCATCTGCTTTTACGGCCGCTTTAATTGCGTTGTGGTAGTAAGTTTGTGTTTCAGGCTGTACTGATTCAACCGCCTTAGCCGCAATTGGAGCCGCCGCTGGTTCATTACTTGATGTTCCGATTGAGAAGAAACTCACACGGTCAATCGAGACTTCAATCTTACCTGTATCACTGTTAGGAATTGGAATATCTTTTACTTCTGGTAAGTAGTTACCTCTCCCCTCAGCGTCCAAACGCGCGGGGTGAATCACTTCGGTAAACCCGCCAAGGTCGGCTTTATCTGTATAAATAATAAGATAAACAGAATCTAATCCCGTTGGGGGGAAAAAGTCTTTTTCGGCAGCCAAGCGATTACCAAGATGCAGGCGAGGTTTTTTGTACTCAAATTCAGTTTTATCATAATTTTCGAGCTCTCTACCATTTTTATCGACAATAACTGCTCTTGGTACAAAAGCCGTCTCTTCGATTAGACTGGTGATTTTAATAGCAAACTCACCACGATCTGCTGGAAGCTCAAACACAGCGACACGGCTATCGATATTCTGATACTTCAGAACTTGGCTTTGAGCAGTGATATCAATAATGGCAGAGCTAGGAAGCTTCATTTTTACCGATTGAAGTTCAGAGAGTGTGTCAACTTGTTGCATTTGAGCAACTTGAACTTGTTCGATAACTTCAGTGGATTGGCAGCCAGCAAGCGCTACACATCCACTTAACATGAGGGCACGGAAGTACATACTTTTTCCTTCTAGTTATTTTTCTAAAGGTTTTGGCACTAAAGCATCTTAGAGTGACTTTAATGAAACGTCTAACTTTTCAATAACCCTTAGAAAAATAGCCGACTGATGTCGGCTATTTGACTAGGACAGCTAGATAACTAAGAGTTTATTTGATTACCACCAAGCCTCAGCTTGAACACCAAATACGAACTCTGTATCGTCACCGTTGAACGCATTGTCATTTTCAGTATCTAGCAAGTAAGTTCCGTATACACGTAGTTCTGGACGAGCCCAGAAGCTGTCACCCATAGCCCAAGCTTGAGCAACTGTGAATTTAGCATTACCAAAATCTTCTTTTGCTAGGCCACTATCTGCGATTTTCTCACCAGAGTTGTAACCCGCTTCGAATACTGTGCGCATTGTATCGTTCCACTTGTACATAGGACGAACAACTACAGAATATTGATCAATATCGAAGTTTTTACCTGTGTAAGCGCCAGCAGCTTGACCACCAATGTCGCTACCTGATAGGTAAGCAAGTTGGTGACCCATTTCCCAGTTCTCAGCTAGGTTCATTACACCCCAGTTGATCAAACGGAAGCCTGATGCATCATTAAATGCCTCTGTACCTCGCGCGTAATAAGCACCAGATCCCCAGAAGTTAGCAGCTTGAACACCGTAACCATTTGTACCGTATTGAAATACTGTTTGGTTAAAACCGTTACTCATACCTTGATGGATAATCGCAGACGCCAATACGCCGTCATCCGCTTCTTCTTTTGCATCGTTAGAATCTGTCGCAAAGTTGTAAGCAACAGCCAACTCAAGAGCAGCATTATCCCAAAGGCCGATGTTCGCTAAACGAGCATCAAAGATGTAACCCGTTGAATCTGAAGTTTCACCATCTTGAATCAATGCTAGAGATAGTTTTTGGTTGCCTACTGAGAGGTTTTCGATACCACCACCAGTACCAGAAGTGTTTAGGAAATAGAAATCAGTGATGTGGATATCTTTACGCTGGTAGTAAGTTTTACCAGCCCACATAGTTGCGTCTTTATCAGAAGCAATCAGACCTTTAGCTTTTACAGCAAACTGAGCAACGTTAAAATCAGCATCTTCCCAACCATTCGCACCAGGAGCACCAGAAGCAATCATAGATTCGATACGCCAAGTCTGGTCACCCATTTTCAACTCTTCCGCCAAACCAAACTCAGAGTAGTTATCGTCTTCGTTACCCAGACGACCAATACCAAATTTGTTTACAGCAAGGTCACCATTACCATTACCGCTGATACCAGTACCAGCGCGCATGTAACCGTTAAAATCCACTGCAAACGCAGAACCAGCAGCTAAAGTTGCAGCAACAGCAGCAGCAATTACACTTACTTTTTTCATTCTTAACTCCATTAAGGGTATTTATAATTCTGTCTTCCCTGCTCACTCTTTTAGGTGAATATAGGCAGTAAAAACACACCTAAAGAAAGAGAGGTAAGATGGGAACGAATCCCCGTTTGTTTCAACAGTTGTGAGATTACCCGAGGCGTACAAGGATGACTTCCTCCGCCCTAAACTAATTTAAGGGGGATGAGAAGGGAGTAGAAAATTTACCGAATGGTGTTTTTTCGAGTCAGATCACCAATCTAGGGAGGAATTAGTAAGTTTGTTCGGTTTTGAGCCGCTACAAAGTGATAGCCATTTCATATTTTTGACTCTAAGCCGTCACATAAAGTAATTAAATTACACGAATATTTTTATATTTAGGGTGGTTGACCTTAGTAAGACAAAGTTTTTAACTTATAGTTTCCTAAAGGTAGCAATAAATATTAAATAAAGTATCTCCGATGACACGACTTCTCTCTCGCCCCTACCCCCTGGGCGCAACATTGAATAAAGAAGGCTGTAACTTCTCTATTCATGCTCCAGGCGTAAAAGACATTCAACTGGCATTGTTTGCAGACGATGGCAGCTACGAGCTTCACGGTTTACCGAATGAATACGCTGGCATACGTCATACTTTTATTCCAGATATTAAGCCGGGGCAAAAATACGGTTACCTTGTCTCCCACAAGGACGAGCCACTGTTAATTTCTGATCCGTACGCAAAATCAATAGATAAAGCCCTCCACTATCACCCTCCCTACTCTCCAGCCAAAAGTTTCGATATGCCGAAGTGCGTCGTTATCGAAGATGATTTTGACTGGCAAAACACGGATCACCCGCGTATACCCAGAGAAGAGATGGTGTTGTTTGAGACGCACGTCAAAGGGATTACCCAACGCCACCCAGAGGTTGAGGACAAGCTGAGGGGGCGCTACTTAGGTCTTGCATCACCTGAAATGCTGGCCTTTTACGAACAACAAAACATCAACACGCTGCAATTGCTACCTGTCGCAGCATGCATGCATGAGCCTCACCTACTAGAGTTGGAAAAGGTCAATTATTGGGGATACAACCCTTATCTCTTTATGGTGCCCGATCCGCGCTACGCAGAACAAGACGCCGTTACGGAATTAAAAACAACAATTCGCGAATTGCATAAAAACGGCATCGAAGTGATTCTCGACGTGGTTTACAACCACACTGCTGAAGGTGGTGAAGGGCCTACAATTTTCAACCTGAAAGCCCTCGACTCCTGTTTTTACATCAAACATGGCAACCACTTCGCCAATTACACTGGCTGCGGAAATACAGTGGATCTCACCTACCAACCAGCCTTAAACCTTGTGATGGATACATTGCGCTACTGGGTTAGCGAATTTAAAGTCGATGGCTTCCGTTTTGACTTGGCTGCAACGTTAGGTCGACAGGGCGATGATTACAACCCAGAAGCAGCTTTCTTTAAAGCCGTTGCGCAAGACCCAATTTTGCGTGAAACCAAATTGATTGCCGAGCCTTGGGATATTGGTCCAAATGGCTACCAAGTGGGTAACTTTCCATTTGGTTGGAACGAATGTAATGACAAACTGCGTGATATTTCCCGCAGTTTTTGGCGCGGTGATCAAGGCTATTTAAAAGAGTTTGCCACTCGATTAATGGGCTCTCGTGACATTTATAGTGCAGCGAACTGGCCATACAAACTCACCGTAAATTACATCACGTATCACGATGGCTTCACACTGCAAGATTTAGTGTCTTACAAGCACAAACATAACGAAGCCAATGGCGAAGAAAATCGCGACGGTCACGGCGACAATCGTTCAGAAAACTACGGTGTTGAAGGCGAGACGGAAAATCTGATGATTATCGCCACGCGTGAGAAGCAAAAACGCAACCTTATTGCTAGCTTGCTGTTTGCCTTCGGTATCCCACACATTCTCACTGCTGATGTTCTGTCTCACACCCAAGGCGGTAACAATAATGCCTATTGCCAAGACAACGAAACCAGTTGGCTGAACTGGGAAGAGACAGAACGTAAGCAACATTTCAAAGCATGGATGTCACAAATGGTCGCCAACCGAAATCAATACATGGTGCCATTTATCCGAGCTTTCAGTGGCGAAAACCGCAATAACAACCGCATTTTCTGGCGCCGAACAGACGGTCGCTTAATGGAGCACGATGATTGGAACCGTTTAAGCTCTGTCGCACTTCACCTTGGTATCGGTAAAGAAGGGCAAGAGCTGGTCTACCTCATCAACCAAACTAACGCCACAGCTCGCTTTAAGCTCCCCAATGAGCGAAAGCAAGAATGGGTGACGATCTGTGATACAAACGTACGTAATCTCAACCCAGGACATGCTGAAGGCGAAGTCTTGCTGTCACCCACCTCGATGGTGATTTTGCACTATCAACCAAACCAAAGCACACCAAAAGGTGAGCAAACGCATAGCTAAGTTATAAACGCTCCAAAAAAGGAAAGCCGATGCATCTCAGTGCTTCGGCTTTTTTGTTGGTTAGATGTGCCTAACTCATTATTCGCAAGGCGGCGCTAGGTGAATCAAAGCTAACCCACCCAGTGACGTCTCGCGGTATTTCTTGTTCATGTCTTTGCCCGTTTGATACATGGTTTCAATCACCTTATCCAACGAGATCAAACATTTACTATTACGTTTTAATGCCATGCGAGAAGCATTGATCGCTTTCATTGCACCCATTGCATTACGCTCAATACACGGTACTTGCACTAAGCCACCAATCGGGTCACACGTCATGCCTAGTGAGTGCTCCATGGCGATCTCGGCCGCAATACAAATTTGCTCATTGCTGCCACCACGCAGCGCGGTCAAGCCAGCTGCCGCCATGGAAGAAGACACGCCAACTTCGCCCTGGCAACCCACTTCGGCACCCGAGATAGACGCATTGGTTTTGTACAAAATGCCAATCGCACCGGACACAGCAAGGAAGTCTTTAAGCTGTTTAGTATCAAGCTCTTTGATGAAGCGATGGTAGTACATCAATACCGCAGGAATCACACCCGCCGCACCATTAGTTGGCGACGTTACGACTTGTCCACCAGCCGCGTTTTCTTCACTCACAGCAAAAGCAAACAGGTTAATCCAATCCATAATTTCCATTGGATCGTTTTCGATTGCTGCATTTGCTTCAAGCTTCTTCAACAAGTTTGGCGCACGGCGGGTCACGTTCAAGCCACCATCCAAGATACCTTCTGTCTCGAAACCGCGCTCCATGCAACGCGTCATCACACGCCAGATCTGTTCTGCGCGTTGATTGATGGCTTCCATATCCTGAAACGCTTGTTCGTTTTTCAGAATCATGCCGCCAAGGCTCATACCGTTATTCTCTGCCTGCGCCAACATTTCGTCCGCACTGGAGAATGGAAACTCAACTTCTACGGGAGCAGTCGCACTGCCATTTTGCAGTTCATCCGCCGTTGCGATGAAACCACCACCGATAGAGTAGTAAGTTTCAAACCCAACCTGATTGCCGTGCGCATCTAACGCAGTAATCGTCATTCCATTCTCATGCAGAGGAAGGTTCTCTTCATGGAACAACATGTCCGTTTTGTAGTTGAATTCGATTTCATGACGGCCATCGACAGACATCATGCCCTCTTCAATCGCCTTGCGCATCGCTTTATTCGCAGAAGCGATTTTGATGGTATCTGGTTTGTTACCCAACAGACCCAAAATGGTTGCACGGTCAGTATGGTGACCAATCCCTGTTAACGAGAGTGAGCCGTATAAATCGACTTGAATACGAACCACTTTTGCCAAGTTCGATTCAATCAAACGAGTGAAGTGGTAACCCGCGATCATTGGACCATTGGTGTGAGAGCTAGAAGGACCCACACCAATCTTGTAAATATCAAAGATGGACAGCATAAACTTACCTATTACGACAATGCAGCATAAAGCCAATCAGGGAGAACCATACAAGCAGCGATGGTCGCCACAGCGAACACCAACAGCCCGTAATGGCTTGCGGTTGGCTTTGCAAAAAGATGTTTTTGATTATTGGTAAAGATTTGTTGCTCGGCAGTCACAGCGCCCCAACGACGGCTCACTAACACACCAAACAAAAGGAAGACGAACGTACCAATTGGCGCAAACCACGGCCAAGCCACGTCGAGATACATCGCAGTAAACACCGCAATCACACTCATTATACTGCCAACGATCACGCCTTTCTCATTGGCTTTCGCCCAGAATAAGCCAAGCACGAATGAACCCAAACGGATACCAACGAAGATAGAAGTCAGACTAGCGATGGTTTTGAGTACCGATTCATTCGATACTGCCAGAAGAGCTGGCACTACCACCATAGCCGCAGCGAGCAAACTCATCTTTCTTGCGACTTTTTCGTAGTGCTCATCATCGGCACTTTGGCGAACGAAACGCTTGTAGATATCGAACGTCGCGACAGTCGCCATTGAGTTGTAGGTCGAATCCAAGGTCGACATTGCGGCCGCCGCCAACGCGGAAATGATCAAACCAACGACGATTGGGTTAGTGTGGTTGAAGACGAAATCCAAAATCACTTCGTTGCTGTTTTCAAACGATTGATCTTGATAGAAAACACTCAGAAGGACACCGAGTACCGCGAAGAACAAGTACACGAAAAACGCACCGTAACCACACAACAGCATCGACTTCTGCGCCGTCTTTTCACATCTCGTCGCTAACGTGCGTTGGATGATCAATTGGTTGGTGCCGTACACACTCAAATGCAAAAAGCTCACGGCAACCACGCCAGCCCAGAGTGTGGTATCCACGCCCAAATCAAAGTCTAAGTTGATGATATTCAGGTGATCACGAGAAAGGTAATCTGCCGCATTAATCTCTGTCATTAGAATGGCAAAGATAGCGATGCTGCCTGCCACCAATACTGCAGATTGCAACATATCGGTCCAGATAACCGTGGAAATCCCACCTGCATAGGTATAGCAAGCGGTGAAAATACTAATGTAGATAATAGCTTCAGAAATACTGATAGGCAGAACTTGCACTAAGATCAGCGCCACGGCATACAAAATCACACCCGCAGATATACATTGAACCACAATGAACACAATCGAGTTGATGGTTCTTGCATACACCCCAAAGCGGTGCTCAAGATATTCATAAATCGAAGTCAAGCCCAGCTTATAAAAGACAGGCACAAAGAAAATGACGGTGAAAAAGATAACGATGGGATAGTTAAGGTGAATACTCATCGCTTCCATGCCAGAGCTATAAACCCAACCAGGCATCCCTACAAACGTCATCGCACTAATGTAAGTCGCAAGTATCGAAACACCCGCCGTAAACCAGCCAAATTGCTTTCCACCCGTAGAAAAGTCGCCACCATTGCTGTAGCGCTTATTCACTAAATAGCTGATTAATATGGTGATTAACACGTATAACGCAATCACCACAAAACTTGAGTACGTAACCATTTCAGGGTTTCCATAATTCTGGGTGCTAATTATTTGTGCTTGGATATTACTTTAAAAAAGCATATCTAAACGATAATCCCGCCATAACTGTGACTATAATCACCAATATAGACGGTTATATATTCAAAAATGCCAAAAAGACCGATTTAATGAGACTCCCATCACTAAAAACCACTAATTGGGTACGCATTCATTTTAAAATTGATATTGATCACGGATCTAATGACCTTAAAAAAACTATGATTCACACCGACACGAAATCGAAGATGATCCAAATAAGATCGTGTTCTTTAAGTTTGAATTGCAACAAATCCTAAGTGAAATAGAGGTTTATCGGTCATGAATGCCAAAAGACACATGAGCGAAGTTCCTATGATTCAAAGGGTAGCTGCCTATCTAGCGATACTGGTTGGTTACTTTTTCTATTGTTATAACTTTGTAATTATTGACTACGTACGCCCATACATCGTTGAAGCGTATGATGGTATTAGCCTGTCAGACACTGCCCAGTTCTATACATGGCAGTCGGTTGGTGCACTTATCGGTGCATTGAGCTGTGCTTGGTTCGCAACAAAATTTGGTAAGAAATCCACTCTTATTACCATCACAGCCCTAAACGGTGGCGCAACGATCATCAATATGATGTTCACCGACTACACAACATGGGCAGCAATGCGTTTCATCATTGGTTTGTCACTGGGTGGTTACTTCACCGTGGCAGTAAGCCTAATGCTTGTTGGTGGTATCCCACCATTGGCAGCCGCTGTGGTCATGATCTTTGTACTACCTAGCGACAGCAAAGTGATCGCTTACGGTGAAGAAGAGCAAGCAAAAGCAGAAGAATCAAATGCACCAGCGAAAAAAGGCTCTTGGGGCGAAATGCTAAGCAAGCCTTACCGTAAGATCACACTAACGTGTCTATTACTGGCTGGCCTTAACTTCTACGGTTTCCAATTCTTTGGTGGCTTCGTAACCACATACCTACGTGATGTACGTATGTTCGACGGTGCAACCATCGGTCTCATCTTCTCTATCTCAGCGTTTGGCTCACTTTTTGGTGCGTGGTTCTGGGGTTGGGCGGCTGACAAATTCGGTCGTAAGGTGAACGCATTTGGCTTCATCCTCGCGGGCATCATGGTTTCAATCTTCTTTGTTGCACCTGGCGACATGGTGATTGGCGGCCTAAACATGCTGGCTCTACTTGGTCTGATTTACAACTTCGGTCTGTCTTCTTCTGCGGTATGGGGTGGTTACTTCTCAGAACTGTTCCCAGCACACCTACGTAGCTACGGCGCGGCGCTATTCCACGGCGGTCGTATCCTCGGTATGTGGGCACCAATGGTACTTATCTTCATCCAAGAACGTACCGACCTACAAACCGCAATGTGGGGTTCACCAATCGTATGGATCCTTGCTGGTCTTCTATGGCTATCACTGCCAGAGACACTAAAAGGCGGCGTGTTCGATAAGAGCAAAAAAGCCGAAGCAGCAAAAGCGTAACTGAATTTCAAAAACTCCGGCTGGCTCCCCGGCCGGATGAAAAAACTTAATTTCGAGTCCTGTTCCCAAAGCCGACTCGACAGCAAATAAGAGAGTTTATTATGTCTAAATATCAAGAAGCGAAACGCGTTGTACGTGAATACTTCAGCGCAATGGAAAACGCAACTCACGAGAACGTGGCAGAAGTACTAAAAGCACACACTTCAGAAGATTACCTATGGCGTGGTGTTTACCCATTCCGTGAGCAACAAGGCGCTCAAGCAGCGGCTGACGTTTTCTGGGCTCCTTTGATGAAATCAATGACTCGCATGCAGCGTCGTCAAGACATCTTCATCGGTGGTGAGAACGAAGTAACATCAGGTGAAATTTGGGTAATGAGCATGGGTCACTTCATGGGTCTATTCGACGCTGAATACCTAGGCATGCGCCCAACTGGCAAAATCATGAACATCCGCTACGCAGAATTTAACTGTGTTGAAAACGGCAAGATCACTAAGACTGGCCTATTCCTAGACCTTCTAGGTGCAATGGACCAAGCGGGTTGTTACCCACTACCACCATCAACAGGTAAGCACTTCGTATACCCTGGTCCTCGTAACCACGATGGTCTACTGTTCGAAGACGCAGCACCAGAAGAAGGCGTAGCAACACTAGCACTAGTGAACAAGATGGTTGATGACCTATCTGCACTAAACGACAGCGGCGCTATGGGTTGCCCACCAGAAGTTCTTGAGAAGAGCTGGTCTAAAGACATGATCTGGTACGGTCCATGTGGTATCGGTGCGTCTTACACAATTCCTCGTTACCAACAGCAGCACCAATTGCCGTTCCGTAACAACCTGAAAGACAAGAAGTTTAACGGCCACGTATGTCGTTTCGCAGAAGGTAACTTCTCTTGTTTCTTCGGCTGGCCAAACCTATCTAACACGCCAATCGGTGGTTTCCTAGGTATGACAGGTGGTGAAGTACGTGCAGACATGCAAGTGGTTGACGTTTACTACCGTGACGGCGACAAGCTATCTGAGAACTGGGTACTGATCGACCTTCCTTACTGGCTAAAACAGCAAGGTCTAGACGTGTTCGAGCGTACTCAACAGATCCTAAACCCTTCTCTATAAGAAGTCCTAGGGGCGGATTGTCAACCCGCCTTTATGTTGCCTGAATCCCCTCTCGGTTCAGGCGACATGCTCCCAACTCGTGCCTCAAGGATGGGGCACAACCTCAAGATAGAACCCTTATTCAAAACGGGCATGAACGCACGGTGGCTTTCTGCGCCCTGAATAATGAGATTGATGATGAAAAAGTCGACCCTTTCTGCAGTGATTTTAGCAGCGCTTACTTCTAGCTCAGCCTTTGCTGCACACACTTTTGTTAATGACGCTGGCGACAGCCTAACCATCGATGGCCGTTTCGATCTTCGCTACCAAGACCGTGGCGGTGATGACAACGGCGAATGGAACAGCGGCAGCTCACGTTTCGGTTTGAAAGGCCAAATGGGTCTGGATAACGGCTGGACTGGTTTCGGTCACGCGGAATGGGGCTACAACTCTGGCGCGAACGGCGACAACATTTACGACCGCTTGCTATACGCAGGTGTGGAACATGACAAATACGGCAAGATTGCTGCGGGTACTAAGCAATGGTCGACCTTCTACGACGTAGCATGGTACACCGATTTAGGTCGTGTATTCGGTACTCGTGGCTCAGGTGTTTACAACCTAGCTGACTGGGGTATCGCATCCGGTGCTGGTCGTGCGGAAAACTCAATTACGTACCGTAATTCAATTAATGAAAAAGTGAGCTACGGCTTTACTTACCAAACCACGCGTGAAGATGTTGCTCTAGCAAACAATGCGACAGCCTCACTGAAAAACGGCATGGGTGCGTCTATCACTTACAAACCCGTTGATGGCGTAACACTTGGTGCGGCTTACCATCAAAATGAAGTTGCTGATCTAGACGCAAGCGTGGTTGGCGTAGAAAACGGCGACAACATGCGCATCATGCTATTGGGCGCAAACTACAGCAACGGTGGCTTCTACGCGGGTGCGACTTTCCACATTGGCGAAAACTGGGAAGCCGTGAGCCAAGGCGGTACGGACGTAATGTTCGATACCCTAGGTGGTGAAATCTACACTTACTACCACTTCGACAACGGCCTACGCCCAACGTTGAACTACAACTACATGGAAGATCGTGGTGACGAGACACAAGGCTACGAGCGTAACTTGCTGATTCCTGGTCTTGAATACCACTTCCAGAAGAACAAATTCCTAGTTTGGACTGAATACCAGTTCGACCTAGGTAAAGATCAGTACGATGGCAGCAAATTCGAAAACCGTGATGATCAATTCGCGGCAGGTATTCGCTACTACTTCTGATAATACTCATCGCTCACCACCTATACCCAAGTAACCTTAAGGTGGTGAGTGATGAAGTTCTTATCAACACTAAGCAAAGTTATCTTGAAGCCAAGTAGTCATCACTTCACTAATAATTAAAGGCTGCTCAAGCGTAGATAGATGCCCACACTCAGGGATAACATGAAGCGTGACGTTTGGGATGCATCTCTCCATAAGCAGATGATTGTCTAGCGGACAAAGCTTATCTTCTTTACCTGTTATCACCAACGTAGGAGCTTGAATGTCCGCCAATAAAGGTCGAGCATCCGGGCGAGTTGCTAACGCTTTAGCATGTGCTTCAAATGCCTCCAAACCTACATTGACCGCCATGCCTTCTATACGCTCAGTTAACGCTTTGTCTTGCAAACGGCTTGGATGAATCAGCACAGGCATCAGAGTGTCAGGCGTAATGCGTTCAAACTCACCATTTAATGCCTGACTAACCAGTGCATCACGCTTTTGTGTCACCTCTGGCTTTTCATCTGCTGCATTGGTATCCATGAGGATCAAGCCTTTGACTCTGTTTGGCGCTTGACGGTACACCTCAAAGGCAAGAATCCCACCCATTGATAGGCCACCCAAGACAAACTCCTGCGGTGCGTCTTGCAACACTTTCTGCGCCAGCTGTTCCATTGACGGCAATGAGGCCAGCGTCGGGCATGAAGGCTCAACCCAACTTGGCAACGCTCGGTTGACTTCCTCAAACAATGTGCCATCACAAAGTAGTCCGGGTAGCCAAACTAACGAGGTGGGTTGCGTCATTTTATTCTCCTGCCAGCGGCTTTGGTTGATCAGACCCAAGAATGCAATACGTCAAACTATTACCACGCAAGTTCGTCAGTGAGTATGACGCACCTTCTGGAACATTCAGCACATCACCGCGCGTTAAAACAACACTCGCTTGTTCGCCTTGATGCGTGAGGACCACTTCAGTATCGCCATCAAAGTTGATAAGCACTTGTTTTTCTTCTCGGCAGTGTTGAGGAATCGAGCCACCTTCAGAAAGCTCATAAGCCATGATGCTCACTTCATCTTCACTCTTTACTTGGAAGTCATAACTCGCCAAAGGATGACCCGTTAAGGCGTATTGTTTCACGTTGCTTCCGCCGAAATCGCCTTTGATTTCACGATAATCTTTTTGCAGAGCGACAAATGGCATCATCTCTTCTGCGGTGTAGGTATCGAAGGTCGCGAGCTCTTCTTCGGTAAGCAGCGGCATCAATTCTGATTCTTGTGGCACCGGGTCGCCATTAATGGTGTCCACGAGTGTGCCATCGGCTTTGAGGTATAAACCATAACCTTGACTGTCTTTAATAACGTTTGGATGCCAAATAACGCCGCCACCTGAATCGTCGCCGCCAAGTACCGAGAACATAAAGCCGTAATCGCGGCCAACCACTTCAAATCCACGGAAGAGATTGGTTGGAATCGAGATGACGTCACCGTGAGACAACACCGACTCATGCTCTCCATCGTTCCCCCAATAAAAACGGAACTGACCTTTGAACACCAAGAAAAGCTCGGCGGTACGATGAGAGTGCAACGAATTTTTGATGCCCGGCGGTTGGCCTGCGGCACCAATGTTAAAGCCCGCCGTATCGCGAATATGAACATGCTGACGACTGCTTTCTGCCACCCCAGCACCGATAATGCAGAAGTTATCTTTCAGATCACTGCCTGGCGTGCGCGCATCAATAAACGCACTCGTACCCGGAATCAGTTCCATGTAGCGGACCAGATTATTATTCATTTTAGATTGTAGAGTCATTGTAAATCCTTGTTGTCCTTGTTTGGACCTAGCCTTTGAATTGTTAGTTACAAGCCTAAAGTTAGTTACAGACCGAAAGTGTGTTACAGACCTAAAGGTCGCCCACCATCAACCGCGATGGTATTGCCTGTCGAGAAGGTCAGAAGATCTGCCGCGGCGTACACGGCTTGAGCGACTTCTTCATCATTGGCTAAACGCTTAAGCGGTGTGGATTGTTCTTGTTGATTACGCCATGCGTCATCCAAGCCTTTGACAAACTCAGTGTCGACAAGCCCTGGAGCAACAGCCAAAACGCGAACCTCGGGAGACAGAGCGCGAGCTAAAGAACGGGTCATGTTCTCCGCGGCAGATTTACTTGCACAGTAAGCAATGTTGCTCCCCATCGCAGTCTGTGCCGCGATAGAAGTAATGTTCACCACACAACCATTGGCTTGCTTAAGCCAAGGCTCAAACGCTCGAACCATGGCAAAAGGCGCACGAACATTCACTTGGAATATTTGGTCAAACAGCTGGTCATCTAAGCTTTGCAAATCAGAGTGCGCGACGAATTTCGTCATCCCCGCACAGTTGACCAACAGATCCAGCTTGTCGCTTATTTCACTGACTTGATGTTTAAGCTGTTCAATCGCACTAGAATCTGCCACGTTCAATTTGAATGCTAGATGCTCGTTACGTGGCAGCGAGGAAAGCACATCCTCGGCCGCTTTCTGATTACTGTTGTAAGTCAGAATTACGCGATATCCCGACTCAGCTAGCTTGCGACAAATGGCGGCACCCAGTCCGCCACTGCCGCCTGTGACTAAGGCAAGTTTCGACATATTACGCCTCTTCTACTTTGCCTTTGTAACGGCGCACACGAATATCCGCTTGCTCTTTGTGGCCAGCAAAACCTTCGAGTGCACACAAGCGAGAGCAGTACTCACCGACTTTTAGCGACGCAGCTTCCGTTACACGCTGGTAAGTACAGGTCTTGATAAATTTACCTACCCAAAGACCACCGGTGTATCGCGCCGCTTTCTTCGTTGGCAGTGTATGGTTGGTACCAATACATTTATCGCCGTAAGAAACGTTGGTTTCACGACCTAGGAACAAGGCACCGTAGTTGGTCATGTTATCTAGGAAGTATTTAGGATCTTCGGTCATAACTTGAACGTGTTCAGACGCAATATCGTCTGCCACTTCCACCATTTCTTCGTAGCTATCGCATACGATCACTTGTCCGTAATCTGCCCACGCTTTACCCGCAACTTCAGCCGTAGGGAGAATGGTTAACTGACGTTCGATCTCTTTAATGGTTTCTTGCGCAAATGTTTCGCTATTGGTCAACAATACAGCGGGAGAGTTGTAACCGTGCTCAGCCTGACCAAGCAAGTCTGCCGCTGCCAATTCCGGGTCACAGCCTTTCTCATCAGCAATGACCAAGGTTTCCGTTGGCCCTGCAAACAAATCGATACCAACGCGACCAAACAACTGACGTTTTGCCTCTGCTACAAATGCGTTACCCGGCCCTACAATCATATCGACTGGCGCAATAGTCTCCGTGCCCAATGCCATAGCTCCTACCGCCTGAACACCACCGAAGCAGTAGATTTCATCCGCACCCGCCATTGCCATCGCAGCGACAATCGCGACGTTCGGCTGGCCGTTAAACGGAGGCGCACAAGCAATAACACGTTTTACGCCCGCGACTTTCGCCGTCAGTACACTCATGTGAGCGGATGCAACCAATGGGTATTTACCGCCAGGGATGTAACAACCCACGCTGTTGACTGGAATATTTTTATGCCCCAGTACCACACCAGGCATGGTTTCTACTTCGACGTCTTTCATTGAGTCACGTTGAATTTGAGCAAAGTTTCGAACTTGTTGCTGAGCGAACTCGATATCATGACGAGTCGATTCATCAAGCGCATCCACACAGGCTTGGATTTGCTCTTCTGACAGGCGGAATTGCTCCGGCGACCAGTTATCAAACTTTTCAGACAACTCACGTACAGCGCTATCACCTTTCGATTCAATATCAGCAAGAATGTTTTCAACAATCTGACGCACTTTTGCGTCGTTTGATGCTGATGCTTCTTCAGTGATTCCGTTTTTTAAAATGCGTGCCATTGGGTTTCTCCTTGAACATTGAGGCTGACGAACGGTTACTTTTATACTTTTGGATACGAATGCAAAATCAGATTAAACACTTAATTAACATTTGACAAGTTAAGTCAACAAAACACAAAAACCATCCTTAAGCCTTTGTATTAATTAATTTAAATAAATAAAAGCAAGTAATAAGGACCTTGATTGAGTTTAATTTTTAATCAAAAATGAGTTTTAGATCACATCATTTTTACTCATCATTTACATTTCTCCGTGTTAGTTTTTGCATACCTTTGCAAAGGAGATAATCATGAGCAATTTTAAGCAACGTCTGACTAAAGAAACGCTATTAGGTACATTTGTTAAAACCCCTCATCCTCACATTATCGAGGTATTGGCACTGGCAGAATTGCCTTTTGTGGTACTGGATGCAGAGCACGCACCTTTCGATCGTTCCTCGCTTGATCTGTGCATCATGGCGGCCAGAGCGAATGACCTCGCGTGCGTGGTACGAGTACAAGACAGCGCCCCTTCAACCATTTTGAACGCGCTTGACTGTGGCGCGGCGGGTGTACAAATTCCCCATGTTTGTACTGCTGAGCAAGCGACGCAACTGGCGAAAATCTGCCATTACGGCGAAGGTGGCCGAGGGTATGCTGGTTCCAGTCGAGCAGCGCAATACGCCACTAAACCCATGGTTGAACACTTAAAAGACAGCCGTGCGAATACGATTGTCATTGCACAAATTGAAGACCCTCAAGGGGTTGAAAATGTTGAAGCGATTGCCAATGTTGAAGGTATTGATGCGCTCTTCATTGGCCAAGTTGATCTCACTGTCGCTTATGGTGCTGATAGCGTTCATGATGAGAAAGTCGCACAAGCAAGTATGCGATTAATCGAAGCGGCCAGAGCCGCCAATAAACCTGTTGGCATGTTTGTCGCGACGGCTCAACAAGCTCGGGAATGGCGTGAACTCGGCGTTAGCTTCTTTTGTGTTGGGTCTGAACACAAAATGATCATTGATGGCTTCAAACAAGAGAGAAATGTGATGAATTCTTGAGTTTTCTCTGATATTTACGCCTTATCAATGTAATGCTCTAGACACAGAAATCCCCTAGCCCATACACTCAGTACGTATGAGCAGGTTCAATGGCCTTAAATAAGGAGTATCACCATTAAAGCGAAAGTAACTTCGATCGACGTCGCGAAGATGCTCGGCGTCTCTCAATCGACGGTATCTAGAGCATTCAGCCCGACTGCGAGTATTAGCGAGAAGAAACGCAAAATGGTGATGGATGCCGCAGCTAAGCTCGGATACACACCGAATGCCATCGCCCGAGGTCTGATTTCGAATCGTTCAGGCTTAGTGGCGATTGCGTTAGATAGCGAATCAAACCCAATGTACGACATGCAATCTCGTGCTTTGGCTGTCGAAATTCAAAAGCGAGGCGGACAAGTTGTGCTTTGCCCTATCGACAAGGACGACCTCGATCTCGCCATTTCACGCGCCATTGAATACCAAGTGGACGGACTCGTTATCGCCACCAGCCGTTTAACTTCACGCGCGTTTGCCCAATGCGAAAAGTTTGGCGTTCACTTAAGCTTGATCAACCGCTACGCCGAAGGCATTAATGCCAACAGCTCTGGTATTGATAACCGCTTGGCGGGCCAACAAGCAGCCGAGTATTTAACGCAGAAAGGCGCAAAACAGTGTGCTTACATCAGTGGCGATGCTGGCTCCATGACCAGTGAAGAGCGTTGGCTGGGTTTCTCTTCAAAATTGCAAGAACTCGGCTCCCCGTCACCAACCTTTATCCAAGCCAAGTACAGCTTTGAAGCAGGCTTAAAAGCGGCGAAAGCGATCTTGTCGCATACCAGTAAACCCGATGCAATTTTTTGTGCAAACGACATCCTCGCCATGGGTGTGATGGATGGCTTGCGACAAGCCGGAGCAAAGATCCCCCAAGACTTCTCTGTGATGGGTGTAGATAACATTCCGATGTCTGCATGGCCGAGCTATGATTTGACCACCATTGCTCAACCAGTCGACAAAATTGTTAAACGAGCGGTTGAAGACTTGATGAATCGAATCAACGGCAACCTGGATGCAACTGGCGAATACCTTTTCGAGCAAGGCACCTTGATCGAACGTAGTAGCACCATTTAATAAATCCATTTTTATTCATTCTTCATAAACAAAATGTCTTACTTTCAAGTAAGGCATTTTCTGTGATCGCGATTAAATTTTCACCAATCGTTATTTAATTCCTCATCAATTCATCAATTTTGTTATTGACTTGTTACTTTAATGTTTTATTTTGGATTCGTATGCAAAATGGATATGAATTGCTCAACTAATTTATAAAAACATAAAAAGTTGTGTGACTTGCCGACGAATGCCCATGGCAGGTCATACCAGAAACAAGGAAGAACGATGAAGAAAGCAATCCTTACTTCACTTACCGCACTGGGGCTTGCATTTAGCAGCATGAATACGTTTGCAAACAGTGTTATTCGTCTTGCTCATGACAGTCAAGAAACCTCTCCCGTACACAAAGCAATGCTCTATTTCGAACAAGAAGTGGAAGCTCGCTCAAACGGTGAGATAGAAGTTGAAATCTATCCGGCAAGACAACTAGGCGATGTGCGTGAGACGACTGAACTCGTACAGCAAGGCAACTTACAAATGACGTTTGGTGCGTCAGTTTTACTCTCTCCCTACGTCCCAGAGTTTAACGTGCTCGACGTGTTCTACCTTTTTGATAGCGAAGAGCAAGCACACAAAGCGCTCGACAGTGAGAAGATCGGACAACCATTGTTGAATGCTATGGAATCAAAAGGCTTTCATGGACTTGGCTTTATGGAGGTCGGCTTTCGTAGCGTGACCAACAACAAACAGCCAATTGATAGTATTGAGGACCTGAAAGGGCTAAAGATTCGCTCGGCATCTAACCCCACTCAAATAAGCGCGTGGAAATCTATTGGTACTGCGCCAACACCTCTGTCTTGGGGAGAAATTTTTACCTCGCTCCAACAAGGTCTGATTAACGCTCAAGAAAGCGGCATCTATTCAATTTATGCCGAACGCTTTTATGAAGCGCAGAAATACCTCTCTTTGACTAACCACATTTACACTAACTACGTGCTGTTCATGAACAAATCGTTTTGGGATTCACTTCCTGCAGAGCAACAGGCGCTGATCAGTGAAGTAAGCAAAGAAACCATCGCAAAACAGCGTGAGCTCGCCGCGCAGCAAAACCAAGAAGTAATCAAAGAGCTCGAAGCAAAAGGCATGACGGTTAACATCGTCCCAGACGAGGTACGCAGCATCATGAAAGAGAAAATGAATGCGGCCGTGTACCAGGACTTGCGCAGTAAAACGGGTAAAGACTTGTTTGACAACGTGATGGCCGAGATAGAACGCCTATAACTCCCACTCTTTTGCACGATCTGGCAACAGGTCGTGCTTTCTCGTTTTGGAGGTGAACATGAAGTGGTTTCGCTTACTAGACAAATACCTAGAACCAACCCTTATCGTTATCGCGATCTCAACGATGACAACTTTACTGTGCTTGCAAATCGCCCTACGCTTGTTCGATGCAACGATCGCGTGGGCAGAAGAACTGGCACGTTATTTATTCGTATGGGCGATGTACCTGAGTATCAGCTATTGTATCCGAGATGATCGACACATCCGCATTCGTGTGTTCATCGATAAACTTCCGGGCAATTGGACGCAATTCAGTTTGATTGTCTCTGATCTTATCTACCTTGCCTTTAGTGCCACTGTCGCCTGGTTTGGATTTAAGGTTATAAACCGCAGCCTGCAACTCGGTCAGATTGCACCCGCAATGGAAATTCCTATTGCGTGTTTGTATGCCTCTGTTTTAGTTTGCGCACTATTAAGCTGCGCGCGCCTAGTGACAAGCATTTATCAACGTGTGAACGCGTGCTCCACCAGCAATGAAAGAGTTCGCTTTTCTCGACAACGCTATCGCCATATCAAAGCAAAGTACCGTACTTCTAACCGACTATTGGAGTTTAACGCATGACGTCTGCACTTTTGTTTGGCAGCTTTGGTCTGCTTCTGCTCATTGGCGTTCCGGTCGGTATTGCTCTGGCGGCAGCCAGTATGGTCGCGATACTCAGTCTGCCGTTTCTTAACATCGAGTTTTTAGTCCAAGGAATGGTAACAGGGCTCGACTCTTTCCCTCTCCTCGCCGTCGTTCTATTTACCTTGGCAGGTAACCTTATGAGCCAAGGAGGGATCTCAAAACGATTATTACACGTGGCGGAGGTCTTCTTTGGCCACTTTACTGGCGGGCTTGGCATCGTGGCCATTGTGGCGTGTATGTTCTTCGCTTCCATCTCTGGTACAGGGTCTGCCACTGTTGCCGCTATCGGCCTGACGATGATTCCCTCGATGGTGAAGAAAGGCTACGACCGCAGCTTTGCGGGTGCTTTAATCGCTTCCTCCGGCGGAATTGGCGTCATTATTCCACCCTCTGTGGTGATGATCGTCTACGCGATCACAGCTGAAGTCTCGGTAACTAAAATGTTCATGGCAGGCATCATTCCTGGCTTGGTCGTCGGTATGGTATTGATCGGCTATTGTCTAATTGTCTCAAAAATGCGGGGCTACACAGGTAACGAACGCAAAGCCACTTGGTCAGAGCGTCTTGATGCACTAAAAGAAGCCAGTTGGGCAATGCTACTACCCGTAATCATTCTCGGCGGTATCTATTCCGGTATCTTCACGCCTACCGAATCCGCAGCGATTGGCGTGCTCTATGGCTTATTCTTTGGCATGTTTGTTTATAAAGAGCTCAAACCAGCGCAAGTTGTGAAAATCATTCTAGAGTCGTCACTGTTAGTTGGCGCAGTGCTCGTCATTGTGGGTGCGTCCGTGACGTTTGGCCGCATATTGACCCTAGAACGTCTACCGACCGAGATCGCTCAGTTCATTCTATCGATTACCGAAAACAAACTGCTGATACTGCTTTGCATCAATGTCCTGTTGTTGCTCGTCGGTACCTTTATGGAAACGCTGGCAGCGATTGTTATTCTCACACCAATTCTGTTACCCATTACGTCAGCACTCGGCATGGACCCCGTTCATTTTGGTATCGTGATGATCGTGAACTTGGCCATTGGCTTTGTTACGCCTCCTCTGGGTGCTAACCTGTTTATGGCAAGTCAGGTAGGAAAAGTACCGATAGAGTCGCTCTCTAAAGCCATCATGGGTTGGATTGGTGCAATGATAGTGGCCTTGATGTTGATTACCTTCATCCCTGCCATCTCGCTATCGTTACCTGCGCTTTTATCCTGATCGTTGCACTCATAGAGCGCTTATGACTGTTATAGCCACTAGATAAACACCTTTCTAGTGGCTTATTCGTTATTTACTTCCGATTTAATAAAAAAGCCTTTAAGCATTCGTATGCAAAAGGAAAATTTGAAAGATATAAGGATAATTGACACCAAAATAGCTGAATATTAGCGATAAAGTCTATTTGGGTGCCTTGATCTGCATGATTATCAGTTTTGGCTTAATCATTTGTTTCCATTCAAACAGATAAAAATAAATTAAGCGATTAAAAAACAATAAGATATTAGGAAATTCATACAAAAAACTTTGACCTCCTTTCTTATTAACACGTCTCGATAAGAGATAGCTTCCATCTCTCCTGTACTTTTTTAGTTTGTTTTCCGCTCAATTGTTAAAAGTCTGATCATCAGCACGCTATTTAAACAATCAAAAAAACAATCCGTTGACAAAATGGCAACATGATATATTTTGAATACGTAATCAAAACATAATTATTCAATTACGGAGGTGATTTATGGCCATGGTTGGCTTCGATGAAAAGTGGCGTGATTTTCCCGACTACATTCTTGGTATTACAAAAGAGATTTGGGAAGACCGAGGTTTAAACACCTTAGAACACTACTACTCTCCCGACATTGTTGTGCGTACTCCACTCTCTATCGTTCAAGGAAACGAAGGGGTGATCAGTGCAACAATGGCGACACTGGCCGAGTTTCCCGATCGCACGCTATATGGCGAAGACGTCATTTGGTCAGGCACCCCGGAACAAGGCATGCTTTCTTCTCATCGAATCATCTCTACTGCAACACACAGTGGCAACGGCTTCTATGGGCAAGCTTCGAACCGCAAGCTTCGTTTCCGTATTATCGCAGATTGCCATGCTATCAATAACCAAATCAATGACGAATGGTTGGTTCGCGATCAAGCCGATATCGCGAAACAACTGGGCATGACGTCAGAAGAGTTTGCACGCCAACAAATCGAATTTGAAGGTGGCGTGGAATCAAGCCCATTTCCGTTCACACCTGAAGTCGACATTCCTGGACCTTATTTGGGCGTAGGCAACGACAACGAATATGGTCAGCGCTACGAAGCAATTCTCAGAAGCCTTATGAATGCCGAGTTCTCTATAGTACCGAAAGAGTACGACCGCGCTTGCATCGGCGAATACACTGGCGGTCAAACTGCCCTATCACACTCGGAAGTCGATCATTTTTGGATGGCACTTCGTGCGTCTTTCCCAAATGCTCAATTTACCGTTCACCATCGTATTGGCCGAGATGACGACATGATGTCACCACGCGCTGCAATTCGATGGTCTTTGCACGGTAAGCATGAGGGATACGGGATGTTTGGTAAGCCTTCAGGAAAAGAGGTTTACATCATGGGGATCAGCCACGCTGAGTTTGGCCCTTGGGGTCTTCGTCGCGAATTCACTTTGTTTGACGAGACCGCAATCTGGAAGCAAATCCTGCTTCAGCAAGGCTAACGGCTGACTAAACACTATTTATTAAAATCACAGACAGTAAGGAAGCAATATGTCACTCAACATCATCGAACAGTTCTACCAGAACTACTTCAAAGCCGCAGACATCGAGCAAAAACAGGCCGCTCTGCAAACTTTGAACCCTGACGTAAAATGGTGCGTGGCGCACCCTGTGAACGATCTTAATGGCCCAGATGCAACCCACGAATCTTTCCTCTCACTACTTGTGAATGCTTTGCCTGATGCCGAGCGCCGACCAATGATCGTAATGCACGGCGAATACGAAGGCCGCACTTGGTACAACTCTACCGGCTACTTTATCGGTACATTTGAACAACCACTGTTTGGCATCCCAGCAACAGGGAAAACACTCTACTTGCGTTACACCGAAATGGTGTGTGTGGAGAACGACCAAATCATCGAATCTTACATGATCCCAGACTTCATCGACGCGATGAATCAAGCAGGCTGCAACCCTCTTCGTAAAAGCTTGGGTCACGATGGCTTGGTTCCTTCTCCTGCAACTTCTAACGGTATTCAACAATCTGTTGTGTCTTTGGAAGAAAGTGAAAAGAGCGCCCAGCTGGTTGAAGATATGCTGTCTTGCTTGGGTCGTTTTGATGGCAAAGATCTTTTCTCGATGGATTTAGAAAACTACTGGCACAATGACTTCATGTGGTACGGCCCAGCAGGTATTGGCACGACGCGCGGTGTCAAAGGTTTCCGTAACCACCACCAAGCGCCATTTGTGTTTGCGTTCCCAGATCGAAGTGTCGATATTGAGGTCAATTTTTTGGCCAAAAATGACTACGTATCCACAGGTGGTTGGCCACATATGCATGGTACTCACACTGGTCACAGTGGCTGGCTCGGTCTCGCCCCGACAGGAAAACACATCGAACTTCGCGTTATGGACATTTGGCGACGCGAAGGCGATTTACTGAAGGAAAACTGGGTGGCGATCGACATCGTTCATATCCTGCTGCAACTTGGCTATGACGTGTTTGCACAAATGAAAGAACAGTTAGAAGGACCTAATTATGCATGAGTTTGGCGCACTTAACTGGAGCATCCTTGGTGGATACATAGCCCTAACGCTAGTATTGGGTGCGGTGATTGGTAAGCGAGTCACTTCAGCTAGCCAATTCGCTTTGGGTGATAAGAGCATCCCTTGGTGGGCGATCGGTATTTCTGTCGTTTGTACTTACGTGAGTGCCATGTCTTTCCTTGGTGGGCCAGCTTGGTCTTACAAAGAAGGCCTGTCGGTTATCGCGATTCACCTCAATTATCCGCTGGTGATCTTCTTCATCGTGGCTGTGTTTATGCCGTTTTTCTACAACAACGGTTTAACCTCTATCTACGAGTATCAAGAACGACGCTTCGGCAAGGCTTCACGACTGACTTTGTCGTTTATCTTCCTTATCAAACAAGCATTGAGCTCGGCAGCCGTACTCTACGCGACAGCAATGATTTTAGAGTTCATTACTGGTATCGACGTGATGTACTGCATCATGATCGTCACTGCAATTGCCCTTATCTACACCGTAATGGGCGGTATCGCGGCTGTCATTTGGACCGATGTGATTCAAGCAGTAATCTTATTTATTGGCGCATTCATCATCATTGAAGCCGTTTGGAATGGCATGCCTGCTCCAATGACGGAGGTCATGGCAGAACTCAAAGCGAAAGGAATGACCGATGCCCTACAAACAAGTTTTGACCTAAGCCAAGTAACGACTGTATGGGCCGGCGTTATCGCAATGACGATGTTCCACACCACCGTGTATGGCGGTAACCAGATGATGGTACAACGTTGTATGGCCGCGAAAAACATGGGCGATGCGAAAAAGGCAATGTTGATGATGGGCTACGTGGCCTTCTTTATTTACTTTGTCTTTATCTTGCTTGGCGTCCTGTTCAACGCTTATTACGACGGTAAAGAGTTTGAAAACGGCAACACCATCATTCTTCATTATGCGAGTGAATATGGAATGCCAGGCTTGATGGGCATCATTGCCGCTGCGATTCTGGCGGCAAGTATGTCGAGTCTCGATTCCGCATTTAACTCAATGGCGACCGTTTCTGTGGCTGACTTTTACAAACGCTTCTACAAGCAAAACGAGTCGGAAGAGCATTACTTAAAGGTATCGCGTTTATTCACGGTGGCGTGGGCGATTTTGGTCATCATTCCAGCGATCATGTTTGCCACCAGCACAGGCTCGGTACTGGAAGTGCTGAGTAAGGCAGGCTCTTACTTTGTCGGTGCGAGCTTCTGTATGTTCGTCCTTGGTTTCTACTCAAAACACATTACGGAAAAAGGCTTGTTAATTGGCGTTGCTGCTAGCTTCTTGGTGATCTGGTATGTAGCCGTTGCGACCGATATTGCGTGGCCTTGGTATTGCGTGATTGGCGTCCTTGTGAATGCCGTTGTCGCTTACATTGCTAGCCTTCTCCTGACGGGTAAACAAGATGAAATGCATCTTTACACAGTGAAAGGCCAGCAAGCGGAATATGCTCGTCTAAATAAACCAATCAAGGAAGATGGTTGGTATGTCGTTCCCGGCAAAATCGATGCTCCATGTTATGGCTTACTAGTGATGTTTGTATTCTCGATCGTGATGCTTTGGGGGATCAACGCGTTTACCGACAACGCTCCTATGCTGATTAACTTTATGCGTGGCTGCTCTATTCTTGTCGCTACCGCTTGCATCGGATACATGGGGTATTCACTCCTCTCCCCGAAACGTAAAGTTGCAGTCAAACAAGCAAATTAATGTTCTTTACGTAGATACTGTACGTCCAACAAACGGACAGTATCTACGCTCTAGATCTAGTGCTAGCTCAAAGCAAATCGAATGGGTTAACCCACATTTTGCTTTTTAACACTCCAAAGCCATTATTCTACTTAGGATACCCCGTCAGAACATTTATGAATACGTACCTATTTATGCTAGTCTTATGACCTCAATTACTGGCAACTAAGTTTTATTCATGAAATCAATTAAACACGTAGTCACATCAAAAGATGTGGCAAAGATGGCAGGCGTCTCTCAATCTACTGTATCGCGCGTGTTTGTTCCGGGTAGCTCAGTATCCGAAAAGACCAAGCAAAAAGTCTTTGAAGCGGCTAAAGCCCTTAACTACCGCCCTAACGCCTTTGCACGTAGCCTGACCACAAACGAATCGAAATTGATAGGTTTGGTGTTTCCTGATGCGGATTACCCTATCCATATGAAAACACTGCAGTTAATTTCCAGTGAGTTACAGAAAAAAGGTTATTCTGCCGTATTGATTCCATGGCAAGTGGATGAAGAAGAGGGCCACTCAATCCCAAATATCTTCCAGTATCGCGTCGATGGTGTCATTGCTGCTTCCGCAACCTTCAATAAGTCCCTTTATGAAGAATGTGAAGAGTTTAATATCCCAATTGTTCAATACGCACGAGTTGTTGAAGGTACTAGGAGTAGCTACGTTATCAGTGACAACTACGAAGCAGGCCAACAAGCCGCGCAACTTCTGCACAAAAGTGGCGTGAAGAACGCGGTTTATTTGACGGGAGAAGTGCCAACCTTTACGAATGACGAACGCCAAAGCGGCTTCTGCTCTGAATTTGAAGACCTAACCGGCAAGACGCCACGCATCATTGAAGCCAGCTATGACTACGCGAGCTCACTTGATAAAGTCCGTGCCATACTGGCAGACAAAAATCGGCCTGAAGCAGTGTTCTGTGCAACCGATAACCTTGCGATGGCGGTCATGGATATCGCCCGTATAGAATGCGGGTTGAGGATTCCTCAGGACTTACAAGTCATTGGTTTTGATAATATTCCTCAGACAGAATGGTTAAGCTATCAATTAACCACGTTCCGCCAGGATTTCCGTCGCCTCGCTCGCGAGTGCGTGAAGATCATTGTTGATCAAATTAATACGAAAAACGGCAGCCTAGTAAAAATGATGGTGCCAGTGAAGTTAATCGAGCGCCAGACAACAAAAGCTTAAATAGCTATAGCCAGCCATTCGGTTGTCTTTTTTATTTGCCTCTGACTCCCAAACGGCTCATTTAGTGTTGTAAGCATTAATGAACCCATGTATATTTATGAGCTATTACACTATATGAACCAAACAAAAAAAGGCTCATAATCCTTATGACCACGTATCTTTACACTCGTTATTCGCCAAAAAATCGAGCTTACCAAGAGCACCTTAATACTCTAAAAGCTTTTGCTCCCGAAGCTCAGCATTTTGAGGATAAGGTTCGTGGTTGCATGCCTCCAACCGAGAGAGAGGCATTCTTACAACTGCTCGATTCCGTCAGAACTGGGGATACGATTGTGCTCTGGTGGCTGACCGCATTTGGTCGCGACTTTAGTCAAGCATTGAACACAATAAAAATGCTACTCGATAAAGGGGTAACATTGAAAACCGTATGTGAATCACTAACTTTTGAGCCAGGTTCTGTTCAAACTCAAACACTACTCACAGTGTTATCTGGATATGGGAAAGTGCAGACTGAACATCGCCTGTTTGCCGCAGAGCAAGGGCGACAGGCCATTAAAGAGCAGCCAGAATTATGGAAACAGAAGTTTCGCGGCCGCCCCGCAAACAAAACCAAACACCAACAGATCGCAACGTTGCTGCTAGAAGGCTACACATTGCAAAACGTAGCAGAGCAATGCGAAGTCAGTCTATCGACTGTGAAGCGGGTCAAAGCAAAGCTAAATGAAGTGGATGACGAAGGCGGCTTAAGATCACGACGCCAAAAAGGTTGTTTGAATGGAGACCAGTCATGAGTCGCCCAATCAACTCTCATACTATACTACTCGCCTGTCTTATTATTAGCGTTGGCCAGTTGAGCATGGGGCTAGTCATGCCCTCTTTGCCATGGATAGCAAAAGACTTTTCCATCTCCCTCGACCAAGCTCAACTACTTGTGAGTATTTATTTGCTCGGCTTTGGCCCCTCTCAATTTATCTACGGGCCAGTGTCAGATGCTTTAGGACGAAAAAGAGTATTACTTACCGGTTTACTCATCGCGATGTCTGGTCTGCTGATGATTATTTTCTTCAGTGACACATTTACAGGGATGGTGATGGGGCGCTTTTTACAAGGGTTAGGTACAGGATGCTGCGCGGTACTCGCGAGGGCGTCGACTCGAGATAGATTTAGCGGGGATGAACTCCCAGTGGCAATGTCTTACATCGCCATGGCGGCTTCAATCACGCCACTTATTGCACCTGTGATTGGCGGCTTTATCAACTTCCACTTCGGTTGGAGTATGGTGTTTATTTCTCTATTGGGCTATGTCTCGCTGGCCTGGGTAATCATCGCCTTTAAGTTCACAGAAACCATCACAAAACGTTCTGTCATTCCGTCACCCCGAAAAATGTTACTCCAATACAAGAGCTTACTTACGTCTCGTTACTTTATGAGTTTCGCCAGTATCAGTTGGTTAAACTTCAGCTTAATGATTACGACAGTCTCTGTGATGCCATTTATCATGCAAGATCAAATTGGCATGACCTCCGCTCAATACGCGATATGGGCGCTCATTCCCGCTTTGGGTATGTTATGTGGTACCACGATTTGTAACCGAGTAAGGCCAATTATTGGCAATAAAAAAATGCTGCTTTGCACCCCATTTCTTCACCTCGCTGCCGCAATATGGTTATTTTTCTGCCCTGTTGAGCCTCTATTTCTGATGCTAGGACAGCTATTAATGATCTTGGGTAATGGTATTGCCCTACCTTGTGCACAAGCGATGGTAATGCAACCTTATAAAAAGCAAGCAGGTGCCGCAGCGGCAATGTCTGGTGGTGGACAAATGGTCGTCTCCTCATTGGTCAGCTTAACTCTGGTGCAGCTTGGATTGAGTCAAGCATGGCATCTAGCGATCGTTATCGTAATATTTGCATCGCTTACCTTCACCAACATTCAACGTGGCTTTAGTGCAGAGCAACCTTCAGAACAATAACAACAAACATACTATTGTCCTTATAGCTACAACAAATCGTATAAATTTAAATTTAGGAAAAGTTGGCGGATACTAACATGATGTTGCATTTAAGAATGGGCGCCGTAACACTCGCCACATTGATATCCGCTGGTACTGATGCGAGCGCCAACGAGAACTGGCAGTTCGAGAGTGACAAGAATGGAATCACAATTTACTCCCGAGAACATAGTGACGGTTTAGTTGAGATCCGTGCCCGGATGTTCACACCCACCAGCTATGGTGCATTTTTAACGCTACTGGAAGACAGTGACAACATCCCGAACTGGATTGACAATGCCAGTCATAGCCGGGTTTTAAATCAGATATCGGCCACCGAGAACATCGTTTACACCCAGTTTAAAGCACCATGGCCTGCCAAAAATCGGGATATGGTCACCTACTCAAAGTACTGGGTCGATGAGCTGGGATTCACCGTAGAAATCAAAAGCGCACCTGACTCATATCTTGCTGAACAAAATGGTTATGTTCGAATTCGCTCGGTTGATGCGACTTGGGAGTTACAAAAACTCACAAACGATACAACACTCGTGGAATACAAGGCGTTTGCTGATCCCGGAGGTCTATTGCCAAACTGGCTGATCAACAAACTTTCAAAAGAAAGTGCATGGGCGACATTTGGTAACTTAAGAAAAGAGTTACCTGAATATCAGCAATACTCTCATCCTCAAATAGATGAGTAAGCGTCGCTCTTCCCACTCGCTTTTTAATGCGGTACATAATAACAAAAGGCGGCATATGCCGCCTTTTTCTACTCAATGTGTTACTGTTGTGCAACCGTTACAGGTTTAGTTGCACCACGGTAATCAAACTCAAAACCAATACCTTGGTCTGTCACGTCCATCGTCATACCACCAACAAGCTCGCCTTGTAAGCTTTTGACAACATCATCCGGAACCGGCTCCCCAGTGATTGACGACGCACTCTCTAACACTTCCAAAATACGCTCTGAATCAAAATCAAAGCTGAACAAGCCATTTGGAGAAAGTGATTGCGCCATCACTTCTTTGCTTGCTTCCGCAGCACTATCACCACTGTAAAGGGTGAAATGGTTTTCGTTTAGACGAGCAAACACGTCCACCTTCATGCCAGTATGCATTTCTAATAGGTCACTGACATTAACAGGTTGGTTATCCGGTTGAATTTGCAATTGAGCAAGTTCAGGAACGAACATTTGCGCAGTTTGAATAAGCATCATTGGATCATTGGCAGAAAGAGACAACATACCATCTAGCTGGCTAAATACTTCACCATGCTGAGCATTAGTATCTACTTTGATATCAAACATTTGCAGGCTTAAGCCTTTGAGGCCGTTAACCATGCCTGACCCCATGCTTACAGCGGCTGCTGGATTCTGGCCGCCCATCTCTTGCTGCATTTGTGTCAATAAAGAGCATTGATATTGAGGCTGGGTCAAGTCAGCCCAAATCTGACCAATCGATGGCGCTAGCGTATTAATGTCTAAACCAAGCGCCATACTAAAGAAACTCTTATCACTTTTAGACTCTGCCAATACACCACGAATCGACTTGAGCGCATCTAGAATCACTTTATTGTTGGACTCAACAACAAAAGAACCTTTAATGAACGCCTGATCGCCTTTCATCTTGTATTCTGCAAACGCGACGGACTGAGGCCAGTTTTCTGCAACTTGAGTAAGCTCAGTATGGCAGGCTGGTGAACGCATTTCCTCAATAGTTGGTTCAGGATCTATTGCATCCAACGTGCTGATTTGACGAGCAAACATATTGCCATCTTTCGTCGTCAAACCTTTAATCACTTCGCGATGATCAAAGTAACCAAAAGAGTTGTTGTTTTCACCGTATTTGGCTTGCAACGCCTCAAGGCGTCCACTGTCAGCAATATTTTGACTTGGTGCTTCAAGCCCTAATGCCATTTTAATCGGGTTTTGAACGCCCAGTTGCGGAACATCAACCGTTAACGTAAGCACGTTATCAACCACGGCTACAACCAAGCCAATACCGTCCTGCGGGTCAATTGAATCAGTCATCTCGTAACGACGATACTCGACTTCACCAAGCTTAACCAACTCATGCTTAGCGCCGCTCATCTGCTCTTCATGATCCAGTGTTTTCCATAACGCGGCAGGGTCTTCAATATCCACTTTGTACACCGGTACCATACCAATTGTGTACAACACAGGATTAATGTTTTCCCCGGTGCCCAAATAAGCTTTTAATGTTTCTGGCGACGCAGCACTCTCTAGGTATCCATCGAATAAGTTAACTGCAAACTGCTGTTGTGGAGACAGTGGTTCATCGGCAAAAAGTTCTGCAATCGAGCCTTGATTCGCCGTACCGAATGCGTTCATGTATTTATAATGGTTAAAAGGTTCAGTCTGATACGTCACCATAAGTGAATCTGCAGGAACTTGCGTTAACAGTGAGCCTGCATCACTCGCGGTAGTATTGTTTTGGTACAGGTAGCCAGCGCCCCCTGCTGCTGCGACCACTGCTGTAGCCAATAGTAGTTTTTTCACGACCAACTCCGTTGTCATAGTTATGTGTTCCTAAACGAAATGTAACGCTTAGGTTTAAAGCCAATGAATAGTGCTTTATATCAACCGCTATCATAAACAAGTTATCGATGTAATGAATGTCGGTTTGATAAATTATCCAACATTTATAAGGCAAACCGTGAAGTAAGTTGAATTGCGTGCGGATGCTATTGGCAATATTCACAATCCAATTTCTCGGATAACCGCCTTAAAAATCATAATATTCAGTTAAATGAAGCGATTTGGAGTAATTACGACCAAAATCAGCAGAATATTAAATCTTTATTGAGTCTTTTATCTAATATCTGAAAACGCCTCACGACCTGACACTTCTTTCCAATTTGCCTCTGGCAGTCCCTACTCGTTTTCCTTACATTCCTACTAACTCAGTGACGAGACGTATACCAAATACGAGCAATAGAAGACGATGAAAGACCAGTTGACGATCTCTATATCAACTATCAATGGCTCAAGACATTGGTACTTCAGTAAAAGGATGCAACGCAACATAAAAACGTTTTTCGTTTTTTTTGTTGTTGCTCTGGCCGCGACCGTAATCTTAATTCATCACTTGTACACTCGCGTTGATAATGCAGCGTTAAAACAAGCTGAATTGACAGAGCATTCACGCACCATGGGTGAAGAGCTCAGCACACTGAAAACACTTAAATCAGAGCTAGAAAATGACCTTTCAGAACGGGAAGAACGGGTACAACTTGTTTCGGAACGTTTGGGTGAATTAGAGAAAGTGCTTGGGGTTGGAGAACATACCTCGACAAATAACTTGGATGCTAGGCTCGATGCAGCGGCGATAACCTCAAACGTTCGCATGGTGTTATTAAACCAAATACCAAGTGGCTCTCCAGTCGGCAACGTACGGCTATCTTCCGGATTCGGTAAGCGTATCCATCCGGTGACAAAAGTTGCCAAAATGCATCGTGGGCTCGATTTTGCCGTAAATATCGGTACCAAAATTTATGCCCCTGCCGATGGGGTAGTGGAAGTTACCCGCCGCAGTAATAAAGGCTCTGGTAACTTCCTCAGGCTACAACATTCTTTCGGTTTTTCGAGTTCTTATTCGCACTTGAAAGCGTTCAAAGTAAAAAGTGGTCAGTTCGTCAAAAAAGGGCAGCTGATTGCAATTTCCGGCAACAGTGGGCTCTCTTCTGGCCCTCACCTGCATTACGAGGTGCGATTTGTTGGGCGAGCACTGAATCCGAAACCATTTGTCGATTGGAGCCTTAATGATTTCGAAGACATTTTTACTAAGGAGCGAAGAATACGATGGGAATCTTTAATCAAAACAGTGGAACAACGAGTAGCTCAGCAGCTTCAACTCTCATCGCCAAAGGCTGTTCTCTTAGCGGAGAACTCAAAGTAGAAAACGATGTCCAGATTGATGGCATCGTCGATGGTCAAATTAACGTGGAAGGCACTCTCGTTGTCGCAGAAAGCGGGCGAGTAAACGGTGAAATCTACGCTAAACAGCTGATCATTAATGGCATGATGGACGGAAACTGTCACGCAGAACACATTCAAGTGCTTGCCAAGGGACGCGTAAGCGGTAGGATCTGGAGCAATAACCTCAGCATTGAACCTGGTGGCAAATTCTTTGGTGAAGCAGCCGAATTACCTGAAAAGGAAGTGGTAACGTTAAAGGGTAAGGCTCAAGACAGTGCGATCACAAAAGAAAATAACACCAACAATGAAAAGCGACTTTCGCGTAAATCAGCATAAAAGCTTTGATTAAAGTGCTTAAAAAAGACGGCTTTCACGCCGTCTTTTTTATTACTATTGCCACGATTTTCGTCAGAAACTACGTGATTATTCGGCCGGATTTAAAACCATTACCGAGCGTTTTGCTTGTGGACCAAAAGCTGATTTTGCATGCGCTTTCACTTCATCTAACGTCACACTTTTAGCCACTTTCTCAACGTCAAGCAACACATCGACGCCGTAATCATGCACCAAATAACGAGTATATGCCCATGATCTCTGTGCTGGGTTGTCATCCAATCCTTGCATCGCGACTGCCAGTTGTTTCGCGGCCGTATCCACTTCTTTTTGGGTAATATTTGACGCTAAACCATCAAACACTTTGCCTAGTTTACTCTCTAAAAGTGCCACGTCTTCGGGCTCAACTTGAGACTCCAAGAGCCAATCAGAGATGGGTTCGCGATCTTGTGTCATGGTGTAAATGCTCGGGCTGTAATCAAGGCTAGACTCTTCTCGCACAATATCCAAAACACGTGCATTACTAATACGTTGCAAAATATCTTCGATAACCGTGTCTCTTGCCGTACGTTGGTAATCGCTCGTATTAGTCAAACGCATTACATACAACGATGAAGGTTCATGCCCATCCGCAACCACAGTTCGCTCCGGCACTTCCGGGTTAAACGCAACGTGATAATCAATCGAACGACTCGGTTTCATTTCGATAGAGGCCACATATTTACGCAAAAGTGGTGTAATTTCTTCCGGCTCTACGTTTGCAACAATAACCATCTTAAAACCATCATTGGTTTTGAAAAGTTGCTCATGCACCGCTAGTATCTGCTCGGAAGTCACTTGTTCAACATCATCACTGGACACTATACGATGACGACTACCCGGCAAATAAGAATTGCCGTTTGCTTTTTGAATCAGTTTTCCCATCGGTGATTCAAAAAAAGCGCCGCTCTGCTGTTTAAACTCTTGCTTCGCTGCTGCCATCTGGCGCTCGTCGACTTTAATCTCCGTCGCTAGGTTGTATAGTCCATTCAAAGCATCAGTTAGGTGCGTATTTGGCGCCGTAATTTGTGCTCCGTGACTGGTCGCATCAAGCATCGCGCCAAGCGCAATGTTGTTTTTGCGTAAGTAGCTATCTAGCTCTGAACCAGAAAATGCCCCTAACCCACTGCGTATTGCCGTTGTTGCTGCGATTTCATAAGCGGCATACAACGTCGGATCAACAGCGGCTTTACCACCTTGGCTCGCATAGTAAATATACGCTCGACCACCCGCTTTAGTATCTTTTTGGAACCACACTTCGACACCGTTTGATAGCGTATAGACTTGAAAACCACCCGCTTCCTGACGCATGCTCGTGATGCTGCCTTCCTGGGTAGGCTTTAAGAATCCATCCACTTTGTCATACATCTCTAACGGTTTTTCGCCAGTTTGAAGATAGGCACTGTTTAGAGCGGCAAATACACCATTGAACTGTTCTGACGTTTCGCTTTTCCCCAAACCAATAAAAAAGCTTGGCTGCTGAGATAACAAAGCCGCCAATTGTGTGTTAATGCTCTCTAAATTCTCGTTGTTGATGAATTCTGCCAAACTCTGGGCATAATTCTCTTTTGATTGGCTGACACTGTCTTGTCCAATTTGAAAAACACGTGCTTCTGCGTAACTGTTTGGCTTACGCTGACTCCAATCTGAATCAATATTTGCAAGTTCACCTTGCCAATTTGACATAACGCTATCTAACTCGGATTGAGTCGCACCATAATCTCTCAACGACGCCAAGGTACGAATGAAAGTCTGGTGCATTTGTTCGCGGCGATCTGGTGCAAACGAAATCCCTGCCGACATCATACGCTGATAGTTAGAGTAATAGGGCTCTGCATAAGCGTATTGAAAAGGTTCAGCGGCATCACTGAGTACACGGATCAAACGCTGTTGAATGAGTTGTGTTGCGACTTCATCACGCCACACTTCATGTTGTTGCTCAATCGTCGTGCCGCCACTTAGACCACGCTCAATCACTAAATGAAGACTTGGTGATTCCATCGTGTTACTTGGCAAGATTCTGTTTTCGTTGTTCACTCGAATATCACGGCGCTTCTCTATTACCGTATCCGAGGTACTTTCCCAGTTCGAGAACTTGCTTTTGATAATCTTGGACAGTGAATCTACGTCGATATTACCAGTCACAATCAACTCGGCATTTTGTGGCTGGTACCACTTGTCGTAAAACGCCTTTAACTTACTCGAGGAAGCGTTTTGAATCGCTTCGCGAGTACCAATTGGGTCATGTTCACCATACATAGTGCCTTCAATCGAGGCTTGGTAAGCATGCATAGAAAAGGACTTATCATCTGGATTAGCACGTCGCCATTCCCCAAGAATCACCCCTTTTTCTTTCTCTACTTGCTCAGGAGCAAACTCAAGTCCGTTACCGATATCTCTCATCCACTTCAGGGCATCTTCTAGCTTCGTATTATTCGCAAGGTCAAGTTGGTAAGACGTTTGCTGATAACTGGTAAAAGCGTTGATATCAGCGCCAAAGCTACCACCAGATTGCTCAAAAAGTTTGACAACGTCGTTACCGGTAAAATGCTCACTACCATTAAACGCCATATGCTCAACAAAGTGAGCGTAACCCTTTTGAGAAGATGTTTCTTGGAATGAGCCGATATTCATCACCAAACGGACCGAGACTTCTTGGTCTTCTGTTGGATAGAGATGGTATTTCATACCGTTCGATAACTGGTCCACGTGCCAGTTGGCGTCAGGTTGAATCGGCGTCGACTGTTGTATCAGAGCACACCCTGACACTAATAACGCGGGGACTAACAATATACTGCGCATAACGATTGCCCATAACAATGATTAAGCTAATCAATATATATCCGGTGCTATAACCTTCACATTTTTAATGGATTATCAGACACGCAAATGTGATAAAGATCACCATTTATTGAAATCAATTCTCATTTACAAAAATCGACAAATCCTTACTTTACAAATACATAAATAATATCGTTCCAAATCCTTTTGCTTATTTGGTGTAAAACTCAAATTCGCGACATGGAGTCAGTATTTATTTTGAGCAATAAAATATAATTATTGAACAGATTCGAATCTGACTTTCTGCTGCATATTCAACAGCGCAGAGAGCACTGATGAGAATAAAAACACAACAACTATTATTCAAAGATCTATTATTCGCTTTATGTTCAAAAATCTATCATTAAAAAACAAACTGGCAATCTCTGCCAGTGCCGCCATCATTCTAGGGGGAGTGCTGGTAGAGGGGCTGTCTTTTCGAGATTCATTAAATAGGCTCGATGTCGAAGTCGCACAGCGACTAGAAAGCACTAGCGCATCTTACAATCAATACGTAAAGGACTGGCTACTCTCTAAAGAGCGCGCACTAACTTCACTCTCTTCTGATTCAGAGAAACGTTCTCTGGTTACGCATTTGAAACAAGTCCGAGACTCTGGCGCGTTCGATAACGTTTTCCTCGCTTACCCGGACGGGTCACAAGACAACGCTAATGGGGTGGTTTTGCCACCAGGTAATAACGATCCTCGTAAGTGGGGCTGGTACACCAATGCAATCGCCAACCCATCGAAAGTCTTTATGGATAACCCGACCGTCGCAGCTGCCACGGGGGCTAACGTCGTGTCGCTCGGTAAAGCCCTGCAATTGCATGGTCAAACCGTCGTTCTGGGTGCTGACGTAGAGATCGGTGATATCCTGAACAGTCTCAACCAAGTGATCCTACCGGGTGAAGGTTATATGTTTATTGCCAATGAACAGGGCAATATTTTCACTCATAACAACGGTAAACTGCTGAATCAACCGGTTAGCAAGCTGGGCCTCAACAACAACGACATTACGTCTGCCGCACGTTCAGGTACAGAGCGTCGCGTCTCTATTAACGGCACCGAATATGTGATTTACGCGCGCCACATAGAGGGTACCAAGCTCACAACAGTGACGGTGTTAGATCAAAACTCGTTGGTTGCCCCACTTTACGATGCTGTTTGGGATCAGATCATCGCAACCACCATCGTCGTCGTTATCTGCGTAGCTTTGTTTAATCTGCTATGTAACATCTTGTTCCGTCCGCTCTACAACGTTTCGAATGCGCTTGCACAAATCGCAAACGGTAGCGGCGACCTAACTCAACGCATCAAAGTAGAAAACCGTGACGAAGTTGGTGAGCTGGCTGAAAACTTCAACCAGTTCGTTGAAAGTTTGCAGCAACTTATTGGTCACATTCGTCACCAAGCGGAAGAACTGAGCCAACAATCGGAGCTGAGCACGAATCGCGCGAATCAATCGGTTTCCGATCTGAACCATCAGCAACAAGAAATCACTATGGTGGCGACCGCTGTGACTGAAATGGCATCAGCAACGCAAGAGATTGCAGCACATGCAGAGCAGACGGCTAAGGCCGCTCAAGACTCTTCAGCAAGCACACAAAACGGTCATGAGTTGGTGATCAATTCCAAATCGTCCATCAATAATTTGTCTTCTGAAGTCAACCAAGCGAGCGTTGTCATCGGTGAGCTCAACCAGCACGCGCAAGACATCTCAACCGTGCTATCAACGATTCGAGACATCGCAGAGCAAACCAACTTACTGGCTCTAAATGCGGCTATTGAAGCGGCTCGTGCAGGTGAGCAAGGTCGCGGTTTTGCCGTTGTTGCAGACGAGGTTCGCGTGCTATCACAACGCACACACACCTCAACCGAAGAGATTCGCTCGACGATCGAGACCTTGCAGCAAACCACACAACGCGCAGTGACCATCATGGATACAAGCTCTCAGCTCGCGCAAGGTTCGGTGGAAGATGCTGATCGCGCAGCACTGGCTCTGGATGAAATCAACGCAGCCGTTGCGCTGATCAGCGATATGGCAACGCAAATTGCGACCGCCGCCGAAGAGCAAACGCACGTAACCAATGAAATCACGCAAAACGTCACGTCCATTAAAGATGTGACCGATCACTTGGTAGTTGGTGCCGAAGAATCGATGAATCAATCTGCTGAGCTGAAATCGCAAGCTGAGGATCTCAACTCGAAAGTAGCAACATTTAAACTGGCTTAAACGCCACGTTAAGAACGCTCTTAAAAACAACCCCCGCTAGCAACTTGTTACTAGCGGGGGTTGTTTTTAAGGAACGACGTTTTTATTGCAGATGGCTTTCGAAAGACGTAAACCTACACCGCCACACACATCGGCGTGCCTGAGATTGGGTCGTTAAATACTCTCGCTTGTAAATCAAACACCGATGACAACATGCCTTCTGTCATTACCTCTTGCGGCGTTCCCTGCGTGACTAACTGACCTTTTTCCAACACCACCAAATGATCGCAGTAACGGCACGCTTGGTTTAGATCGTGCAGCACTACCACCACAGTTTTGCCTTTGTCGTTCATCTGCCTCATGAGTTTCATCAGCTCAACTTGGTGAGAAAGATCCAAGTAAGTGGTTGGCTCATCAAGCATCACTACGTCGGTATCTTGCGCCATTACCATCGCAATCCACGCCCTTTGCCTTTGACCGCCAGACAGCGATTCAACTGGCTTGTCAGCAAACTCAATCACGCCAGTATCTTGCATTGCTTGCTCGACTAAGGTCTTGTCTTGTTGACTTAACCGGCCCCAATGAGAGAGATAAGGCGAGCGGCCATATTCGACCAGTTTTCTGACGGTAATACCTTCAGGACTGACAAGAATCTGCGGCAGCAAAGACAACGAACGCGCCAAGCGTTTATCACCGTAGCTGCTTAGTGGTTTGTCGTCATACAACACTTGGCCAGAAGCGGGTTTATTGATGCGTACCAAGGTTTTTAATAGTGTCGATTTACCGCAACCATTTGGACCAACTAGTGCGGTAATTTTACCTTGAGGAATCGACAAAGAGAGATCTGGAATGATGGTCTGTTTGCCGTACGCGACGGATAAGTTCTGCGTTCGTAACATGCTTACCAACCTCTATAACGATACAAAAGAAAAATGAAATATGGTGCGCCAATAACAGATGTCAGCACTCCCGCTGGTAGCTCAATTGGCGGCTGTAAGCCTCTCGCTAAACCATCGGCGCAAATCACCAACAAAGCGCCAAGGGTTGCAGCGGCTGGAATCAACAACTTGTGGTTGTGGCCAAACAGCAAACGCGCAAGATGCGGCGCAAGCAGGCCAACAAAGCTGATCGTGCCTGCCACAGACACACTGATACTCGCCAATAGCACGGCAGAAATCAACGCAATAATTTGGATCTGTCTTGGTTTCGTGCCAAGTGTAGTGGCGCTTTCTTCTCCCAGTCCCATAACATCTAGCCGCCAAGCCAGCCAAAACGCCAATGGTAGTAGCAGCAATAAAGCACTCCAAATAAACGGCACTTGTTGCCAGTTTCGTCCCCACAAACTGCCGGTTAGCCATACCATCGCCGTGTTGATTTCAATAGGGTGCACAATCAGAAGAAAATCGATACCGCTGGCTAAAAATGCGCTGACAGCAACACCAATCAGCGCCAAACGTGCTGGTGTTGGTTTCGACCAGTAAGCCAGCACAGCAATAAAGCCAGCAGCAAGCAAGCCTCCCGACATGGCGACCATCGGCAACATTGCCACTGGCGCATTCGGATACAGCACCAAACAAGCGGTAGCCGCCAGTCCTGCTCCGGCGCTTATCCCCATTAAATCTGGTGAGGCAAGTGGATTACGGATGACGCCTTGAACTAAAACGCCTGACAGCCCCAACCCAGCGCCCACGCCAATGGCGAGCAACATTCTCGGTAATCGATATTGGTGAATCACAAAGTCCGAGTCAGAGAAAGAAAACAGCAATGCAAAAACCTGTTGAGCCGACATGTTCGCCGCGCCAACAAACAGCGTGAGAGAAGACGCAATCAGCAACAATCCAACTAATGCAAACAGTTTGGTTTGATTCATCATGATGATTTCCTCATTGCAATCGCGATAAAGCAAGGTGTGCCCAACAGCGCGGTAATCACGCCCACTGGCGTTTCAGCCGGAAAGGCAATCGCGCGTGATAAAGCATCTGACCACGTGACCAATGCCGCGCCACACAAGGCGGAAACCGGAATGAGAATGTGATAGTTGTGACCAACAATCGGGCGTACCAAGTGCGGCACTAACAACCCGACAAAGCCAATTGGTCCAGCAATCGCTACGCTAGTTCCTGCCAACAGCACAACCGCTAAACCACTGATTAATCGCGTAAGACGAATGTTACCACCCAACCCGACAGCAACTTCGTCCCCCAACGCGAGTAAATTTAAGTTTCGCGCTAAGCCCATGGCGAGCACCAAACCTAAAGTCGCAAAAGGCCACAGTTGCTGCCACTGCTCAGAATCTACCGCGGAGAGTGAACCCGTTAACCAATGCAACACGCTGTAAGCCATGTCATCCGCCAAAATTACCGACGCACGAGTTAACCCTATCAGCAGTGCACTGATGGCAATGCCCGCTAGCACTAAACGCAATGGGTGAGAACGCGCGGAGAAAAAACCGCCCAACAACATGGCCGCACCACCACTTAGTAGCGCGCCGAGTACTGCGTTGATGATTGGGTTCAATTGACTAAAGAATGGTACGCCGATGGACGCCAAGGCCATAAAACACGCCGCACCTGCATTAATGCCGAGAATGGATGGCGACGCCAAAGGGTTACGAGTCAATCCTTGCATCAGCACTCCGGATACCGCAAGCGAAGCGCCAATTAATAACCCAGCATAGGTACGAGGCGCACGCAGCGTCGCGAGGATTTGATGCAGCATATTGCCCTCATCAAACGCAAACCAATAGCTTGTCAGATCATTAACGCTCAAAGAAAAGTTGGACCAGCCAATCATTGAGGCTGCATAGCCTGAGAGCGTACACAACGCCATAGCACAGACAAACAAGCTCGCTTTCCAATGCGATTTGCTAACCGAAGACGCGCTTTCCGAGCTTATCGCCGAACTCATGAGCGCTCCAATAACGCTTCAAGATTGCGGGCAATTTCTTCCGCAGCCAACATGCCGCGATTTAACGACCACAGTTCAGGAGATACCTCAACAAGTTGCTGTTTTTTCGCAGCGGTTAGCAGCTTAAATAATGGGTTTTTGCGCCACTCATCCACAATATTTGGTTGAGAGTAAAGTCCAACTAACAACCAATCAGGGTTGGTTCTTAGTAAAAGTTCGAAACTGGTTGGGATATACGCTTTTTGCTCAGATGGAGCCAGCGGGCTTTGGATGCCCAGCGTACTCAAAACGCCCCCAGCGTAAGAAACCGGGCTATGCAGCCACATCCCTTTGTCAGAAACCACACCAAACTGAATGGTTTCTTGTGTCGCAAAATGCTGTTTGAACTCCGCCATTGTCTGTTTGTGCTGCTCAATTCGTTGTGTCATTTTCGCTTGCTTGCCAATCGCAACCCCGATTTTCTGTGCAGATTCGAGGTTTTCTTTATACGTCTCTCCACGGCTTTTTAACAGCAAGGTTGGCGCAATTCGCTGCAAATCTTGATAAATCGCGCGATGACGTTCGGCATCGGCAATGATCAAATCCGGCTTGAGCACCGCAATCGCCTCTAAACTCGGTTGTGAACGCATGCCGACCGATTGCCAAGGTTCAATCTTGGCGCGAACAGCAGGGATGACTCGTGTGGCATCGTTGTCATCGGCGACGCCTACAGGTGAGACATCGACTGCCGCTAATGCATCGACAAACGAAAATTCTAAAACCACAATACGTTGAGGTATCGCTTCTAGCTCAAAAGTGCCTTGCTCATCTTGCACGCTGCGCACCTGAGCACTTGCGGAAAATGACATAAAAACTGAGCTCAACAGCATCAGCAAAACGGTTGAAAAGTGTTTGATCGTAAATTGTTTTTTATTTTTCATCTTGCTTTTTTCCAGTGCTAAGTGTTTTCCAGTACCTAAGATCGGCAAAGTCGCCAAGGTAAATTGGCGACTTTTCTTTTCAAACTCGGTGAACGAAACGCTTAAAACTGATAGTTCAGATCCAGTGTGTAAGAGCGTCCCGGAGCTGGGTACCGACCAACTGGGCTGGTATCAATCCCACGGAAGTAATACTCCTCGTCAAACAAGTTGTTTACTGCAACATTCATGCGTAACTTGCCTTTGTCGTCTTTGTATAAATCCGTACCTAAGTTGAAGTTCCACACCATGTAAGACGGCACTTTGCCCGTTGCACCTGTTGCGTCTTCGGCACTGGTGTTGGCGTTATCGGTATACGAATCACTGAAGTAGAAGCCCGATAGCGTGGTGTCCATGCCGTAAAACGCGTAGGTCGCATCCCAACCAAGTTGATGTTTAGAGGTGTAAGGCAGCTGGTTACCTTTATTCGCACCCTCTTCTTCAAGCGTGGCATCGAGGTAGTTGTAACTTGCGCCCAAGCTCAGAGCAGGTAGAACTTCAGGCACGTAACGAGCAGAAAGTTCTAAACCTTGGTGAAGTGTTTTTCCGATGTTATCGAAGGTCTGCGTTGAGCTTTGCCATTGCAGTTGGTCTTCAAAATCGATGCGATAAAGTGCAGCGTTAAAACTGGTCGCATCTTGGGTGTAACGCGCGCCGACTTCGTAGTTCCAAGCCAGTTCGCTCCCTTCTTCACCCAAGCCTCGGATGTAGGCAATTTGTGGCGCACGAAGTGATTTTTGCGCGTTCGCATACGTCACCCACTGATCAGTTAAGTTGTATGCCACCGTCAAACCTGGCAACCATTCCGTCACGGTGTTGTCTGCTGTTTGTTTTTTACCACGATCGGTAAACGTCATTCGAACCGACTCAACACGCAACCCAGGCGTTACCTTCAATGTATCATTGAACAAACCAATTTCGTTGCTAACGTATCCAGCAAACGCGTCCGTATCTAGATGCCAATCACGCGGAACGCTGGTTGCACCACCGGCGATTGGAGTCTGAGTGAGTTTGTAGTCAATGTCTTCATTAACATAACGGGTACCCACGATCCAGTTTTGAGTAACGGATTTACCTTCGCCAAAGTACATCGCCATTTTTGGCTCTATACCATACACGGTAAATTCACGTGGAGAGGTACGAACGTCCGTCGCTGGCAGAGCCGGATCCGCCCAATGGCCACCCGCGCTGTTAAAGCCCCACTTGAAAAGACGCTCTGACTTATGGCCAAACGTTAGCACTTCTAGCTCGGCACTGTCGGCAAATGGCAAATCGTGGATGTACTTAACACTCCAGCGCGTCGACTTACCTTCATAATCATCGTAAGGACGTTTCGATTGGTGACGATCTTGCTCGTAATCTTGTGGCGAAAGTGCGCCCGGCATTTGCGTTTCAGCATCGTAACGTTGCAGGAATGCTTGAATCTCTTGAGTGTCACTCAGTAGCCACTGTGCTTTGGCTTGGAAGTTCTTCACGTCCGTATCGGAATGTTCACGGAAGCTTTCACCTTTTAGGAAGTTACCTTCCAACTGTAGTGCAAATGTGTCGCTTAACCAGCCGCCCGTGCGTAGGTAAAAATCATTCAGCGGCGCATCACCGCCATCAAACACGGTAAGGCGGTTACTGATTTCAGTTTGCCACGTGTGTGGAATCGGTTTGGTCACTAAGTTGATCACACCACCGACGTTGTTTGGGCCGTACTGTACTGCGGCACCACCGCGTACAATGTCAATACGATCAAGCATCGACAGTGTTGCTGGGAAGATAGACTGACCAGTGTGACCATATGGCGCAAGTGTTAGCGGTACACCATCCATCAAGAACTGAGCATGACCACTACGGCTTGCTTTCAAACCACGTACGGAAATGTTAGGCAATACGCCCGTTCCGCTTTCATCCTGAACTTTAATACCCGGCACGCGCTGTAGCGCGTTATCAATCGAGCCTGCGGCGGTTTTCTCGATTTGATCGCGGGTAATGACGGTACGAGCACCTGGGTACTCTTTGACGTCTTCAATTTCAGATTTACCAATCACGCTACCAGTGACAACGACGGTTTCCATCGCGGTAGTTTGTTCTTTTTTAGCAGGAGCGGCAACCGCGCTCATGGATGTGGCAGAAGCGATTGCAATCGCAAGCACACTGTAAGTGGTAGACAAACCAGCACGTACACGCACTTTACCATCCAAATTCTGGTAAGACATTAAGGTCTCCTTTGCGAGAAATTGAGCCTCGGGCAAAACATTTCCCGTAGGCTCTCGGGGCTAAAACATCCTCAATAAGAGGCAAAAAATCGGCTAACGTGCGCCAACTACGCACAACAAGCCTAGAACTGGTATCCGTAGCTAAGCATGAACTCGGCTGGTGCGCCGTAGCCAATCTGGTTTAGGCCAGACGTGCCGTTTGTTGCGCCAAGAATGTATTTCTCATCCAAAATGTTGTAAGCGTTCGCTTGGATCTTGTGACGACCAGTGGTGTACGCCGCCATCAAATCCACCGTTGTGTAATCGCCAAGTGCGACGGCTTCGTCGTTACCTGCGTAACGGTCGCCCACGTACTTCACACCACCGCCTAAACGCCAGTTGTCATCCAATTGGTAAGTGCTCCAAAGAGAGAACAAGTGGTCTGATACATCGTTCGGCTTTTTGCCTGTGGCTTTGTCTTCCGCATCTAAGTAGCTGTAACCAACAGAGATGTCCCACTGTTTGGTGATTTGACCGCGAGCCTCTAATTCAATACCTTGGTGACGCACTTCAATTTTATCGATCACATCGCCGTCCACGTTAGTTTGTGGTTGCTCTTGATCAATCTGGAACAGTGCCGCATTCAACATTAATGCGTTATCCAAAAGGTACGCTTTCGCACCCACCTCTTTTAAGTCGGTGTGGAAGAATTCCGCCAATTTTGGATTGATGTAGATACCAGCGTACGGTAACTGCCAAGAGCGCGCTAAACTGGCGTATACGGATGTGTCGGAATTGATGCGGTATACCAAACCAGCACGGTAGCTGACTTTGTCATCATCCAATTTTTCCTTATCTGAGCCCGCTTTTTGTTGTTCGAGTTCCATCGAGTCGTAACGCACGTTACCGATCAAAGAAAGGTCACCCCACGTATAGACGTCTTGCACATACAAACCTGTCGTGGTGGTGGTATTGTCACGAAATGGCTTAAAGCCCGGATCAGGCGTTGGACCAACGACTGGGTCGTAGATATTTTGCGGAGGAAGCGTTTTGTCACTTGCCAACGTTAGGTCGATATCGATCTGGTTGAAATCTGCACCCACCATCAATTGATTGTCCCTGGTTTCCCAAACCAACTCCGATTGTAAAGTGGTCGTAGTACGTGGATCGTAACCAAAGTTGTTGACGGTTTGAGACACTTCATTACCCGTCACTTTGCCCTGACGCGTGCCTTTTTGCTCAAGTTCGATATGGTTGAACGCCGCTCGGTTGTTCCATACCCATTGATCATTCAGACGCCATTCGTAATCCACCGCAATACGGAGACTGTCTGACTCCTGATAGTCGTTTGTGCCGCCAAAGTAAGTGCTTACTGGCAAATCAACTGGCTTGCCATTTTTTGATGGCACACCACGATACGGCACTAGTTCTTGATGGGCGTATTCCACGTCAATATCAATGGTGTGACCGTCCGCTGGTAACACACGAATGGTCGGTGCAATGAAGAAATCGTTTGAATCAACATGATCAACGTACGAGTCGGCTTGACGGTATTCCAAGTTAATACGCCCGTTGACCTTATCTGTAAACGCCATTGAGCTGTCGACCTGACCAACATACTGGTTGTTGCTGCCTACACTACCGTTTACGTGAGTAAAATTCTCACCGTTAGCGCGTTTCGTCACCAAGTTGATGATGCCCCCAGCCGAACCGCGGCCATACAAAGCACCCGCAGGGCCTTTCACAATTTCAACGCGTTCAACGTTCGCTAAGCTGCGGTAAGACTGCAACGTACCGTCATCTCGCAAGCCATCACGGTACATATCGTTGAGTGAATCAAAACCACGGATCATGAACTGATCGCGGCTGCCTTCGCCCAAGGTGTTATTGACCCCGGCTACCCCATCTAGCGCATCCACTAAACGCACCGCGCCTCGGTCTTGCATTTCTGTTTTCGTTACTACGGATACCGCTTGTGGCACATCAAGCCATTCCACATCGGTTTTGGTGCCTGATTGAGGCATGTGTTCAGCATAACCTTCGTACTGATGACCGAAGACTTGAATCGTTTCAGTTGCTGATGAGGTTGAGTTCGTCTCTTCTGAAGCCACTGCGCTTGGTGCTACTAATGAAGAACCAATCGCGACCGCCAAGGGGGTCAGGGTCAATAATTTATTCATTCCATAATTCCGTTTAGTTGTTATAAAGCCAACGAATGTAAATAAGAACAAATATTATTTCTATTTGCAATATTAATTTTATGCTCTATATTTATTTACCCTAAAAACACAACTAACAACAAAAAAAACCAAATATCATAACAATAAATACTAAAACTTCTGCCCTCCGTCTCGAGAGAGGCACATTGGAAGACGACCGTGAGCGACTTTATCAACGTTAGAAGAAAATGTTAGAAAATTAGGAAAGCTCATGAAATCTACGATGATTATCGTAAGTCATGTCGTTAACGATGCAGTCACTCACGGCTTTGTGCCTGCAGCTAAAGCGATGGACCTTCACGTCGTTCTTATCACCGACCACAAGCTAAGCCATTTAGAGCTGGCGAGTCGTGATAGTCACTTTAATCCGGATACCATTCTAGAATGTGATGTCTTCAACCCATTAGAACTCATCGAAACCATCACGGAGCATGAATTAAAGCCAGACGCTATTTTCAGCAATAGTGATCACTTACAAACTTCCACCGCCATCTGCGCGCAATTTTTTGGCCTCCCATCCAAAGATTGGTCTGTCACGTTAAAGGCCAAAAACAAACACTTAACTCGACAGGTGTTAAATGAAAAATCCTTACCCAACACACAAAGCTGTTTGCTGCATCGCCATTCGAATGTGGCATTAGGCATGGCCTTCCCTGTCGTAGCAAAACCCAAAGAAGGCGTGGCAAGTTTAGATGTACAGCGCTGTGACTCCCAAAGCGAGCTCGATGCTTACTCCGAGGCGTTTTGGCAAAAGCACCCAAACACCGCCATTCTGGTGGAGCAGTTTCTTCAAGGACCGTTGGTTACGCTCGAAACTTTAGGAGACGGTAACCAACTTATCGCCGTGGGCGGTTTTGATGTGTCGCTCTCTGAGCCGCCTTACTTTATCGAAACCGCCGCAGACTGGAACGGACCAAACGGCATTGCTCACCGAGAAGCTTGCTTGGCTCAACTTAAAGCGTTCGGCGTTGGTTTTGGAGTTTGCCACAGCGAATTTATCATTACGGAAAATGGCCCGGTTCTGGTGGAAATTAACTACCGCAGTATTGGAGATGGCCGCGAATTCTTGCTCAACAATCTCGTTCACTTCGGTTGGTTTAGCACAATTTTGGGTCTGCATTTGGGCCGAAGATTGGCCGGCGATTACCAAATTCATGGGTCAGCGCACGTGCACTATGTGGTTGCGGAGCACAGTGGTGTGATTGATGGAGATTCAACCTCCTTCATCCAACACGATGACGATATCATCACTCAGCAACAGGTACTAAAAACCGCTGGAGAACACTTCCAACAGAGTTATTCCAATAAGGATTATCTCGCCCGAATTTCGATTGTCTCACCATCAGGGCGAAACCTCGACCAAGCGCTGCAGAACGCGCTTAGCAATTTCGATCTCGCTCCGACTCGTGAGGTGGCAGCATGAATGACGACGCTTTGTATCTAACGCAACGATTGATCGACACTTGCTTACGCGAAGACATGTTTGGCATTTTGTCGAAAGCCAAGTTCAGTAGCGACGCGCCAAAAGGGGGAATTGTTCCTCAAGGCGAGCAAGTCTGGCTGATATTTGCCAACTCTGATTTCACGTTGTATTTACCCGTTGCGCCAACGTATTACATGCAGCACTGGCGCTACGGTCACGCCAATGAAGAAGCACCACAAGGTTGGTGGGTGGAGAAAAATGGCCAAGTCGAACATCAACAACATTACAAAGAGTGGATTGCACTACTAACGACACTGGCGCATGACAGCTCTCACGAATTGTTGGCGGGATACCTTCAAGAACTGGAATGTGCAGAGAAACACAAAGCGCTGTGTGACCAAGCGTTTCATCATCACGCAGACCACATTTCTCAACCAATATCCGAGCTTGGTTCTTGGCATAAAAAGCTGCTGCTAGCCGACCAGATCGCTTCTTACCTTGACCATCCGTACTATCCAACTGCGCGGGCGAAGTTTGGTCTGAGCGATAAAGACCTAGCTAAGTACGCGCCCGAGTTCGCACAAAGCTTTGCTCTGCATTGGATTGCGATTGAAAAATCACTGGTAACATTAACCAGCGGACAACCTGATTGCTGGCCAACCATGGAGCAAGTGGGGCTTCCTGCTGATTTTGCACTGAGCCACGTTCTGTTCCCTGCACACCCGCTCACCCTGCGATCTTTAGAAGCCTTACCCGAAGGTGTGATAGAAGCGCCTTTAACGTATCTAGACGTGACGCCGACGCTTTCCGTTCGTACTGTGGTCGTCAACGAGGCACCGCACATTCACATCAAGGTTCCGCTGATCATGCGATCGCTAGGCACGAAAAATATTCGCTTAATCAAGCCTTCAACACTGTATGACGGCCACTGGTTTGAACGCCTACTCAGCCACCTTGAACAAACGGACGCCGATTTAAACAGTCGCTTGTTCCATTGCAACGAAAAACACGGTGGACACGTCGGCGAGGATAAGACCTTTGCGTACATCGTACGTGAGTATCCACTTATTCATTGCGAAGACAAAGCGCTAGTTCCGGTTGCCGCACTGGCAAGCCCAATGCCTGACGACCGCTTGTTTTTAGAACATTTGGCGGAGCAGTACTATCAACAAGATACGCTGGCTTGGTTCCAAGATTACGCCGACCTATTATGCCAAGTGCACCTCACCTTGTGGCTTCGTTATGGCATCGCATTGGAGTCCAACCAGCAAAACGCCATCATTGCATTTGATCAACAGGGCAAAATGACGCTCGCGATGAAAGACAACGACGCGGCGCGAATTTGGCCAGAGCGCTTCCACTTTGCAACAGAGCATGCTGCCCAAAAACACGGCGCAAAACTACTTCCAGTGGATTGCGATGAACTGCTCGATCAACGCATCAAAGTCGACAATGAATTGGCGCTCGGTCAGATGTTTACCACCATCACATTACAATTGGATATCGCAGCGATTGTAGAAGCCATGGCAGCGAAGGGCATTGCCTCTTCAGCATCGCTTTACGCCATCGTGGCCAAAAGCATTGCAGAGCAACTCAACCGATTGGAAGGCGAAGGGTTAGAGACAAAACTGGCTCGCGAGTTACTGCAAGAGGCACCTGATTTGTACGCCAAGTACTTGTTGAGCTCTGGCAGTTTGCTCTCGAAAGAAGCCTCCGGCGCGAGTGACATCAATAAGTTCTATGGTTTGTCGGCCCCGAACTTCTTACTGCTTTCTAGCGAAGAAGCGCAGCGCGCCTACTTAGAAGCCATCAAAAAAAGCGTACGTTAAACGATTATGACCAAACTCATCTACAGTGTGTTGTTGTGCCACTTTATCGCTGCGTTTGCCGCGTTAGGTATGCCGCTATTTCTACCCGTCGTGTTGCCAACGTTAGGCGCAAGCATTGATGCGGACTGGGCAGGGGTATTGTTTATCCTACCTACGTTTTGTACTGCGTTGGCAGCGCGATTTTGGGGCAACTTTGCCGATCGCTACGGTCGCCGCCGCTCACTCTTGCGTGCGCAACTTGGCCTTGCAGCAGGGTTTGCGCTGTGCGGCTTGGCAGACAACCTCGCCATGTTTGTGTTTGGTCTTATTGTTCAAGGAACCTTTGGCGGCACCATGGCCGCCTCGAACAGCTACTTATCTAGTCAAATTAAAGAAGCCAAAACACTCGGCAAGTCACTCAATAAAACCCAACTATCTGCTCGCTTGGCGCTGATCGTTGCGCCTATTGGGCTCGGCTGGAGCTTGTCAGAGACCAACCCGCTCAACGCGTACCTTTGGTTATGCGTTTTGCCTTTGATTGCGATGGGCATCACGCTAACACTGCCAGCGGATAAACCCGCCGACCAAAACCTCGAAAAGCCAAACTCAGAACCTCAGCAAGAAAAACCGGTTGCACAGAAAAACGCAATGCATGCCATTCGTTGGATCTTCTTTGCTCAATTCGGGTTTGCGTTTTCTATGGTGGTGACCTTTCCTTATTTCTCGCCGTTTGTGCAGCAATATGGCATCACTAACCACGCATGGATCGGTTTTTTGTACGCACTGCCGCATGGCGTCTATCTGTTGCTGGCAGGAAAAATTCACGTGTTGTCAGATGGGTTGAATCGCCATCAACCGCTGCGCACGTTGTGGCTTGGGTTTGCATTGCTTGCCGTGAGCTCTGCCTTGCATTTGATTGCGTCCGAAACCGCACTCATTGCTGCGAGAATTATCTTCGGCATCGCGATGGTGTGTTGTTATCACGGATTGCATCAGCATCTTGCGAGCAATCTGGATCGCAAACTCAGTGGCAAAGTATTTTCTCGCTTTGATGCCATGTCCAAATGGGGTGGCGTGGCAGCGGGATTTTGCGCTTCTTTCATTTCCAGCTTGGGGCTACTTGAGGTTCCTTTCCTACTTTCTGCGATAGTCAGCGTAATCACCTTGATCGCGCTGGTTCTCCACTCAAAATTTGGAAATCAACATGTTACAAACTCAATCCTCTCAGACTAGCGAGTTGCGCGCGCATGAGGTGCAGCTCAACCGTGAGAAAGCCCAACTCAACACGATAATGGGTGTTCTTAATTGTTACTTACGTGAATTTGCGCTACCGAATCAACAAGTGGAATGGCACTACCAATCGACATCGCTACCCCAAACGTTAAAACGCAACTATCCCGCTAAACAGCGGATAGCCGTTCATCTTTCTCAACAAAATGGCGTGTTGGTTTTGCCGATTCACTACGCGAGCAAACTGGGCAAAATCAAATTGGCAGAACTGCCTTGGGCGAAAATGCCGGGATCTGGTTGGGCGAAATTGGATGCCACGCAAACTCTTACGCTTTTGCTTAACTATCTCAAGCAGGTATTGGCTATCCCGTTTAACCATGAGCTGATCGAACAACTGGAAAATAGCGTGCTGGTTACCGAGCAGTTTCTCAACGTCGCGCCCAAATCGCATCACAACGAATTTATCGCTTCGGAACAATCTCTGATTTGGGGGCATACTTTCCATCCGACCCCGAAAAGTCGTTCGGGCGTCACCATGGATGATCTCTTAGCGTTTTCTCCAGAAGTCGGCGCGCAAGTCCCGCTGTACTGGTTTGAAGTGGATACGTCCTTACTTGATGTGCTGAGTTCCGACGGAGAAGCTAACCCTGCGCAACGCATGCTACAACAGCTCGCGCCACAACACGCCACCAGCGATGGGAAGACCCTCTACCCTTGTCATCCTTGGGAAAGCTACACCATTTTGAGCAACCCAAGCGTGAAGCGTGCCATTGAACAAGGCAAGATCACGCCACTGGGTTTAGGTGGTGAAAAGATGCAGCCGACCTCTTCAGTTCGTACTCTCTACCACCCTGACATGGACTGGTTTGCGAAATTCTCCATCAACGTACGATTAACCAATTGCGTGCGCAAAAACGCGTGGTACGAACTCGACAGCGCCGTGCAACTCACGTCGATTCTCAAACCAATTAGAGAAAACGAACAGCTGCACAACCCCGTATTTAAAGTGATGACAGAGCCTTACGCCACCACGTTGAATCTAGAAAGTGTCGCTGAGCACAACTGGGACGACAACACCAAAGCACGCGAATCGTTTGGGATTTTGTATCGCGAAAATTTCTCGCTGAGCGAAGTCGACATCTTGAAACCAACCCTCGCTGGCGCTCTGTTTGCTTACGACAAAAACGGCAACAGTTGCATTGCTCAACGCCTTAAAAACAAAGCGCGTACAACGCAAAATCGCTATTCCGACATCGCGACACTGTGGTTTGAACGCTATTTGCATTGCCTGATCCCGGGCGTGTTTAATTACTACTTCAAACACGGGGTGGCGTTTGAGCCGCATTTGCAAAACACCTTAATTGGCTTTGAGCAAGAGATACCGTGTTGTGTTTGGATTCGTGATTTGGAAGGCACTAAATTACTGCCGGAGTTCTGGCCAGCAGAAACATTAACTGACTTGTCTGAACGCGCGCGACAATCGGTTTACTACAGTCGCGAACAAGGCTGGAATCGCATCGGATACTGCACCTTTATCAACAACATCAGCGAAGCGATTTTCTTCATCGCAGAAGGTGATGAGCCACTAGAGCAAACGCTGTGGAATGCGGTGCAAAGTGCCATTGTGCGTTGGCAGTCAGTGAATGGAAAACAGCCGGAACTAGAAGCGTTGCAGAATGGCGGTCACTTCCCAAGCAAAAATAATTTCACCACGCGTTTGATGCAAAAAGCCGATAAGGAGTCGGGCTATACCCAAGTCGCTGCGCCTTGGCAGCAACACGAAAAAGGAGCGCAACATGTCTAATTCACTCTCTCTACCGACACGCGTTAGCCAGCAAATTCACACGCTCGCACAGCAGCAAAATCAACCCTTGTGCGCGTACTTGTATGATCTAAACGCCTTAGAAGAACACATCAAACAAATGCGCCACGTTTTGCCGAAAAATGTCGAGCTATTTTACGCAGCCAAAGCCAATCCATCAGGCCCGATTCTTAAAACGCTCGCGCCGTATGTCGATGGTTTTGAAGCGGCATCTGGTGGGGAGTTGGCACACCTCCACCAGCAACAACTCGATAAGCCATTGATCTTCGGCGGCCCAGGAAAAATGCCAAGTGAATTGCAACAAGCGATTGAGCTGGATGTCGATGCGATTCATGTCGAAAGCCTCACCGAGCTAAAGCGCATTGGAGCACTAACCGAGCGCCTCAACCGCCCTACTTCGATCTTTTTGCGTATGAACATCGATATTGGCGACATCACGCTCAGCAAGTTGGCGATGGGCGGCAAGCCAACTCCTTTTGGTTTGGACGAGTCCGAACTGAGTAATGCTTTGATGTTGCTGCGCGATTTCCCGCAAGTGTCACTGAAAGGTTTCCATTTTCACTTGATGTCGCATCAGCTCGATGTTGAGCGTCACTTAGCGTTAATGCAGCGCTATTTCCAAGTCGTAAAAGCGTGGCAACAGGAGTTCGAACTCGGTGAGCTAATGATCAACTTGGGCGGCGGCATGGGCATCAACTACCAAAACCCTGAGCAACACTTTCCGTGGATGGAGTTTTGCGACAAGTTGGAATTCCTCATCGCTAAAGAGCAAGCGCAAGACTGGACACTGCGTTTTGAATGCGGACGTTTCATCACGGCGGCATGCGGTTATTACGTGATGGAAGTACTGGATATTAAGCAAAATCTTGGCGAAAACTTTGTCATCGCACGCGGGGGAACTCACCACTTCCGCACGCCAGCAGCGCAGAGTCATGACCATCCATTCGTCATCCTGAAAAGCGAGCAACACCATGAGATTTCTCACCCAATTCAGCATGCACAAGCGACCTTTGTCGGCCAGCTTTGTACGCCCAAAGATGTGCTGGCACGCAATCAACACGTCGCCCATGTCGATATTGGTGATTATGTTGTGTTTACCTTAGCAGGCGCCTATGCGTGGAACATCTCCCATCAAAACTTCTTGATGCATGAACCGCCGATCTTCCACTATTTTTAAACGGCATACTTCGCTTCATTCAAGCCCCAATCATTGGGGCTTTTTTATTCCACTCGGCACAAATTCATTGCCATTAACCGCTTTGCGAAATAGCAATAATGCGTTTTATCAGCTCGTCGGGTTCCATCTTGGGATTGCGGTAAAAACGGAAGATTTCCGAGTTTATCGCTTGCTGGGCAACCGGATTGACCGCCATCGAATCAATCATACTCGGCACAGCGAGGTTGTGTTTAACGCCGTAGTGAAAGTCTTGATATGACTGGACCTGACACGGATTAAAATCGCTGATGTCGATATCGGTACGTACCGGAATCGAGCCTTTTACCTTATTGAACTTAGCTTGAAACTCGACATCTGCCAGCGCGCTTGCGGTTTGCAGAGCCGCCTCGGCAGAAAACGACTTGCTCGACATAAACACCAAGCTGTCCATGTTGTAGAGGAATACACCATCGCTGTCAGACGTTGGGTAACAGCCGACCTCTTGCGGGACTGAGACTTGATTGGCGAGCAGCTCACCTAAAATCCAATCTCCACCGATTTGAAACAGCGCTTGACCGTCGGCTAGCGCTTGGGTCGCCGTATCCCACTTACTGTCGGGTAATTGGTTGTCGATCAACAAACTCAGGCGGCGAAATTGCGTCAACGCTTGGCGCAGGGTATCACTGTCGATGCTGTCTCGCTCAAGTTTAACCATTGCATTGGTGTAGAACTCAACGCCGCCAGTGGAGATCACTAAGTTCTCGAAAAGTTGGGCGACTTGCCACGGCTGCTCACCGACCGCGATTGGCACGATGCCATTTTGCTTCGCAAGCTCCATGGCGGCGAACATTTCTTGCCAATTTTTCGGCGCGGACAGATTCAGTTGTTTAAGCAGTTTGTGGTTGACCCACAACCAGTTTAAGCGGTGCAGCGTGAGTGGCAGGGCGATATAGCCGTTTTGTGTTTTGTTGATTTCGATAGACAGTGGGTAGAGCACCTCGTCCCAGCGCTGCTCATCGGCAACCGCGTTGACGTTGTGCAAAATACCGATGGCATCCCACGCTTTAATACTTGGCCCTTCGATTTGCGCGAAGCTCGGTGGATTGCCCGCCAGCGCGCGAGCTTGCAGTACCGTCATCGCGCTGTCACCACCACCGCCTAACACCGGGCTTTGCAGCAGCTCAATATCGTGCCGTTTTAGCTGAGCTTTAAGTGTTTGCAGCGCTTGCTGCTCGCCGTCAGAAGTCCACCAATGTAAAAACTCTACCCCTTGTGGCGACTCAGCGTGAGCGACGCAAGGGGCGAGCAACAGTGGGAACAAGAATGCCAGTTTGTTCATAGTCAGTCTCTCGGGAAAGTCAGTGTGGCGCAGAGGCCGCCAAACTGAGAATGGCTCAGCGACAAACTGCCGCCGTGAGCCTTTGCAATGCTCTGTGAAATGGTTAACCCCAGCCCACTGCCTTCTTTATCATTGCTAGCGCGGAAGTATGGCTGGCAGAGCTTTTCAAGTAATAAATCGTCAACACCATCACCGTGATCTTCAATTTCAATCTGGATCGACTCTGGGCTTTCACTCAGCGTAATGTCCGCTTGATGGCCGTATTTGAGCGCGTTATCGACCAGATTCTGAATGCAGCGCTTAATCGCTAACGGTTTACCAGCAAAGTGGGTGCGGATTTCACCGTGGATGCGAATTGTGTCCGGCGCATCGGCGATATTGGAGGAAATGTGCTGAATCAGTTGGGTGAAATTGATCGGCTCGATTTCCTCGTGGATATCGGTCTCTTTAATGCATTGCAATGCGCCTTTGACCATCAAGTCTAGGTCGTTACTCAGGCGGATAAAGCGTTCTCGGTCGGCGTCGTCATCTAGCATTTCCGCCCGCAGTTTTAGGCAGGCTATTGGCGTTTTCAGATCGTGTGAAATGGCACTGAACAGCATCTCGCGGTCTTTAATATGGCTGTCGATGCGTCGATTCATTTTGTTAAACGCACGTACCGCCGCTTTCAGTTCGTTACTGCCGCGCTCAGAGACTTCGGGCACGTCTAATCGGCTCGACATCAGGGTTGCGGCTTTTGCCAGCTCTCGAATGGGTTGAATTTCTTTGCGAACGATAAACCAGGTACACAGCAACAGCATTAGCGCGGACACCAATAGCGTCAGCCATTGGCGCAGCTCAAAATAGTTAGTCTCTAGGTTGATGTAAGGCGCGGGTAGCACCGCCGCGAGATAAAACCATTCGTTCTGTGCGACTTCGACTTGCATCACCAGAATAGGCGGATTGAGGTCACCAAACGAAAGCGAATAATGCGCCCACAATAGCGGCAGTTCATCGATAGGTAGCTCGTTGTTGAATACTTTGAGTTTGTCGCGCTGGGTGAACTCCACCTCGATATTAGGAATGCCGCTCAGCTCGCTTTCTAATACCTCGCGAACTTGGTTGATGACCAACGTTTTGCGTTCGCTTTCTGGCAGTGGGTCGACGTCAATCTGGTGATTGTTGAGTGAGACGAAAAAGCGCGTGCCGCCCATGTTGCGCAGTTGATTGAGCACCAAGTGGCGATATTCAGAAGGGAGGGTTTGAAAGAAAGCGATGGTGGAAGAAGCGCTCAGTGCTAAGCTTTTGACTGTGGTGGTCAGGCCCTCTTTATCGCGTTCGCTGGCGTGTTGATACCAGATAATCCCGGATAATACCTGCGCCAGAATGATCACCAGCAACAGGAACACACTGGTGCGAACGACCAGTGATCCCGTCCAGCGTTTAATTCTCATAGTGCACGTCCGTGGTCAGCATGTAGCCTTTGTTACGCACCGTTAGGAGCAGCGAACGGTCTTTATCTTCAAGGTGATGACGCAAGCGGCTGATCTGCACGTCAATGCCGCGTTCAAACGGGTCGGCATCGCGTCCCCAGATCTCGCGCGCAATGTCATCGCGAGACAATATTGATTGCGCGTGGTTGACGAACAAACCGAGCAGCGACAAATCCGCGCCACTCAGTTGCTTGACCTCGCGGCTAGCAATGTGGGTCAGTTGCCGGGTTACGGTATCCAACAACCAATCGTCAAAACGCACTTTACGCGTCAGTTTGCTATTGGCGGTCGATTGGCTGCGTCTCAGAATGGTTTTGATGCGCGCGAGCAGTTCACGCGGGCTGAATGATTTGGTGATGTAGTCGTCAGCGCCCATTTCTAGCCCTGCGACTCGGTCGGCTTCTTCAGTGACGGCGGTCAGCATGATGATCGGGATATCGGAGTTTTTGCGCAGTTTCTGGCACAGGGTAAAGCCATCTTCACCGGGCATCATAATATCGAGGATGATCAAATCGGGATGGTGATCGTTGAGCAGCTGCCACATCACGCCGCCGTTTTCTGCGCAAAGTACTTCAAACCCAGCGCGGCCAAGGTAGTCTGACAACGCTTCGCGAAGGTCGAGGTTGTCATCGACGACCAGTATCTGCTTGTTTTCCATCCGACTTTCCCTGTGTCCGTCCCTTTGCCTGCCCCTGAGTTTGGCGCTGGCCAATATGATGCATTCTTAAACGCCCATGCACAATCGAGCTGATTACAATTTTCACTTCTCGGTGTAAGAGATTTGTAAGCGGCCACTTACAAACTGATTGCCTTTTGTAACCTTAGGCGCCGCCTTGCTCGCTATGATCATCCTGACCTTACGTGAAACAACATGACCTGAAGGAATCAGGTCCGACCACACTGGCATTCGTCAGGAGGAAACCATGTTTGCAAGTATATTTGGACAACTACAAAAAATAGGGCGGTCGTTAATGCTGCCTGTGGCGGTGTTACCGGTGGCTGGCTTGATGCTGGGTATTGGTAACGCGGGTTTTGCGTTTATTCCAGACGCGGTCAACAAAGTGATGCTCGCCGCCGGTGAAGGCGTGTTCGGCAACATGCAGTTGATGTTTTCGGTCGGTGTAGCGCTCGGGTTATCAAAAGGCAATGACGGTGCGGCTGCGCTCGCTGGCTTAGTTGGCCTAATTATTATGAACGCATCGCTCGGTATCGTGACTGGCCTGCGCGGCTTAGAAACTGACGCCACCATCATGGGCGTTGAGACGCTGCAAACCGGGGTGTTTGGCGGCATCTTTATCGGTGCGGTCGCGGCAATCATGTACAACCGCTTCTACAACATCAAACTGCCGGAATATTTGGGCTTCTTCGCGGGTAAGCGATTTGTGCCCATTGTCACGGGTTTATCGGCGATCGTCGTTGGTGCTATCCTCGCGTTTGCATGGCCACCTGTCGGACAACTTCTTGATGCATTTTCTCATTGGGCAGCGTACCAAAACCCTGTTCTCGCGTGGGCGGTTTACGGCGCGGGCGAACGTTCATTACTCCCGGTTGGTTTGCACCACATCTGGAATGCGCCGTTCTTCTTTGAAGTCGGCAGCTATGTAGACCCAGAAACCGGCAAAGAGTTTACCGGTGAGCTCACTCGCTTCTTCGCGGGCGATAAAACCGCAGGTTATCTGTCTGGTGGCTTTATGTACTCCATGTGGGCGCTACCCGCAGCGGCACTGGCGATTTACCACTGCGCGTCTCCTGAGCGCAAGAAAATCGTCGGCGGTTTGATGATGTCTGCGGCGTTGACCTCGTGGTTAACTGGTATCACTGAGCCAATCGAATTTACCTTCCTATTCGTCGCGCCAGTGCTGTACGTAATCCATATTTTCCTAACTGGTATTGCGTTTGCGATCACTGCATTTTTGGAAATAAAACACAGTACGGACTTTGCGCACGGTGCGATTCAGTTCTTCCTTTACTACCCAATGTCGACCAACGCGTGGATATTCATCATCATCGGTCCAATCTGGGCGACGCTGTACTACGGCTTGTTCCGCTTCCTAATTGTGAAGTTGGATCTAAAAACGCCGGGTCGCGAAACCGACATTGCAGAAGTGAAGATCGCCGGACAACCCGATGAAATTGCGGTGGATGTAGTAGCGGCATTGGGCGGCAAAGCCAATATTAAGTCAGTCGATGCGTGTATCACCCGTCTGCGTGTCTCGGTGAAAGACATTGCTAACGTTGATGTTGCTAAGCTAAAAGCACTTGGCGCGCGAGATGTATTAGTGATTGGCGACAGTTTACAAGCGATTTTCGGTACGCAGTCTGACTCAATTAAGTCAGAAGTGCACAGCGTACTCGCCACCTCCTGATCTTATCTACCCCCAATCTAGGTAAGATTTGCCAACCTCCTTGTGAGGTTGGCTTTTTCGTTTTTGGGGTAAAAAAAAGCGAAGCCAATAACCAGCCCTACTTCGCCGCCGCGTTGGTTAAATTGCCCAGCACGCCGCTGATTTTGTTCAATACCTCGTCGCAGCCTTCAATATGATGGCGCTGTTTTAAATACATCGGAGCGTTGTAAGCTAACCACGTTTTGCCTTCAGCATCTTCATACACCAACACTTTTTGGGGTAAATCGAGCGCCACTTCCTGCGCACAGATCATCAGTGGCGTGCCCACTTTAGGTTTTCCAAACACGATAACTTCGGTTGGTCGCAACGTCATATCAACTTTCGTGGCATTCTCTTGATGGTTAATGCGCGCAAAGACGTTCAACCCTTTTTCTTGCGCGATAGCGACAAATTTATCCGCCGTATCTTTTGTTGAATGCGTGCTCGCAACGGTTACCACGCCCTCACCAGCCAACGCACTCAATGACGTCAACGCCACTACCAACCCGATGATTACTTTTTTCATTTGTCGTCCCTTCCTCTCTCTGAGTCGAAAACTAGATATAGAAAAACCAAATATAGGAAAACTATAGAAGTCAGATTCCGCTATCGCGAATTGCACTCTACCCACTCAAGAGTCGACCGTGTAATACGGATTAATTGATTCAGATTAATAAAGCGTTAACTAGCTGAGCATCAAAAGCGTGAAATACGTAACATTTGCCGCCTATTTTAGTAAGAAAGAGAAAAGTAGTGACACGCGATCAATTTGAGTTATTAGCACCCGGTGGTGATTTAGATTCCATCAAAGCCGCCATTGCCGCTGGCGCCGATGCAATTTACTGCGGGCTCGACCGCTTTAATGCTCGTAACCGAGCGACCAACCTCACCTTAGATAACTTAAATGGCGTGTTAACGTTAGCCCATCAGCACAGCTGTAAGATTTTCCTAACGTTGAATGTGCTGATTTTAGAAAGTGAAATTCCAGCGATTGTTCGCTTACTCAGCCAACTGAACACCACCAAAATCGATGGCGTGATCGTACAAGATCTCGGTCTGGCCTACATTCTCAAACATCACTTTCCCGATTTGGATGTGCACGCTTCAACGCAACTGAACACGCATAACGAAGGTCAGATCCTCTTTCTCAACCAGCTCACCGCAAGCCGAGTAAACTTATCTCGCGAACTTAACATCAGTGAGATAAAACATCTGGCGCAATTTGGTCGCGAGCACAACGTAATGATGGAAGTGTTTGTCCACGGCTCATACTGCATCGGATTCTCCGGAATTTGCTACATCAGTTCAGCTCGCAATGGCGCATCAGGTAACCGTGGACGCTGTAGCCAACCTTGTCGCGAACAGTACGAAACGACCAAAACAGGCAACAACTACCCATTCAATATGAAAGACAACTCCGCCTTTGGGGACTTGAAAGCGCTTGCCGATGCTGGCGTGTATTCCTTAAAAGTGGAAGGACGAATCAAGAAATCGCACTACGTCTATACCGTGGTCGACAATTGGCGTCAGCAAATCGATCGCTTGTGCGAAGGTTTGGAACTCTCTGAAGACACCACAGAGTTATACACGGTGTTCAACCGTGATTTCTCCAACGCATTTTTGCAAGGCGATTTCGGCAAGGCGATGTACATCGACAACCCGCGCGACCACGCTGTAAAGCATTTTTCGAAGGTTTATCAATGCCAGTCTGCTGATGATGTACAAGCGGTGAAAAAGAAACTCTACGACGACAAAACCGCGATCATTGAGAAAGTGGCAGAGCAAACTAAGTCGTTCGATGTCACTTCGACACAAGTATCCGGCAGCAGCTTGAAAGGATCGATTGATGTGCCAACTCTGCCAACATTACCTCAACCAGAACCTCGCCAAGGTGCGCCAAAATTATCGGTTCTGATCTCGTCAGCACAAGAAGCCATGCTGTGCGAATACCGCGACATTGATGTTTACTATCAACTGCCAATGGGATTGTCTGGTGAACTGAACGCGATGATTGAGTTGTTCCAAGCCAATCCAATGCTCAAACCTTGGTTCTCAGCCATTTTGATTGGCGAAGACTATCACGCCGTGCGCGTATTTTTGGAAACCATCCAACCTGAGTTGTTGATCACCAACAACTCAGGCGTCGGCATGATCGCAAAAGAGCTCGGCTTAGGCTGGGTGGCAGGCCCACAACTGAACACGGTGAACTCATACGCGTTTAAATGCCTCCAAGACGAGTTCGCGGTAAGTGGCGCGTTTGTTTCTAACGAGCTGAATATGAAGCAGATGCGTCACATAAAGCGTCCGAAAAACATGCGCAGCTTCTACAGCATTTATCATCCAAATACCCTACTCACGAGCCGCCAATGTTTGTTCCAACAAACCGAAGGTTGCCGCAAAATTAAGGTTAACAAAGGCTGTTTGAAGCGTTGTGACAAGCGCACATCGATCATCAACCTAAAAGACAACCCGTATGTGGTGCAAAAACAAAAAGGTAGCCACAATTCAATCTACAGCGAGCACAACGTCTTAAACCTGCAAGTGATGCACGATCTGCCGCAATTGTTTACCGATGTGTTGATCGATCTGCGTGATATCCAGACCGAAACGAAAGTCTCAGCAAGCAAACCTGAGTTGATTGACGCGTTCTTAGCTCTACTTGAAGAGTACAGCGAACAAACCGTCCAAACGCTGAATGCCATGATTCAACCAACAGCCAACGCGCAGTATTTGAAGGGGTTGTAGGCGGTACTTGAAAGTTAAACAACGCATCCACTCTCAACATATCTTGAACACACACAGTGCACTGACTACAATAGCGCACTTTTTACGGAATTTAGGTCACAAACATGACAGATACAGCTAAACCAGCTCTACCAGATCGCCTAGCGGGTAACCCACGTAGCCCATTCTTCATCAAAGAATGCTTCGAGCACCAAATCGGTATTCGTATCAACGGCCAAGAGCGTACTGACGTAGAAGAATACTGCATCAGCGAAGGTTGGGTAAAAATTGCTTCTCCTAAAGCAAAAGACCGTTTCGGTAACCCAATGCTAATCAAGCTTAAAGGCGAAGTTGAAGCGTACTACGTGTAAGCTGACCACGCTTAATATCTTTGAAAGCTCGAGTCTGACTCGGGCTTTTTTAATGCCTGTCATATCCCTTCCTCATTTAATCTCTTCCCTCTTCTTTTCAGTACAAAGTAGGGTCTGTTTATCTTTCGAGATTAAGTTTTGTTCGAGGTAAAATCGTTTTAGGCGAGGCAAGGAGTGTGTAGCCTAGCATCCTAAGTAAATACTCCTTAACAAGGCATAGAACGATTTTAGCCGAACCCTTTGGGCAGCGTTTGTTGGTCATTTCTCCTGCGTTATCAGCTTTTTCATGTAGGCTAACTACACATCAAAGCTTCTGCCTTGCACAAATACCCAACAATTCGCTGCAAAAATCAGCTCGAAAGGTCAACAGACCTTAAACTCGATGTAAATCGCTGTTTTTATCTGATTGTTGTCTAAAGTTTCTAAAGAACGAACTGCAACAGCGATTGCCAAAAGAAACGACACCTTTTGAATACAGGGAGAGGAAATGGAAAGCCCACTTGTCACACTCAAACACGCCAGCAAAAGCTTTGTTGATGGCAAAGAGACACATCGCGTATTGGAAGGGGTCGACTTTACGTTGAACACAGGAGCGAGTGTTGCGCTGACAGGCGCAAGTGGCAGCGGCAAAAGTACTTTACTCAATGTCATCGCTGGCTTTGAGCCACTTTCCGAAGGTGAATTGTGGTTAGATGGTGATAACACAGCGGCTTGGAAAGACCCACAATGGAGCCGATTTCGACACCAAAAACTCGGTGTTATCTTCCAGCAATTCAACCTATTAACGCCGCTCAACGTGCAGCAAAACATCGCCTTCCCTCTGCATTTGAATCAACAGAAATGGAACGACTGGTGCGATTATTTGGTCGAGACTCTGGGCATCAGCCAACTGCTCGATAGACATATTTCTGCCCTTTCCGGCGGTCAACAGCAACGAGTCGCTATCGCACGCGCATTGGCACACAGACCTAAACTGCTACTTGCTGATGAACCCACAGGAAGCCTCGACCAAAAAGCAGGGCTAGAAGTGATGAAACTACTGAGTGAAATCACCACCCAAGGCAATACGGCAGTGCTGTTAGTCACCCACAGTCCTGACTGCGCTGAGTTTATGAAAACACGGCTGCGATTGGATAATAGTCAGCTACAAAACAGTCATCAAGTAAACAAACATGAGCTTCACCATGAAGCAAACTAAGCCATCAAACACCAGATTCACTCATACTCGACTCGCCCTGAATCTGTTTGCAGCGCACTATCGGCAGGCGCCACTGCAAGCCGCCGCGATCCTGATCGGTATCGTGCTGGCTGTAACCTTATTTGTTGCGGTGCAAGCCATCAACCTCAATGCCAAGCGCAGTTATGCGGAGTCTACCGAGCAGCTTAGTGCACAAGCTCAGAACTTAATTATTCCACCAGCAGGGCAAAACTATCTGCCCGAATCGCTCTACTTCACCCTTAGACAAAACGGACTCAGTGCAGCGCTACCTGTAATCGAAGGGCGAGTGAGAGATGAACAAGGTCGACGCTGGTCAGTGCAAGGTAGTGAGTTGATTGCCGCAATTTCCTCACGTTCGCGCTATTCGTCAGAAAACCAACAAAACGTGTCTTTGTTCGACAGTGCTTTACCTTTACCTGAGCTTTTGGCCGGTAAGCCGATCGTGATGATGAGCCAATCTCAACATCAAAACTTAGGGGAGGTACAAACCCTAACTCTGGACGACATCCCAACCCAAGTGGTGGTGCTACCTGACGAATGGCAGTTAGGTAGCCGAATGTTGATGGACATTGGTTTTGCGCAGCAACTGCTCAATAAACAAGGACAGCTCAGTTACATTGCGGTTTTCCATTCGGGTGATAAAGGGAATAAAGACACGCAAGCAAATTGGCAAAGCATCATTGGCGAGCAAGGACAATGGATTTCCAATAACCAAAGTACAGACCTTGGTTCGCTGACCGACAGCTTTCACCTCAACCTCACCGCAATGAGCTTACTTGCCTTTTTAGTCGGGCTGTTCATTGCCTACAACGGCGTAAAATACAGCTTGCTGAAACGCAATCGGCTGTTAGTGCAGATTCAACAGGCGGGCGTTGCGCCGAGCATTGTGTTCTCTGCGCTGTTAGTTGAACTCACGATTCTGGTTACCATCGGTGCTTCCCTCGGTTTTGTGTTGGGCATACAGCTCAGCCATTGGCTGCACCCGACCGTAGCACTGACTTTAGAACAACTTTACGGCGCAACACTGCTGCCCGGCACTTGGCAGTGGCAATGGTGGGCGCAAGCATTGCTGCTCACGTTAGCCGCCACCCTGTTGGCGTGTTGGCAGCACTTTAAACAGCGAGTGCGCCAGCCGCTCTCCTCTCATGGCGGATTTTATCAAGCACCTGAAGCTTCTAACGAAAACCAATTGTTCGTGATAGGTGCTGCGTTGACGACTCTCGCACTCGCAGGGTTATGGCTGAGTGAGCATCACCGCTTCACCATGGCGTGGCTCGGCGTGCTTGTGGTGTCGATTCCTTTGTACCTACCCAAAACACTCAGCGTGTTAGCCAATTGGTGTGAAAAGCGCACCAATTCCGGTTTGATGCAGTATCTGTTTGCTGAGCTGCGCGAGCTGATTTCTCCGCTTTCTCTCGCCATGATGGCGCTGCTACTCGCCGTTACTGCCAATATGGGGATGAACACGCTAGTTGGCAGCTTTGAATCCACCCTAAAACAGTGGTTAGAACAAAGGCTACACGCCGACATTTACGTCAGCCCTTCCCAAGGAGAAATCGCTGATGTAGAGCGAGCATTAGGGCAGTTCGACAAGGTTGAGACCGTCTACAAGCAATACTACGTCGACGATAATCTGCAAGGCTTACCGATTTTGCTTGGCACCAAAGACAAAGACACCTTAGAGCAAACCATGGTGTTCAAATCGCATTTGGAGAACTTCTGGCCGCGCTTTTACCAAGGTGAGTTAGTCGCTATCAGTGAGCCAACCGCGGTCAAACTGGGTTTATCACTGGGTAGCGAGCTCACGCTTGATGCCGTTCCAAATAAGAACCTACTTGTGGGCGCGGTATTCCATGATTACGGCTCACCCAACGGTGAAGTCTTATTAGCACCAAAGTTATGGCAAGAGAGCGGGTTTACCGACCTGCCAACAAGCCTTGGCATTAAAGTCTCGGGGGACCCACAAATCGTCTATGAGCAACTGCGCGAGCAATTGAATCTGCACCCAAGTCAGCTCTACGATCAGGCGCAAATCAAATCCATCGCGTTGGATATTTTCTCGCAGACCTTCGCCATTACGCGGGCTCTCAACGGCGTCACTTTGATGGTCGCGGTGATTGGTTTGTTCAGTGCTTGTTTCATGTTGCTCGACGCGCGCAAAGCCGCCATTGCAAGGCTGTATGCACTTGGCGTCAGCCGTCGTAAATTAATGACCATGGTAGTCGGACAGATCGTCGCTTTGGTCAGTTTTACTCTGGTTATTGCCCTGCCCCTCGGTGCCATGGTGGGTTATGTGCTGACAGACATCGTCACCTTGCGTGCTTTTGGTTGGAGCTTAAATTATCTGTGGAATTGGAGTGATGCCCTTAGCATTGCGGCAATCACCATCTTGGTGGCGGTGATTGCAACCTTGATTCCGCAGTGGCGATTGGTCAGCAAGCCTGTCGTATCCAGTTTGCAAAGCGAGGTGTTGTGATGGTTCGATTAGCAAGCAAACTTGCTCTACTCATAAGCAGCTTATTCCTATTCGGTTGTGAAGATGCCCAACAAAAAAATATGGGCACGCAAAATATGGGCACGTTGCTGGGAAGCGGAGATACGCAAAGCGAGAGCAAACTATTCACCCCCGTAGAAAAAGGAGTTGAACTCACCTTTCCTGCCGCTCATCAAGCGCACCCGAATTTTCGTCATGAATGGTGGTACTTAACCGCTAACTTAATTGATGAAGATGGCACTTCACTTGGCGTGCAGTGGACACAATTTCGCTTTGCTGCTGCGCCGCCAACGGGCGAAGATGACGTGAAGAAAACCGAATGGCAAACTCAACAAATCTACATGGCGCACAGCGCGGTCACGACAACCGACAAACACTACGCCGATGAAAAATGGTCGCGCGACCAAGCCTCTCTCGCTGGCGTCGACACTTCACCGTTTCGTGTTTACCTCGATGATTGGCAGTGGACTTCTTCAACCAACGACCTCTTCCCTGCCACATTGAAGGCGAACTCCGAACAGTTTGGCTATTCGCTGACGCTTACCAGCAGAGCACCTTATCAAAAGCAAGGCGAGCAAGGGTACAGCACCAAAAGTGCCGATGGACAGGTGGCTTCGTATTACTACAGCCAACCGTTTATCGATGTCTCAGGTGAAGTCACCATCGACGGCGAAACCCATCAAGTGTCGGGCAAAGGTTGGATAGATCGAGAGTGGAGCTCGCAATTCTTACTCGACTCACAACAAGGTTGGGACTGGTTTGCCCTAAGATTGAGTGACGACACTAGCTTGGTGGTGTTCCAATTGCGGGATTCCCAAAATGGACAAGCCAGTTATTCCAGCGCAAGGCTGATGCAGCAAGACGGTTCTGGCATCGCTATCTCACAAAAAGACATTCAGTTAAAGGCAACCAAGCAAACAGAAATCCAAGGGCGAAAGTATCCAACCCAGTGGCAAGTGTCGATTCCTAAGCAGCAAATCGAGCTAACCGTTTCTGCCCTCAATCCGAACTCGAAAATGCCACTTTCAGTGCCTTATTGGGAAGGCCCAGTGCGCATTAAGGGCTCTCATTCTGGGACAGGTTATATGGAACTAACGGGGTATTGAAAAGTTGAGTGATTACCCCAATTATTCAGCTAGTACAAACACAGGTAACCGAGTGATACACTGCACCTCAGTGTCATCCAATGAATGATTAAAAGGAAATGCGATGAACCCGATTATTGCGCTGCTAAAAGAGAACAACATCAGCGATGAGCAAATCAACGAGATTTTTCAGACTCTGACGCAAAACCCTCTAGCGGCAATGGCAACAATCAGCCAACTAGGTTTGCCACAAGACAAGCTACAAATGCTGATGGCGCAAGTGATGCAAAACCCTGCGCTAATTAAAGAAGCCGTAGACGAGTTGGGATTGGATTTCTCAAAGGTTGAAGAAGCAAAAGAGAAGCTTCAAAGCCAAAACCAAGGCAACTAAGTCTTAGCCATTTAGCGCTGAATATAGAAAAGGCCGTTACCCCGAACATGTGGGTTAACAGCCTTTTTTGTTAGCTAATTATTAGCGATTTAAAGACGCGAATTGTTCTGCGGTCATACCGTAGTAAAGTTTATCGTCAAAGCCTTGCTCTAGTTTGTAGTAGTCTTTCTGACGGCCTTCTTGAGTAAAACCATTTTTCTCTAACGTCTTGTAAGAACCAGCATTAGAAGCGTAGCAATCGGCACTGACTTTATGGGCGTTTAGCTCAGTAAATCCAATCTCGGTCATCATTTGGCAAGCGCGAGTCGCAACGCCTTTGCCCCATGCGCAAGTAGGTAACTGATAACCCACTTCGTAGTTGCCAGTTAAGAACATCACTGCGGTCACCGCACACATTCCCATGTACTGACCTTGTTGGTCACGAATCACGAACGTTGGGCTGTCTGGCCAAACACCTTCTTTGATCGCTTGTGCCGTATTTTCGATAATAGGGCCCAAGAAACCCTCATATAAGCTGTTGTCAGCAGGTGCGAAGAATAGATACTGATTGACCTTATCGTCGTTCAACATCTCGATAATATCTTGTAGATCAGAGCCTTGAATCAGTTGGATCGTCAAAGATTCATTAAATGGGATGGCTTCGCCTTGTTTTAGTTTTTGATATGACATGTGTTACCTCGTTATCTGCAGAAAATAGTAGCCTAGCGGATAAGAGAAAAATTGGATTTTTGCGACAACTTTCTAGCTGACTAGCAATATATTACGGCTCAAAGTCGCCATAGATATCGATGGTTAAGTCACGCTTTTTCAAGTATTTGCTTGGCGTTTTCCTTAGCTGCTGTTTGAGGGTACGAATCAAATGCGATTGGTCACTGAAACCAAATTGTTGTGAAAAACTCGCCCAATCAATCGCTTCTTGTTGCTTGTAGAGGGTCAAAATCATCTGCTCTAGGCGTGCCATTTGTTGATACTGCTTAACGCTCAACCCCACCACTTGTTTGAAACTGCGCTCAAGCGTTCTGCGAGAACAGGCGCACTGTTTGGCTATCTCATCAATATCCATCGCTAACTCAGGTGAGCGTAGTGCTTGAGCGTCCATCACAGATACCGCTTTTTGCGATGCCAAAAACGGTTTGGTACGACAAGGTTCGATATCTAACGCATCTAAATGTCCCTTGATATAGTCCAGCAAACATTGTGGTGAATCTTGCAACTCTAACTGCCATAGACCTTGTTGAAAGCGCTCATCAAACGCCGTGTTGAGCCAATCAAACCATTCGCATTGGTTAATTGCGCTAACTCGGGATGCATCACGAAACCGCGATTCAATGGCATACAAACCCTCAGGGCGAAAGGTGATACCAATACGCTTGATGGGAGCCGTATCTTCCAACAACAGCAAGTGTTCGTTAGCCGTTAATAAGTGGCAGCCTTTGCCAGCAAGCTTAGTGTCTCCCGTGTCGTAGCTGTAGCCTTGCTCTGGTGGCGTAAAGAGTAAATGAGCACGCGAGTTTGGAATAAGGTGCGGCTTGGGGTCAATGACTTCACCCTCTGGCACTTCCAAGTACCACACTTGATGAATGAGCCATTCGTACTCTGACAGAGACTGTTTCCAAGCTATCATGATTGTCCTAGTGGTTAGTAAAGATAATGAGCGCAACGTTTTTGCTTAAACATCTGCTCGTTGAGTGTGACTGATTGACGCTCATCTCGCCACGCATTTCTCACCCTGCTCCCTTGCAAGCTTGTTGGATTGCGGTAGGCTTTGAGCAGAGAAAACAAGCTGAACAGAACAAGGAAATACCACGATGCGCGTCGACTACCACCAACGACTGGTTCCTGTGATTCGTTATCTAGAACAACACTTTAATGAGCCACTCAACCTGCCAGAAGTGGCCGCGCTGGCGAACCTTTCCCCTTATCACTTTCATCGCACCTTCAAAGCCGTGCAAGGCGAGACATTAGCCGATTTCACTCGACGTTTGCGTCTAGAAGCCGCCGCCGATGACTTATTCAAATCCAAACAACCGGTATTAAACATTGCCCTAGAGTACGGATTTTCTAGCTCACAGAGCTTAGCCAAAGCCTTCAAACAACATTATGGCGTTACACCGACGGCCTTTCGTGACTGCGAAAACTACCAGCAGTTTTCTGAATTAGCACGAAACAGCAAGATTGGACACACGTTGCGCAAGAATGGAAACGAAGTAACACCAAGCGATTCATATACTGGCTCTGAACTCACCAAATGGAGCACGACAATGGAAACGCAAAACTTTGAAAAAGCAAAACTGGCTTACATTCGTGTAAACGGCCCTTACGGCCAAGGCTATGAAGAGCCATCAGGTCGCCTGTATCAATGGGCAGGAATGAAAGGTTTGGCAGGCAATACCTGCATCTTCATCTACCATGACAATCCAGAAATCACGCCAGACGAGAAGTGCCGTACTGACATCTGTCTCATGGTGCCAGAGGACACGGAAGTTCCGAGAGGTATTGAGCTGCAAGACTTCCCCGGCGGTCAGTATGCGGTGATGCGCCAACACATTACTGGCCCGAGCCAATACTCCAAAGCGTGGGATGATGTCATGAGCAAAGTGATTGAATCCGGTATTGAGAACGACGATCGTCCTTGCTTTGAGCTTTACCACAGCTTCGACCCACAAACACACCATGCAGACGTTAGCTTCTGCACTGCCATCAAATAAACCAAAAGCCTGCATCGTTGCAGGCTTTTTCATTTCTTACTCTGGTTGCTTAAATCCGTTCTTCCAAACGCTGTTTATCTTTTAATCCAATTACTTAGAACACGAATGAATACCTCAGTGTTTTCGTGATCCTACTTCGCGTTTTGACCACGCGCGTTCATTTGCTCGGCTGAGTTGGGATTCATTTCACAGATTATTCATGAAGCGAACCTAGACTGAAAAAATTCTATCGACCCCGTTCGACCTACAACGCTAGGCACAATAAAAACTAGGTACTACAGCACCTCTAGGACATTCCATGAAGAAGAACTTACTTGCCATTGCTCTTGGTAGCGTAATTGCGCTGACTGCTGCCCCATACTCTATCGCGGCTAACGATGCTGCTATCCAATCTTCCGCCGACTACTCACAGATCGTCACCAAACGTCAGGTTGTCGACCAACTGCTGAATGATGCGGTACAAGCATTCAAATCCCCTGCGCGTATCTCGCATGCGGGTTTTACCGCCAAAATGCCGAGCAACATGGAGATTGTTACCGACCGCTTACTAGAAGCCTACAAACTTGAGCCGTACCGCACTGACCTACTGATTTCTGCGGCAAACGCACAGATCTACAACAAGAATGCAGACCGCGCGATTGAACTATTTGAACAAGCTCTTTCTGTCGCACCAGACGATGTGGATTTGCACGCTTACTTAGCGGTATGGCAACGCTTTGAGGGCAACCAAGCAGAATCAGCGAAACACATGGCGACGCTCATGAAGCTCAATGCAGGTAAAGCGGCAGATATCCAACGCATCTTCGACACCGTAGACCGCGTACTTGCAACGCCACTAAAAGAGAAAGCCGATAAAGGCAAACTGGATGACAAAGGCGCTATAGTCACGTTGGGATACGCGCTGAACCCAGATGGTTCAATGCATCAAATCTTGGTTGAGCGTCTGGAAACCACGCTAGCAATGGCGAAAGCAAATCCAGACGCGTTGATCGTATTGACGGGTGGTGTACCGAAGAACCACAAAACCGAAGGCAAGTTAATGGCGGATTGGCTGATTGAAAAAGGCATCAGCAAAGATCGCATCATTGAAGAAAACTACGCCACCAGCACGGTAGGCAACGCCCTATTTAGCAGCTACGCATTGGCGCGTCATAACATTAAACACGCGACCATCATCAGCTCAGCGAGCCACGTACGCCGTGGTCAAACCTTGTTTGAAATCGCAAGCTGGCAAACTGGACCACAAGACATCACTTTTGACACTGTGAGCTACCCAGACAAGCCACTTAAAGACTTAGCCAAAGCCAGCGATAGCGAACTGCTTGGTATCTACCGCGATGCACTGCGTACTTACGGCATGTGGAGCTACCGCTCTTACCCGCTAGAGTCGCGTTAAGTATTCTCGACTCATACCAATCAAAAAAAGCCTGCGTACTTGCAGGCTTTCTTGTCTTTGTGCAGTGGTTGAAACCGCTTAAATTGCTTCGCCGTTTACCGTTACTGCCACATCAATGTTGCCACGAACTGCGTTTGAATATGGGCAAACTTGGTGTGCAATGCGCGTTAGCTCTAGCGCTTGTTCTTGTGGCATGTCTAGCTCTACCGCTAGGCTCACTGTTAGTGCAAAGCCACCGTTATCGTTAGGACCGATACCCACTTCCGCTGTCACGGGTGCGCTTTTCAGGTTTACTTTACCTTCACGCGCTACGTGCAAAATCGCGTTAGAAAAACACGCTGAATAGCCCGCGGCAAAAAGCTGTTCTGGGTTAGTTGCTGCGCCTGTTCCGCCCATTTCCTTCGGGTATGACAGCTCTAGATCGAGAAGACCGTCATCAGTTTTTACTTGACCATTACGACCAGCCAAAGCGGTAGCTTGAGTTTTGTATAGAGTAGTCATGCGAGTGTCCTTCTTAATTTAAGTTGTACGCAATTAAATTGCTTGCAATCTTATATCGAAGTAAAGATCGTTTGCAACTATATTGTGCACAATTTATTTTATAACTCTCTTTCTCTGTGATCAGGTAGGCAACGCCAATGAGCCAGTGTTACACCGACAACACCATGACCGACGACGATAAACTCTTACTCGAAAACCAAGTTTGCTTCCCGCTCTACAGCGCAGCAAATGCAGTGATCCGAGCTTACCGACCGTTGTTGGACGAGCTTGATCTGACTTATTCGCAGTACTTAGTGATGATGGTGCTGTGGGAGAAAGACGGTGCCAGCGTGAAAGAATTGGGATCTCAACTTCATTTGGACTCAGGCACACTCACACCGCTGCTTAAACGCTTAGAAGCAAAAGGCTATGTGGAGCGCGGCCGAAGTGAAACCGATGAGCGCGTTCGCGTACTCAACCTCACCGGGCAAGGTCGTGACCTTAAAGAACAAGCTAAGTCGGTGCCAAATGCCATGATGTGTAAAATCACATTAGAGCTGGATGAAATGATCATGCTGAAGAAGCTGTGCGGCAAAGTGCTCGACAATCTGAGCTAACAAGATAGAAGCATCCGCTTCACCACTTCCTATTAGAAAGAGCCTGCCGAGATGCAGGCTCCTTCGATCTTAGTTAGACGATCTACTCAAAGTAATCATCGGTATTCTCTATTGCTAATCTGCCTTCATCTTCAATAAAACCTATCAAAGCAAACTCATCTACATCGGATATGCCTATCAAGTGAAATAGGAAATGGCTATCAATAGGATAGTTACAAGCGATTTTCCTTAAACACACTCCGATGAGAATATACTTTCCGAAAGCAACAACAGCTCAGCTTAAAACATTCAAAGGAAAGTAAATTATGATTAATACTCAAATCAAACCATTTGCAGCTACAGCGTACAAAAACGGTGAATTCGTTGAAGTAACAGAACAAGACGTTCTAGGTAAATGGGCAGTATTCTTCTTCTACCCAGCAGACTTTACGTTTGTATGTCCAACAGAACTGGGCGACCTAGCAGACCACTACGAAGAGCTACAAAAACGTGGCGTAGAAGTTTACTCAGTATCAACTGACACACACTTCACTCATAAAGCATGGCACGACAGCTCAGACACAATCGGTAAGATTCAGTACTACATGCTTGGCGACCAAACAGGCAACATCACAAACAACTTCGGTGTGATGCGTGAAGGCCAAGGTCTTGCAGACCGTGCAACGTTCCTAATCGACCCAGAAGGTACTATCCAAGCAATGGAAATCACTGCTGAAGGTATCGGTCGTGACGCAGAAGACCTACTACGCAAAGTGAAAGCAGCTCAATACGTAGCAGCACACCCAGGCGAAGTTTGCCCAGCTAAATGGAAAGAAGGTGAAGAGACACTAGCTCCATCACTAGACCTAGTTGGCAAAATCTAAGCCACTGAAATTTAAGTTCTAATCAGTTCCGATTTCCTTTTTCTGATTAGAACTGAATTAGAGAGCACTTCAGGTTAGATACCTTGACGACCTTCTGCCTGATTTGCTCTCTCCCCCTCAGGTTTTATCTACAGTAACCACTTTTTATTACCTATCTGAATAAGTAGGTGTGCAGTAATTGCGTAGAAAAAATCGTTTAGAACCAGGCATAGATTTTCGATAGCTAGTTACTCTAACTACAAAATCTATAACGCAGTTATCAACGATTTTAGCTAGCAAGAATGAACAAATACTTGTTTTGATTGGTAACTATTTAATTAAGGTAGTAACAACTATGTTAGACCAAGCGATCCAACAACAACTCAAACAATATCTGGCTAATGTAAAAGAAGAAGTTCGTTTAGTGGTTAGTCTAGATGAAAGCAAAGCATCGAATGACATTTTGTCTCTAGCGAACCAAATCGCAGAGATGAGCGACCTAATCACTGTTGAACGTGACGACAACGCAAGCGCACGTAAACCAGTGATGGCGGTAACTAACCCAGCAAAAGGCACAGCACTACGCTTTGCAGGCTTGCCAATGGGTCACGAATTTACCTCTCTAGTATTGGCACTGCTTCACTCTGGCGGTCACCCAATCAAACTAGAACCAGAAGTGATTGAGCAAATCGAAGCACTAGACAAAGATCTAGACGTAGAAATCTTCATTTCACTGTCGTGTCAAAACTGTCCGGACGTGGTTCAAGCGTTCAACATGATGGCGGCGATCAACCCGAAAGTAAAAGCAACCATGATAGACGGTGGTTTGTTCCAAGATGAAGTGAAACAACGCGACATCATGGCTGTACCAAGTGTATTCGTGAACGGTGAGCTATTCGGTCAAGGCCGTATGTCTCTGACTGAAATCCTAAACAAAGTGGATGACGGCGCGAGCGAGAAAGCCGCGAAAGCACTGAGCGAAAAAGACCCATACGATGTACTTGTTGTCGGCGGTGGTCCTGGTGGTAGCGCAGCTGCTCTATACGCTGCTCGTAAAGGTATTCGCACTGGCGTTGTTGCTAAACGCTTTGGTGGTCAAGTTATGGACACCATGGCAATTGAGAACTTCATTTCGGTAAAACGCACTGAAGGTCCAAAACTGGCAACTGACCTAGCAGAACACCTAAAAGAATACGATGTAGACGTCGTGACTGAGCAACAAGCTGAGAAGCTAATGGGCGCAGCACATACAGAAGATGGTTTGATTCACATCCAACTTGAAAGCGGCGCAACGCTGAAGAGTAAGAGTGTCATCTTAAGCCCAGGTGCACGCTGGCGTGAAATGAACGTTCCGGGTGAGCAAGAGTACCGCAACAAAGGTGTCGCGTACTGTCCACACTGTGACGGTCCACTGTTCAAAGGTAAGAAAACTGCAGTTATCGGTGGTGGTAACTCAGGTATCGAAGCAGCTATCGACCTTGCTGGTATCGTAGAACACGTAACGGTTCTTGAATTCGCAGACGTACTTCGCGCAGACCAAGTGCTTATCGACAAAGCGAACTCACTACCAAACGTAGACATCATCACGATGGCGCAAACAACAGAAGTAGTGGGTGACGGTACTCGCGTAACAAGCTTGAAGTACAAAGACCGCAACACAGATGAAATCAAAGAGATTGAATTGTCAGGTATCTTTGTTCAAATCGGTCTAGTACCAAACACAGAATGGCTAAAAGATTCAGAAGTAGCCCTATCTGAGCGCGGCGAGATTGAAGTCGGTAGCCGTGGCGATACTAGCTTAGAAGGTGTGTTCGCAGCGGGTGACGCAACAACCGTTCCTTACAAGCAGATCATCATTGCGATGGGTGAAGGTGCAAAAGCAAGCTTAGGCGCATTTGACTACCTAATCCGTAAGCAAGGCTAATCTCCAAATTTCTTGGACACAAAGCGCACGGTGCTGTGTTTTCTTCCCCGGAAAACCAATCGGGGCACCGTGACAGCGATGAGTAACAAGAAATAAAATCAAAAAACCTAGAAGCCCAAAGACTTTGCCAGCAGGTACTAACTGCTGGCTTTTTTGGTTTGGGGAGAGGTGTAAGCAAATCTCTCAGCGCTCCGAGTTCAAACTGGAGGGAATGGCTCTACAATCACGGATAATTCAGTTCACTCCACCAGCATCACAACGCGCTGCGAATAGATTCTGAATACTCGCTTAGGCTCCTTCAGAATGACGCTGCTCGTTTAGCTCTCTTTCCGTCATTGCCGCGAACCTAGGTGAGGCTGGGAATCTACTCACCGTAAACTCGATCGAAAATGAGTAGCACGAACAAACAAAAGGTGAAACAAGGTTGCAAGCACCTTACCCAACATTCAACCAGCAACCCCACCTAACCTCCCCTTGTATCAAACTCCGAAGCTCTCAACACGCAGAGCTCAAAAGGGAGGAACTGGTTCTGTGCTCGCGGATAATTCAATTCACAACGCAACATAACAACACACTGAAAGTAGATTCTGAATACTCGCTTAGGCTCCTTCAGAATGACGCTGCTCGTTTAGCTCTCTTTCCGTCATTGCCGCGAACCTAGGTGAGGCTGGGAATCTACTCACCGTAAACTCGATCGAAAATGAGTAGCACGAACAAACAAAAGGTGAAACAAGGTTGCAAGCCCCTAACCCAGCTCTCAGATTCAAAGCACCAAACCCACCGAATCTCTCAATGTATCCAGATCCAAAGATATCAACCCTAAAAAATTTTAAAAAAGCCCTTTACCTCAACTTAACTTGAGGTTTTAGCATATTCATCGTTGGCTAGAAAATGACAAAAAGGAGCACATCATGATCCAACTAGAACATATTAACTTAGTCGTGAAAGATATCCCTGAAATGCTGAAGTTTTACCAAACTGCATTTCCACATTGGTACGTGCGTGATGAAGGTAAAGGCGAATGGAGTGGCAAACCAAGAAACTGGCTACATTTTGGCGACGAGTATCAATACATAGCCATGAGTGACCACGGCGAAGGAGAAAACCGCGAGTTGAGCGGGCACCAAGTTGGGCTAGCGCATTTTGCTTATGTGACCAACAACGTCGATGCAATCATCAAAAGACTAACCGATGCAGGTTATCCGATTGCCCAACCTGGCGCTGATGAACCATACCGCAAAAATGTGTATTTTATTGACCCTGCAGGTTTTGAGATTGAATTTGTTGAATACCTGGTGGATGACCCAAAACTTCGTAACCTGACAAGCTAAAAGAGATGTAAATAATAAAACGCCAGCAGATAGTGACTGCTGGCGTTTTATTTTATCTATCAGGCTTCTTTATCGCATTAGCGCTGTTTGGCGAAAACCTGAGTCCAGTAATACCCGTAACGTGCAGAGTGATTTTCGACAAGCGACGCGCCCATCTGTTCAAAATCCGCACTCATGATATTAAGGCAGTGACCTTCACTCGATAACCACGCGTTAACGACGGCGTTAATGGTGCTTTGCCCTACGGCGACATTCTCACCAATGGCGCTCCAAGCATAACCCGTTGCGTTAACTCGATCTGACATTTTGCTGCCATCAGAGCCTGTGTGGCTCATGAAATCGCTGTTCGCCATATCGCTTGAATGTCGATAAGCGGCGCTTTCCAAATCGTAGCTCCAAGTCAGGGCCCCAACAGGTGGCATGGTGGTTGCGCCACACTGTTGTGTAGTAGAGCGGGCGCTGTTGACCGCTGCAAGCATCTGCTCGGCAAATGTGCCTTGTGACGATGTGGAACCTGTGTTTTGTGAGCCGCTTTCTGCTGGGGCTGACGACTCCCCATCGCCGCCACATGCGCTGAGAAGTAGGGCCAAAGCAGGCACTAAGATCTTAGTTGGCATTGTCTTTCCTTTATGAGTGACGAAGAGCAAACTGCGCTTTTCGATAATAACGCCCAATAAACTAACAAAAACCAATAAAAGCGCCATATAGCTTAGGGGGTTTTAACCAAAGACTCACATGAAGTTTTCAATCGCCTTGGTTCGGTCGATAAATCGGCAACGTTTCAGCCCAAGTATGGAATGGCGTTTCATCCATATCTTGTATTGCTTGAGTGATAAAATCGATGAACACCCTCACTCGGGCAGGCACATATTCCCGGTTGGCATAGAGAAGATACACGCCATTTCCTGCTTGGCGCATGCTCGGAAATATCGGCACTAAACGCCCCGCTTTAAGCCAGTCTCTCGCGATAAAATGAGGGATCTGAGTCAATCCTAAGCCTTCTGCGCAAAGCTCTGCCATAGATTCACCGTCATTTACAATGTAGTTTCTTTCGGGGTCATATTCACTCGCACCGTCTGGTTCTGGCATCCGAATCGGCAACAGTTTCCCCGTTTGTTTAAAACGAAAACGAACCCAAGAATGGTCATTGAATACATCCGAGCCACTCGGAACACCATGGCGCGCTAAGTAATCCTGACTGGCACAAATGATAAAATCGATAGGGCTGAGCTGACGCACAATCAATTGACTATCGTGAACGACACCAGAGCGAATCGACACATCAATACCTTGCTCAATAATATCAACGTAGGCGTCATCGTAATGAATATCGATAGTGATGTTAGGGTAGCGGCGACAAAACTCTTTTAATAAAGGACGAATATAGAGGCGACCGTACGAGACTGGCACATTAATCTTAAGCTGCCCTGAAAGCGCATCATTGTGACTTTTTAATGAATCCTCACATGCCGCCAGCTCCTCCAGTACAAACCTAGCAGTATTTGCGTACCTACGACCAGCTTCTGTCAGGCGGCTCTGTCGCGTAGAACGTTGAAAAAGCTGTATACCCAAATCGCTTTCAAGACGATGTATGGCTTTACTCACGGTCGAAGGGTCAGTGCCATACACTTTGGCAGCCGCAGCAAAACTACCGCCATCTAAAGTGGCAATAAAAAATCGTAGGGACCGTATCTTATCCATATAACCAATGAACTCTATTCATGAATTTTATTCACTTTAGTAAAGACCAAGTGGCTCTTCAATCACTAATTAGCCTAAATATAATGAACCTCAATAACTTGATGCTCTGTTAGCGAGGAAAAAACCATGGGTAAAAACGGATTGAAGAATGCACTACAACTATTGATAGCGACACTAGTCCTATTCTTTGGGGTGCTTCAAACAGCACATGCCGCAGATAAACGAATTGGTATTCTGGTTTACGATGGCGTACTGACCTCTGATGTTACTGCGCCTTTAGAGGTTTTTGGCGTCGCAAGTCGTCTCACTTGGTTTAGTGATTATGACGTGCTCACCATTTCCGTCTCAGATCAGAAAACCATCACCACTGAAGAAGGATTAAAAATTGGTGTGGATGCTTGGATTGGTGATCTGCCGGAACTCGACGTATTGGTTTTAACATCCAGCTATGACATGGATGCACTAATCGAAAATAAAGATCTCATTCACTTTATTAAAACTACCTCAAAGGCGGCAGATTGGATGGCAAGTAATTGCTCTGGCGCGTATTTGTTAGCCGAAGCTGGCCTTTTAAACGGCAAAAAAGCAACAACTTGGGCCGGAGGTGAAAACGGCTTTCAAAGAGATTACCCAGCAGTCAAAGTACAAGTCGACCAGAATTTTGTCATTGATGATGGCGTTATCACTTCGAACGGTAGCCTAGTTAGCTATCAAGCTGCTCTTAAGCTACTTCACCTTATGACTTCAGAGTCTAAAGCTCAGGAAGTCGCAGATGCCATCCAGTACTCACGCTTTTCCAACCAACCATTTTAAGCGTGTAAGAAAGAAATCAGAGCCACCCTTCGATATTTCGAAGGTTAACTCTTCGAATTTATCTTCCTAATCGAACAACCCTTTTTATCACTGTAAAAGCGATAAAAAGGGTTGTCGTTCATCTGGCAGACACAACGTGCTCTCCAAACTTTTTATCTTAATGCTATGGAAAAACATAAACGTTACGAAGCACTGACGAAAGAGCGATACCGAGAGATCTACCGTCTCGCGTATTGGTTATGCAAAGATCACCACCTTGCTCAAGATTTAGCGCAAGAAACCTTTCTGAAAGCGTGGCGATTCTTTGATAAATTAAATGACCCCAACGCCGCGAAGTCTTGGCTCATTACTATTTTGCGTCGTGAGAATGCTCGGCGCTTTGATAGAAAACAGTACGATTTTGTCGACATTGATGAGTGTGCAATACAGACAAAAACCTACCCTGGCAGTGACTACGACATGGCCCAAGATTGGCTTCAAAAACAAATGATGATTCTCGAACCCAAATACCGAGAGCCGTTGCTCTTGAGCTTAGTGGCTGGGTTGAATCATGATGAAATTGCCCAAGCCTTGAGGCTCAACCACAACACAGTGGCGACTCGATTATTCAGAGCGCGTAATCAGATCATCGCACAGAAGGAGAGTCATTAAGACACAAAAAGTAGTCAACCATGTAAACTAACTGGCTATGCTCCGGTCTATTTCATAAGTCGTTACACAACTCGACGCTTTAACGCTTTACATCAAGCGCGACTAGATGAACACTTCTTGTCAAAGTACAATAACAGCCGACATAGAGTAGAGTCAGTAAAACATTATGAGTAACACGACGGCGAAAAAGCCGAATCCCTTATTTGAAATCCTTTTCAACGTATTTATCCCTTCCTTCATTTTGATGAAGTTTAGTGGCGATGAGCATCTAGGGACAGCAATGGCGCTGGTTGTCGCTTTGCTATTTCCTATCATTTATGGCGGTATGGACCTTGTCCGTAACAAGAAATTTAACTTTATTTCTGCTCTGGGCTTTATCAGTGTTCTACTAACTGGTGGCATCGGCTTGTTAGAGCTTGATACACGCTGGTTAGCACTAAAAGAAGCCCTGATTCCTGGCCTGATCGGTTTAGCGGTTTTGGGTTCAACGTTTACCCGCTACCCACTGATGCAGAAGTTAGTACTGAATGACACAGTGTTGAATCTCGCGTTGATTAACCAACGTTTAAAAGAAAATGGTAAAACCGATGCGTTCGAACGTTGCCTTATGTCTTCTAACTACTTGTTTGCAAGTACTTTTGCGTTCTCATCTGCAATGAACTACTTCCTTGCGACTTGGATTGTGACTAGCCCTTCTGGTACTGCTGCCTTTAACGAAGAGTTAGGGAAAATGACGCTGTACAGTTACCCAATGATTGCCATCCCAAGTATGTTGATGATGTTCGGTATTTTTTATTACATTTGGCGTCAAGTACGTGCGATGACATCGCTCGAAACAGAGCAAATCTTCCATCTAAAATAGCCCAATCATTACAAGTAAACCCATAAAAAAGGGAGGATTTTATCCTCCCTTTTCTCAACAGGCTCACTGTAATTCACAGCGTCAAAATGATTTTTCCTGACACTGCTGACAAGCGTCGCTCAACCATTTCAATCGCTGTTTGAAAGTCCTCTAACGGCAGATCATATGCAACGTTTAACTTTATGTCGCTGCTAATAAAGTGTTCTAACATTTCAGCGAACACCGTCTTTCTCCCGCCTTTACCTACCGATTCTTCCCAATACCGCAAAAAGAATGTACTAAAGTCGATGTTGTTGGCCTTCATCGATTCAAAAAACTCAGGCGTATAAGGCGTTAACGACAATGTTCCGTAGTTGATGTATTGGCCATTTTCTTTCAAGGTACGAATGAGATCCGTGCCAGCCTCACCACCTATCGCGTCCAGAGCGAGCGTTGGTTGTGGCAGTTGGCGCGTTTGCAGCTGCGCGTGTAAGTCTTGTTTTGCGTCCAACACTGGAATCGTATCGTACGGATACTCGTCTGGCTTTGAAGTCACAGCAATCAGTTTAAAACCCAGTGAATGGGCGAGCTGGGCAAATATCTTACCGATCGCTGACCCTGCTGCATTGATGATCACCACATCATCTTTGTTCAACTTAGCCACTTTAGTGGTGATCACCCACGCGGTTAGCGCGTTGATGTACAACTGGCAGGCATAGCCGTTATCCAAACTTTCAGGTAACGGAAAAAGATTCTCGGGCGAAGCATCGATGTAGTATTGCCAAGTCCCACTCATCGCCACCAACACTTTTTGCCCAACTTGAAAGCCAGTTTGACCAACAGCACTGACTTCCACCACACGCCCAACCGCTTCAAACCCCGGCACGCGAGGTGGTACGTGAACGCGGCGGTATTGCCCAACACCATGAATGGAAAGCAAGTCACTTGGGTTAATATTGGTGGCTTCCAGTCGCACCCGAACCTTGCCCTGAGCAAGCGGTTTGAGGGGCTCTTTTTCCAACGACAGCGACGTTTTGGGTTGACCAAAACAGAATTGATTCACTCGAGTATTTATCGTTGGTGCCATTGTTATTCATACCATGTAATTGAAATTCAAGAAGGAAGTTTCGTAACTTCTACTCAAAAGCATTAAGTGAAGTCGAAACTCTGTACTTCTACCTGCGCGATGCGCCGTTCACTCTAAACTGTTGTGGCGTCATATCAAAATAGGCTTTAAATGCTTTGATGTAGGATGAGTCGTTTTGATAACCCACTAGGTCTGCAATGGCTTGGATTGACAACGATTCATCTAACAAAGAAAGCGAGTAAATTAGCCGAATTTGTTGCCGCCAAAGTAGAAATGAAGTGTTGAATTCCTTGGCGAACAGCCGTGATAAAGTACGCTCAGACGCCCCAATTTTCTCCCCCCACTCTTTTAGCGAACAGCTCAACGCTGGCTCGTCAGTCAGTCGCTCGAAAATCAGTTTTAGTCGTCTGTCTTGTGGCAGCAATAACTGAAATGTCTGCACGTTGCGTTTCAAAATTTGATCATGCAGCACCGCCAGCAAATGCAGCACTTCTTCGTGGCTTGTCTCACCTTCACACTGTCTGCGGATCTCTTGTAAAAGCTCATTTAAAAACGACGTTAAAGCAATGGTTCTCACTTGTGGCTCGTACGTTGCGCCAAACTCAGGGTTGAGGTAAATACCAACAAATATCGTGTTGCTTAGAGCAATCGACTCGTGTTGAACACCCGCAGGAACAAATAACGCAGAGGTGTGCGGAACCAAATGCTGATAATGCTCCGTTTGTGTTTGCAATAACCCTTTGATAGGAAAGATGATTTGATGCCAAGTGTGTTGATGCAGCGCATCAATGTAACCTTTTGGCATGTCGATGGTTTTCACCAAAACAGGAGAATGGGGATTCGCGTCCATCATCTTATTGGAGGTGACGACGCCTGACTTCGAATCAATTTGGCGAGTTAGCATTGTTAGTTGTCTTTTCATCCCTACACCGACACAAGTTTACTAGGCTATCATGCTCCGCATCGCGAATGAAGGTAAACACTTTATCTCTCATTCAAATAATAAGGAGGTTACATGAAGAAAATCGGCGTCGTAAAAGCAGTGCTAGCAGGGAAAACCGTCCCTTATGCTCATGGTGCGCAAAGCGCAATCAACAAACAAGTGCTGCCTGAGCGCCAGCATGCAACAGAGCTCGGTTTTATCAGTGATGAGCAAGGTGATCCGCGCTTTCATGGTGGCATTCAAAAAGCGCTTCATATTTACCCAAGCGAACACTACCCAATCTGGAAACAAGAATTAGGCGAAAGACCAATTTTCCAATCCGCCGGCGGCTTTGGCGAAAACATCAGCTCCGAAAGCGTCACCGAATCCACGATTTGCTTGAAAGATAAAATTCGCATCGGCTCAACACTACTGGAAGTGTCGCAAGGTCGCATGCCTTGTTGGAAACTTAACGTACGCTTTGACCAACACGACATGGCGAGAAGACTGCAAGATACGCTTCGAACAGGCTGGTATTTCCGAGTGCTGGAAGAAGGCGATATCGGTGCAGGTGACGAGATTATTCTGTGCGAAAGACCTTATCCAGAATGGCCATTGGCTCGTATCATGGGTGCGGTTTTCACTGGCTGTTTAGATAGAAAAGAACTCACTAAGCTGTCTGAGCTGCCGTTAGTCGAGTCTTGGGGCAAGCTGGTCGAGCGCCGCCTAGAAACCGGCGAAGTTGAAGATTGGGAAATGCGCTTGGTTGGCCCAACTGTGAGTTAACACCCCAAAGTAAAATTTTAAGCCACGCTCTGAACCAACTATGCCGCCAGAGCGTGTTTTTTTGGTTTACTTCGCACTCGGGGCTGGGCGTTTCGACTTACCTTGGAACTGCTTAATGCTCTTCTTAGCATGAGTTCGGCGGTTGGCTTTTTTATCGCGTGGCGCGCGTTTGCTCTCGCCAGTTGATGGCTTATCCGTTACTGGAAAACCAACCAGATCTTGCACTAGCAATGCACGTTGAGTCAGGTGACGAATCGCGTTTAGTGCGTCCATTTCACCATGACAAACCAATGACACCGCCACACCTTGTTCGCCTGCGCGAGCGGTACGTCCTACTCGGTGAACATAAGTTTCTGCATGCATTGGCAGTTCAAAGTTGATCACTACAGGTAATTGCTCAATGTGAATGCCGCGCGCTAGTAGATCAGTGGCAATCAACACCTGAATTTGCCCAGATTTAAACTGCGCCAGTGCTTCTTCTCGCTCTGCTTGGCTCTTGTCACCATGCAGTGCATTGGTTGAGATGCCCGCTTTGTTTAGCTTTTTCGCTAAGCCATCAGCATTCTCTTTCGCACCAATAAAGACTAACGCCTGAGTCCACGCGTTTTTTTGAATCAGTTCAATCAATGCCTTGGTTTTACTGCCTTTATTGACCATGTACAACGTTTCAACGATGTCTTGATTCGTGCTGTTTTCTTGATGCGCTGCAACTTGCTTTGGTGCCTGCATAAGCAGCTTCGCTTTACCCTTCAAATCATCTGAAAACGTCGCCGAGAACATTGCGGTTTGACGCTGGTTTGAAATCAGCCCCGCAATATTTTGCACGTCAGGCCAAAAGCCCATATCCAACAGACGATCGGCCTCATCCAACACTAGGTAATGGATATTGCTTAAGTCTAAACCGTTGTTTGCCAGATCAACCAAACGACCTGTCGTCGCGACAAGGATATGAGGATTTGTCGCTAGCGCCTGCTGTTGTTGCTCTTTATCAACGCCGCCACACAAACACACTGCGTTGAGTTCAAGAACTTGACCAACTTGGTTAATTGCTTCACTCACTTGCATTGCCAGCTCACGAGTTGGCACAAGAATCAGCGCTTTTTGCTCTGGATTGACACCCAGCTTTTCCAACAAAGGCAAACCATAAGCAAGGGTTTTGCCGCTGCCTGTATTTGCCAAAGCCAATAGATCTTGACCAGCCAACAGCTCAGGAATGGCCAACGCTTGAATATCGGTCGGTTTCTTGAAGTCTTTTGGCAGTGCGTGAATCAGCTCAGAACTCAATGAGAGAGTAGAAAATGGCATTAGCGAAACCTTGTACTTTTGGTTGAAGAGGCAATAAAAACAATGAAGATGCGGTAAAACGCAGGCGCGGACTTTACCACAATCTGTTAGGTGAACCATCCTATTTTAGGCGCTTAAACCAAGCGGCGCCGATGCAAATCTTCAGAAAACAAAAAAGCGCAAAAAAGCCGTTAGTCTGTACTGCCACAGAGCTAACGGCTAAAAACCCTTGAAGAGAACGCTTCGTCAGCCTTTCACTGCGGCTGAAAAGAAATGTGCAGTTTATTAAAGCACAGCTTTACGATTCGGTAAGAACACTTCACCCAACATGCAACGAACCGAACCACCACCAATAGATTCTATGGTAGAAACGTCGAATGGCAGCAATTTACCGTGCGTTGCCAATTGCTTTCTTTGTGCAGGTGAGAATGCATCGTACGCCGATTGCGACATCGCAATCACCTTGTCGCCGTTGATCGTTTCTAGTTGCAGAATGTTACCGCAGAACTGGTTCATCTGATCAAGCGAAATTGAGATGACTTGCTTGTATTTGGCGAGTGACCTCATTACAAAACGACGCTCAAATTCTGGGATCACTTCGTCACAAATCACGCAAAACTGTTCGCCAACCGCCATCATCACATTGGTGTGATAAATCGGCGCACCAGACGGCAAACGAGTTTGGAAAGAAATCACTCGTTCATAGCCAATACGATCGGCGTAATCTTCTAAAACCAGACGATCACAACGTTGTGAGAGTGCGGCGTAGACCGTTTTATTTAGGTGGTCAAACACCATCACACCCGTGCTTTCTAAATACGCTTGCTCGTCAAGATATTCAGTTAGACTGCTGCGTCGATGAACTTCTCGCCCTGCTTGCGCTAGTGCTGCCACAAGCGCATCGGGACGTACTTCTTTTTGACGGTTTTCACAGGCCATTGGAAAGGTGTACAACGTGCCATCTGGCGTAGTGCTAAACCAATTGTTTGGAAATACCGCGTCTGGCGTCGCAACATCTGAAGTTGGATAATCAAACTCAACAACTTGAACGCCCTCTTGACGCAGCGTTGCAACCATACTCGCGAACTCGGCCATTACTCGACGTGAGACTTCTTCTTGGCTGAGTGACACTTTATGTTGGAACTCATTATCTTGTGCGGTTTCTTCATTAAAACGAAACTCTTTCGGTGGCACCATCACTACGCAGTTTGCGGTTTGGCGCTGAGCACTTTGCGTGCTTTCTTCTTTCCCATTAGCAAATTGGGTCACTGATTCGTGTAATAGCATCCAATATATTCCTTATCACTAGAATGAGGAGATTGTAAATTTATTGTTAACTTCAGTTTTGCTGTTTTGACAATTAATTTAATTGCACAAAAGTGTTTTTTGCTGCATTAAGTTTATTTTTCCCTAAATTTTATTGTCACTTTGCAGGTTTAAGATTTTATGGCACCGTGATGAACATGATAAGAATTCATCATAAGAATCAGAACCATAGACAATCACACTCATAACCAACTAGTTACATTTAAGACACAATCGGTTAGACTATTTTTTCGCCCCTCTCGTCAATCGGTCTGCTTTATCGAGGAGCAGGCAAGAAACTCTCATACACGCGGTTTCGTCCAAAGCAGCGTGAATCGATGGATTTAGCCACCCCATATGGCATTGTTTTAACTTTAGGATGAGTTATGTTTAAACGATTTGAAGGCTTTACAGAGCCGTTCCCCAAATCTACACCGGATCAGCCTCCTTCAGGGATGTTCGCTTTTCTGCGTTATTACACTCGTGGTTATGAAAAGCCTTTGATCATCATGTCTTTGATGGCCACAATTGTGGCTGTTGTTGAGGTAATGTTGTTTGGCGCCATGGGACAATTGGTTGATTGGTTGTCTACCAGCAATCCAGAAACGTTCTTACAAGACAACAAATCGGATTTGATTTTCTACGGAGCCTTATTGCTGGTTGTCATGCCTATATTGGTGATCTTGTACTCGTTGCTCGTTCATCAAACGTTATTGGGCAACTACCCAATGTCTATCCGCTGGCTTGCACACCGGTATTTGCTCAATCAAAGCTTGAACTTCTATCAAGATGATTTTGCAGGTCGAGTCGCAACGAAAGTCATGCAAACCTCATTAGCTGTGCGCGAAACCGTAATGAAAGCTATGGATGTGTTTGTTTACGTTACGGTTTACTTCACCAGCATGATCATTATGTTAGCGACGGCAGACTGGCGTTTGATGATCCCAATGATCGTCTGGTTACTCGCTTACATCGCTATCCAAATCTATTTTGTCCCTAAGCTCAAAGACGTCGCTTCAGCGCAGGCCGATGCACGTTCGACAATGACAGGGCGCATCGTCGACAGTTATACCAATATTCAAACCGTCAAACTGTTTTCTCATAGCCAGCGCGAAACCCAATATGCCGAGCAAGGCATGAAAGGATTTTTGAATACGGTCTATCGTCAAATGCGCCTAGTGACCGGCTTCGACGTCGCTGTAGAGATCTCAAACTATATTTTGGTCTTTTCCGTTGCTGCTTTATCGATTTACCTGTGGTTGGATAGTGCCATCAGCGTTGGCGCGATTGCGATTGCTGTTAGTCTTGCATTGCGCGTAAACGGTATGTCGATGTGGATTATGTGGGAAGTTGGCGCCCTCTTTGAAAACATGGGAACCGTTGTCGATGGAATGAAAACGCTTTCTAAGCCTATTGATATTAAAGATAAACCAGGCGCAAAAGACTTGGTTGTCACTGAAGGAGGCATTCACTTTGATAACGTAAGCTTCCATTACGGCGAGAACAAAGGCGTAATTAGCCATCTCGATCTCAACATCAAACCAGGAGAGAAAGTCGGCTTGGTTGGGCGCTCCGGCGCCGGGAAATCGACTTTGGTGAACTTGTTACTTCGTTTCCACGATGTCGAAGACGGCAGCATTAAGATCGATGGACAGAACATCTCAGAAGTCACACAAGACTCTTTGCGTTCAAAGATCGGTATGGTGACCCAAGATACTTCTCTGCTACACCGTTCAATTCGTGACAATATTTTGTATGGCAATCCAGATGCGACAGAAGAAGATTTGCTGAAAGCCACTAAGCAAGCGCATGCCCATGAGTTTATCGAAACTCTGACCGACCCATTTGGTAATGTCGGATACGATGCGCAAGTTGGTGAACGTGGTGTGAAACTGTCTGGCGGCCAACGTCAGCGTATCGCAATATCTCGTGTGCTACTCAAAGACGCACCATTGCTGGTATTGGATGAAGCAACATCGGCTCTGGATTCAGAAGTCGAAGCGGCGATTCAGGAAAGCTTGAATGAATTAATGCAAGGGAAAACGGTTATTGCTATCGCTCACCGATTATCGACCATCGCACAAATGGATCGCCTCATCGTGCTAGATAAAGGCAGCATCGTTGAACAAGGTTCTCATCAAGAACTCATTGCGAATAACGGCATTTACGCCCAGCTTTGGGCGCATCAAACTGGCGGATTTATCGCTGAAGAACTAGACAATCAACACGCTTCTTAACGAGTGATAAGCTCAATAAAAACGGCGCTTTAAGCGCCGTTTTTTATTTTAATCCATGGCTAGATGCTCATATAGCCATTGTGGTTTCTCATATATGAAACACTCTCCATGATAAAGCTCACACTTTTTCTGCTAATATACCGCCTCGTTGCGTATCCATTGCAATGAACACAATACAGAGTATTGAGCCGTCTTCATTTGTCATTTCACTTTTTGAGAAACAGCTATACTCAATAGATGGCTTAGTTATTATATTAACAATAAGGTAATTAGCTTATGTGTAAATGTGGTTCAATGCAGATAGTACAACTCAAACCAAGTTGGGCTGACAAGCTATTCGGCTACTCAGAAAGATGGAAATGCCAACTTTGTTGTAAGATCTACCGCATCTAAAATTAAAAATAGAATCTTAGTTTTTCTAAGAAAAAGCAGTGGCCCGACAATGATTGTCGGGTTTTGTTTTTCTGAGCATTCATTTTTTGTCCCTTCTCTACAAGATTACTCATCACGGCAAAACCTAGCATCTTAATGTGACTTAGGTATAGAATCAGGCCCACTTATTCTTTCCGATATTCATATATAACTGGTCACTATGAACAAAAGTTTGCTAACGAATGTCCTCGCTATCGCTTTGATGGCTGGAGGTCATCAATTACAAAACGACTATCTTTGGTATGCAGGGCTGTTTGCGTTCTCAGGCGCCATAACCAACTGGCTTGCCATCCATATGCTGTTTGAGAAAGTGCCTGGATTATACGGTTCTGGCGTGATCCCCGCACGATTTGAAGAGTTTAAACTGGCTATCAAAAACCTGATGATGGAACAGTTTTTTACTGAAGCGAACATTGACCGATTCTTGAATAAAGAAATGGCGGGCGGTGTGAACATCGATCTTCAACCAGTAATTGAGAAAGTAGATTTAAATCCAGCATTTGATTCCCTAGTGGAAGTAATTGAAGGCTCTCAGTTTGGTGGCATGCTAGCGATGTTTGGCGGCTCAGAAGCGCTACAACCCATGCGCCAACCTTTCGTCGAAAAGATGCAAGAATCCATCATTGAGTTGAGCAAGAGCGATAACATCAAAGAAGCACTGAAAGAGCAATTCGAATCTCCTGCAATGATGGATGAGATAAAGCAGAACATTGAAGGTATCATCGATCAACGTTTAAGCGAATTAACACCGGCATTAGTTAAAGAAATGGTGCAAAAGATGATCAAAGAACACCTTGGCTGGCTAGTCGTTTGGGGCGGTGTTTTTGGTGGTTTAATTGGCGTTATCAGTACCTTTATCGGGGCATAATCGCTCACCGATTTATTAAAAAAGGAGCTTCGGCTCCTTTTTTAATCGAGAAAAAGTAATATACCAAGCCACGCTAAATAAGGAGGCTCAACACATGCCTCGCCTAACCAAGGAGCTCGGGATTAACACCAAATCCCGTTTTATGTTCTTCTATGACCACTTCACTACGAGTTTGAATCACGCCCGGAAGCGTGCCTAACTTACTCGACATAAACTCCTGATACGCTTTCATGCTCTTAACACGAACTTTTATCATGGTATCGAAATCTCCAGAGAGCGAGTAGCACTCTTCAATTTCAGGCATCAATTCCACCGCTTTCGCAAACTTTTCAAAAATAGAAAAACTGGTTTGGTCTAAACGAATATGGATGAATACTTGCACATCCAGCCCCAACTTTTCCGCATTCAACTCTGCATGGTAACCATTGATATACCCTTCTTTTTCTAGCCGCTTTACACGGTCAGAACATGGAGAAGTCGTTAAGTTAATCAGCTTTGCTAGTTCTACAACTGGAATTCTGCCTCTCGAATGAAGCACTCTCAAAATATGTAAATCAATCCGGTCCAATTGATAACTCATTAACCCACTTCCTTGTAACCACTTAGAAAGCATCACATTAATCGTTGCTCAAACAATTGCAAACCATCAAATGCACAGCATGTGAAATTCAGCAGAGAATAACCAGAAAACAACGAAGGAGGGAAAGAGCTATGATTATTGCCGCTCACTTAGTAACCGTGATATGAAGAGAAAAAGCAACCTAGCGGCTCCCGCGGAGTCGCAAATTTGAAAGCGCATGACACGCCTGTATAGATATGTCGTTCGGGCAACGCCGCCCTATTTAGCCATTAATCATGGCTATCACTCAGAGTTAGAGTGCGGCCGATGTATGCCGTGCAGGATGTGGAACAACCTCTCCAATTGCACGATGATTACAACAACGGCAGTAGTATTGAGGCTCCATCTCGTAATAATGTTCACCTGATACAAATTTCGCCATCAGCTGTGTAAAACTCACCATTTTGCCTGTTAACGAGTCAACAGACTGAGGCTCGCAACGCTTCATAATCACTTTATGTTGCGTTGATTTTCTACAAGCTGCGCAATATATATCCGGCATTTCTCTTCTCCCTACTTTTTCGTCCTACTGACAATTGACATATTTTGTTCAAAATAATTCCACAATTAAAAAGCTCCTTTAATTTTTTGTGCCCTATCTTCAAAAAATTGAACGAAAGTATCAAAAAACTGAGACATTGGTCAGACCTCAACTTTTGTACCATCAATATGAGCAAACGTGCTTATGTGTGTAATAATACGACACATTACACATAAGCAATTGTTCGGGCTTATTATTTAGTAAGGCGCATGACAACTTTACAGCTGGCTAGATCGAGCTTTCGAGACGCCTTGTTATCTTGATTTATCTCGCAAACCAGTTGCTAGCAGCTATAGCCGTCTCATCAAGGAAGAAATGCATGACGATACAACCGACTCTTACTACCGAAAGACTCGTCCTCCGGCCATTCAATATCGATGACTGCCAACAAGTGGCTTTACTCGCTGGAGATAAGCGAATTGCCGACATGACAGCAAACATCCCTCATCCTTATGAGCGACCGATGGCGCAAGCATGGATAGATAGGCACGATCCGATGTATCAGCAGCATCAAGGCGTGGCGTACGCTATTACCTTGCGAAACACTGGTGAGTTACTTGGTGCAGTGAGTTTACCGTGTATCGAAGAGGGCTACGGTACATTAGGCTACTGGGTTGGCGTGCCACATTGGGGGAAAGGCTATGCATTCGAGGCCTCCAAAGCCTTACTCGAATTTGCTCGAATGCACTTTGAGTTAAACGGAATAACCGTGATGCATTTGGTGGACAATCAGCGTTCTAAATCGGTGATCCAAAAACTAAATATCCCTTACATCGGTGACAAAACATTGCGCATGCAAGGCAAAGAACGAAAGGTTTGTGTCTACCAACTCACGTTCGTCGCTTCTGAATAAAGTCGAGGAATATGTCGGATGATTATCCATGAAACTTCACAAAATCTGCCCAAGAACAACCCTTTCTTGCTAGGAACTGTATTGTTGTCGCTGTTCTATTTTTCCTACCTAGCAGACAAGGTCGTCGAGTTTGGACTCGTAGCACTCACAATAATAGGATTGAAACTGCTCTCAACGTACTTCACGCGCCGCGCGTTCAATCCTAAAACGCTAGATATCGATGCAAGCACCAACACCTTGAAGTACCGCCAGGGCTCAACGGTTTACTTCCGTCTACCTCTTGATGACATTGTCAAAGTCCAAATACAGAAAGAGTTCCTCTCTAGCAAAAGTTTGATGCTCTACACAGTCAACGACGCTTACCAAGTGCCGAATTCAGACAATTTCGATTCTCTACAGTTAAAGGATTTAATGAAACAACTTGAAGAGAGAATTGATGATCAATCTCGCTAAAACGAAAAGAGAAGACATTCTAGAATGTTGCCAATTTGGTCTCTAAATAGAAAGACAAAAAAGCCAGCAATAACGCTGGCTTTTCTCTGTATTAGTCTTGTGCGACTTTCACGCGAATTTTGCTTTTTTCTACGTTCGTCAAATTCAGTGCTTCAAGAGCAGAAATGGCTTCTGCTTCGTCCGGCATGATGACAAAACCGAAGCCTTTCGACAAACCCGTGTCTTGATCAAGCACTAGCGAACACAGTTCTACTTTGCCGTACGCTGAGAATAATTTGCGGATATCTTGCTCGGTCATGTGACGAGCCAAGTTTCTTACTAAAAGTTTCATAATGAACCTAGTTGGTTTGATAACGGTTCGATTCTCTCAGTTTCTCTCTGGCAAACCAAGTGAATAATATGACGGCGTTGACTAGATCATTCTAAGTACATCTGTTTAAATGATTTTCCGTTCATTTTTCACCCATAGGAGAGTCGGCATGGAAACGAAACGTCTCAAACTCATCCCTGCTTGTTTAGAACGAGCCGAAGAGGCGCATCAAGCTGTCGTTCGCAGCCAAAAGACTCTCGAAGTCTATCTGCCGTGGGTGCCTCATGTGCTGACATTAGAAGCGATGATAGAAGGGACAGAGAAAGCCATCGCAAACTTTGAAAACTTCGAAGAAGAGCTGCGTTACTACATCATTGAAAAGGAAAGCGATCGCTTACTGGGTGCGGTCGGCTTGATGATTCGAGATCCCGACGTACCATCCTTTGAGATAGGTTATTGGTTAGATGATGCTGCCGTTGGCAATGGTTATGTTGCCGAGGCTGTGCTCGAAGTTGAGCGCTATGCGTTTGATGACTTGGGTGCCAAGAGAATCGCAATTCATGCTGATAGCACCAACCAAAAGAGCCGGGCTGTAGCCGAGCGCTGTGGTTATGAGTTCGAAGGAGAGCTCAGAAACGAACGTCTTACCACATCGGGAGAGCTGAGTAACACCGTTATTTACGCCAAAATTCGTCGCGACTAACACTCCAATCTAACCGAGCAATGCTAAGCTCTGATCTCAAGCTACCACCATTAACGTTAATTAAGTTTCGGATAAAACAAAGCCCGCTAAAATAGCGGGCTTTGTGTTCATATAAGGGAAGTTACTAGTCTAGTTCAACCAGTTTTTTCTCGAACGACTGGTGTTGGTCTAACACGTCTTGCGCAGCACCGCCCGTTGCTTTACTTACCACAATGATAGCAAGCGTAGAGAAGATGATGCCCGGTACGATTTCGTACACATCAAACCAACCGCCAGTTAGCTGCTTCCAAACCACGATAGTGATACCACCAACAAGAATACCTGCTAACGCGCCGTTACGGTTCATACCGCTCCAGTAAAGGCTAAGTACAACCGCAGGACCAAATGCCGCACCAAAACCAGCCCAAGCGTAAGATACAAGACCAAGTACTGAGCTATCAGGCGTCATCGCTAGGAATAGCGCAACAAGCGAAATAACGATAACACCGATACGACCAATCATTACGATTTCTTCAGAAGACGCTTCTGGCTTGAATACTTGCTTGTAGAAATCTTCTGCAAGCGCTGAAGATGAAACAAGGAGCTGTGAGTCAGCGGTACTCATTACCGCCGCTAGGATTGCTGCTAACAACATACCCGCAACGACAGGGTGGAATACTGCGTTAACCAATAGCATGAAGATCTTCTCACCGTCCTCTAGTTGAGTACCCGGATGACCCGTAACCCAAACCAGACCAACAAGACCAACAAGCATTGCACCAACCATAGATAGTGCCGTCCAAATCACTGCGATACGACGTGCAGTCGTTAGATCTTTGTTTGAACGAGACGCTTTAAAACGCGCTAGGATGTGTGGCTGACCAAAGTAACCAAGGCCCCACGCCGCTAGAGAGATAATGGCAATCGCAGACAATGGTTCGCCTTTCGCGTCATTCCATAGCGTTGCAAGTTCTGGGTTGATGTCATGTAGATCAGAACTTAGCTGACCTAAACCACCGTCCATTACCGCTATAGGAACAATCATTAGCGCAGCCGCCATTAGCAGACCTTGCACTAAGTCAGTCCAAGATACCGCTAGGAAACCACCGAATAGTGTGTAAGAAACGACACACACCGTACCGATGATAACAGCGTAGGTATAATCTAGACCGAATACCGTCTCAAACAGTTTGCCCCCTGCGACCAAACCTGAGCTGGTGTAGAAAAGGAAAAATAGAAGAATGAAAAACGCAGAGATTGTCTGAATCAGTTTCGACTTATCGTTGAAGCGACGTGACAGGAACTCTGGCAACGTTAGCGCGTCAGTTTGGATACTGTAGGTACGGAGGCGTTTTGCACTGATGAGCCAGTTTGCCCATGTACCAAGAAGTAGACCGCCGGCTAACCAGAAGGCCTCGATACCCGCAGCGTACGCATAGCCAGGCAAGCCTAGCAGCAACCAACCACTCATGTCTGAAGCACCTGCAGATAATGCAGCAGGCCACGGACCTAGGCTACGGCCACCTAGGAAGTAGTCAGATGAATTGGAAGTCCTCTTATACGCGTAAACGCCAATAGCAACCATAATCAGTAAATACGCCACAAAAGTGGACGTGATAGCAAAGCTATTTTCTATCATTAGATAGTCCTCGTTATAATTATTTCCTTCCTTGCCTGCCCTGATATTTTACCGTCTCAGCAATACATCAGAGTATAAAAAACCAATCTGGACCGGCTCTCAGTCCAGTTACTCCAGATTGGCATTACAAGTCAGGTTAGTGAGTTTCGTTCCCCAACTCGAGTAGAGTTGCGTTACCACCCACCGCGGTAATATTTATCGTTCGAGTGCGCTCAGTAATGAAGCGCAACGAGAGATGAGGATCATGAGCCAATTTCGGTGACTCTAAATCCGTTTCAGAAACTAAGCCGACGATTGCACCGTCACGCTTAGCTAGTTGAAGATTGAGCGCATGCTCAATCTGTGAACGCCCAACATAACCCACACTACGTACATCGCTCTCAAGCAACGGGGCAGACGCATCGTACGCAACAACCTGGACTAAGTTAGATGGGAAGTTTGCCAACGCTACAGCTTGCTTAACCAATTGGTTTAGCTCTGCATTGTCACTGCAAACGACCACACTGTTGCCTGCAATTAAGGCACAGGTGATCATCGCAAAAGCACTGTATAACGCATTATCAGCAGGCTCGATGTTGTTTTCACAAATCACCAAAGCCACACCGCGTCCTGCGGCATACAGTTCGTTAGTTTCCCCTGTAGGGCCAACTAACTGGTGAGTTTCTGCAAGAAGAGCTGATGCTTGTTGCAAGTGGTAAGAAACCACCTTGGCAACGGTAGACTGCTGCCCTTCTAGTGCAGATTTAAATGCCAGAACATGCTCGCATTTGTAATCAAAATCAGTCAGATTCCACTGCTCCCACGCAGAGAATGCATCTTTAAAATAGGTGATCTGATGAACCATAATGCGACTCCTTATGCGTTTTCTGCTTGAGCAAGAAGATGTTGAGTAAAGCGGAATAGGTAGTGTGGACCACCAGCTTTCGGGCCAGTACCCGACAAGCCTTGACCACCAAACGGCTGTACACCAACCACAGCGCCAACTTGGTCTCGGTTGATGTAGCAGTTACCTACTCGAGCATGTTTCTCAATCCAACGGTACGTGGTTTCGTTACGGCTATGGATACCCATCGTCAATCCAAAACCCGTTTTGTTGATCTGCGCAACCACGTTCGGTAATTCAGACGCTTTAAAGCGAACAATGTGCAAGATTGGACCAAATTGTTCTTCTTTCAGCACATCGATGCCCGAGATTTCAAACGCACTTGGTGAGACAAAGTCACCATGCTGGCACGATTCATCCAGCTGTAGCTGAGCGACTTTAGTCTGTGTTTTGCTCATTTGCTCAAGGTGAGCAAGGAGTTTTTGTTTTGCATTGCTGTCGATAACCGGACCAACATCCGTTTTGTGTAGGTAAGGTAAACCAACATACAGCTCATTCATCGCACCTTGAATCAGGTTGATCATACGGTCTGCTACATCTTCTTGTACAAATAGAACACGAAGGGCAGAACAACGCTGACCAGCAGATGCAAACGCCGAACGAATCACATCACGCACCACCTGCTCTGGCAATGCAGTACTGTCCACGATCATTGCGTTTTGACCACCTGTTTCCGCAATAAACGGAACCGGTTTCGCGCTGCGCTCCGCAAGCGTGACGTTAATGCGTTGCGCCGTTGCCGTTGAACCAGTGAATGCCACACCAGCAATAGCATCATGAGAAGTCAGTGCATGACCGATCTCAGCGCCGCGACCAGTAAGTAACTGAATCACACCAGCAGGGAAACCCGCATCAAGCATTAATTCAATAGCGCGAGCGGCAATTAAGCTTGTTTGCTCAGCAGGTTTTGCAACCACAGTGTTACCTGCAATCAGTGCTGCCGTTACCTGACCAAGGAAGATAGCCAACGGGAAGTTCCAAGGGCTGATACACACAAACACACCAAGACCTTCACGGCTAGAAATGCGTTTCACACCGTCAAAACCTTCTAGCTCAAATGGCTGTAGGTTTTGCGCTTGTTTCGCGTAATAACGACAGAAATCCACTGCTTCACGAACTTCATCAATGCTATCGTGAATCGTTTTACCCGCTTCTTTGTGACAAATCGCCACCAGCTCAGCCAGATTTTCTTCCATTAAGTCAGCAAGCTTTTCTAAACAAGCCGCTTTTTGCTCAACAGGAACACCTTTCCAATCAGAGAAAGCACTTTGCGCCGCATCAATTGCAGCGGAAACGTGATCAAGAGTTGCAAATGCCACTTTGCCGACTTCAATTCGGCGATCGTATGGTGCGGTGATGATCTCAGCCGCATTTTCCTTGATCATGCTTTCGGCAAAGCGTTCACCATTGATCATCGGGCCTGCAACCCACTGGTTGTCCATGAAGCTTTCGACCTGAGCTTCAAATGGCTTCGCTTCACTGTCGATGTCAATGTTGACGCCATATGAGTTCTTACGCTCAGGGAAAATATCGGCAGGCAATGGAATTTTGTCGTTGTGTAGCGTGTCAAAACCCGTCAACACATCCACAGGGTGATGGGTCAACTCATAAATCGGACAACGCGCATCAACTAGACGGTGTACAAACGAGCTGTTCGCACCATTTTCAAGCAGACGACGAACCAAGTACGGAAGAAGATCAGCATGGCTACCGACAGGAGCATAAATACGTACTGGCTGACCGTACATTTTCATAACATGGTTATACAGTGAATCACCCATACCATGCAGGCGCTGGAACTCGTATTCTTTGTGCTCCGCCATGACAGCAATTGCCGTAACCGTGTGAGCATTGTGGCTTGCAAATTGTGGGTAGATATTACCGCGAACACCTTCGCTAAGTAGGAAACGAGCACAAGCTAGGTATGCAACGTCCGTCGCTTCTTTGCGAGTGTATACTGGGTAATTTGCATAACCCGCTTGTTGAGACCACTTGATTTCGCTGTCCCAGTACGCGCCTTTAACCAAACGCAGAGGAATAACGTCACCTTGCTCTTTTGCGAGTGCATTTAGCCACACCAAGACTGGTAGCGCACGTTTTGAGTAGGCTTGAATAACCAAACCAAACTTGCCCCAACCTTTCACAAGATCGCTACGGTACACTTTCTCAAATAGCTTCAGAGAAAGCTCAAGGCGATCCGCTTCTTCTGCATCGATTGTGATTGCAACGTCGACTTCAATAGCACGTTTTAGTAGTTGCATTAGTGAGTCATACAACTCTGTCATTACACGTTCTTCATTTGCGACTTCGTAGCGCGGATGTAATGCAGAAAGCTTGATGGAAATCGAAGGCGCAGGGCTGGTGTCGTTACCGTAAGTCTCGCGACCCACCGCTTCGATCGCCATTAGGTAATCTTTGAAGTACTTGTTCGCGTCCGCTGTCGTTAACGCCGCCTCACCCAACATATCAAACGAGTAGGTGAAACCTTTGTCGCGCATTGGGCGACCGTTCTTCTGCGCTTCTTCGATCGTACGACCACGAACAAACTGGTGACCCATTATCTTCATTGCCTGATACATGGCTTTACGAATCACGGGCTCAGAGAATTTATTTACCAGACGGTTTACAGCCTGACCTGGGCTCTGGGTGCCTTGCTCACCAAGACCAACCACTTTACCTGTTAGCATAAGGCCCCATGTTGATGCGTTAACAAACACAGAGTCAGAGTTTTTCAGGTGAGATTTCCAGTCTGCGACACTCAACTTATCTTTAATCAAAGAATCTGCTGTCGCGGCATCTGGGATGCGCATTAATGCTTCTGCAAGACACATCAGCAAGATACCTTCTTGAGTATCTAAGCTGTATTCCAGCAATAAAGCATCAATCATCTGGATTGACTTCTTATCGGCACGAATGGCTTCGATAAGGTGGGTCGTTTGGGTAGTGATCGCCGATTTTTCATCCTCTGTCGGCGTCGCTAGTGGCAATAGTTGCTCTAGCCATTGAGACTCGTCCACCATATATAATGGCGAGATCAGTGACCACAACTTATCAAGCGGCTGCCCGATAAATTCCGGTGTCAACACGTTCGTAGCTGTAAACATGTGTGTTCCTCAATCTCACTCCTCGAAAACCGCTTCGAGGATTATCAATGGCTGGCAGTGTATTTTGAGGCCGATAAGAATACTTGTCAAAAACTACGACATTTTTGCCAAAAACTCGCTTTTATAACAAAACATCCACATAGTCACATTCAAATAGGTAATATTTTGTGTTGTAAATTTTAATTTTTTCATTGCATTCACAACAAAATATCAAGAATATCAATAAGATTTTTGTGAAGAGCTCGTTCTAAGAGAAAATGTAGGATCAAGTGGCATATCAACCACTGCAAAGAACAGAGAATTTAAAAAAACGAGAGATAGGTCACGTGAATAAAACATAAAAAAACCATGCATAGTGCATGGCTTTATTCTAATTGATGATTATTTGACCTAAAAAACGCGTTGTTATCCAACTTGTTTTTTATAACGGGAAGGTGATATTCCCTGTAAGCGAGTAAAAGTATGAGTAAAAGTACTCTGGCTTGAGAAGCCAGTAAACTCGGCAATTTGCCCTAAAGAAAGGTGACCTTGCTCGATTAATTCACGAGCCATGTCGATTCGCTTTCCGAGAACATATTGATGAGGAGTAATCCCCATCTGCTCTTTAAACAAGCAATGGAACTGACTTTCCCCAAGAAACACTCGCCCGGCCAATTGAGCCACACTAATCTTATGACTCAGGTGCTGCTCAATGTAACGATCAATCGCCTCCAAATCAAAGCGCGACTCTTTTCGACTGGTCTCAAATGCCGAGATATGGCGCTGCATTAACGCAATCACAGTGTCGTTACACGCACGACTTAACAGCAGGTCATCCGGATGGTTTCGCATTTCCTGAACCAACATCTGTATCAGCTTCTGAATTTGACTATCTAACTGGAAGTAGACATGGTCTCTCTCCAGGTTATTGATTTTTTGAAGCATTTCAGGATCATCATTTGTCGGTTTGGGCATATTCAGCACCAAAATATCCGATTGATTGATGACGCCACCGAAAGCATGATCAGAGCATGCGGTAACCACACAACCTTGACCAGGGCCGACAAGATTACCTCGCCCGCGCACTTCAAATTCGGCTTGCCCTTTTAAACCAATCACGATCTGCGTATAAGAATGATCGTGGCAATCCATATAAGACGGAAGTGTGATCAGCTCCGCCGGCTTTGGCAGCATAATCTCTTGATATGAAAGGATTTTTTGGTTATCTGAATCACTCATTTTAAACAGTCGTCTTTACACGGTCAGCTTACGTCTTCGCATCATATACCTTCTTTGTTGGGTTGCAACTTTTACCCAACTCAATCGACAAGATCAAATCAGCATGATCAAGTTCATTTACATGATCATAGTTCCGGAACGATGATCATGCGAGGTTAATTTACGGTCAGTGAGCAACCAATTTTATTAACAAAAACGGATAGATAGGCAACACCTTACGTATACATAATCAATCAATGTAAAGATCCTTATTACCGAACAATCCGTTATTTTGTAAAACATCGTGCTCCATATTAGATAGGTCGTCCCTGAAACGGATCGAAACCCACGCTTAAGCTCAACATAGAGGGATTTCCCCCCTTACTAATATGCCTCTGATTCAATACATTAGTTATCGAGCTTTAAGATGCATACGATCTAAAGCTCTCGGTATCTCATTGATACCTCTAACTTACTTAGCAGACCCTCGCTAGGTAATTTAGAACCTCTTCTACACGTCGACAAGATTATATCTTGTGTTGCCAGCCCGTCTTCAGGCTGGCTTTTTTTTCGCTTCTCAACAATGAAAACAATGGCATAAGCTGATATCATAGCTTTTGTCTCACTGTCCCTCTCATATGCTTAGGTGCTGCTCTTTCGCTCACAAGTGATATGAAAGTCAAACACATTACAACTGAGTTGTAGGAAGCATGATCAAGGACGATACGAGTTGTAAGCCGAACATTAGGCGGACATCCGTGAGCGCACATATCTGTAATGAAACAGACCATTTTCCCAATTAAACTCTTCGTTCCATTTCGTCGTTGTCTATGACTACCTGACGAAAACATCGAACACCATGAATTTAATTGGATTGAGCGCCAATCAACGAACGTGTTCTAGCAACGTAACTGCCTACTTGGCAACATCAATACGAGCCATGTAACACGGACGTCTCTGTATTGGTAAAAGCAGTATGTAGTGAGTCCTTTTGTGAATATTTCAGTCGATACCATAGAACAATCCCTCCTTAAACAGCTACCAGGTTGTTGGGGATGCAAAGATAAAGATTCGGTATTCCTATACGTAAACCAGGAATACGCAGAACTGTTAGGGCACACATCGCCCGAGGAGTGCTTGGGTAAAACTGATTTTGATATGGCCAGCCCAACCACTGAATGCGCGCAAGAATTTCAACGCCAAGATAAACACGTTCTCGAAACTGGCGAGTCACTAAAAATTCTGGATATCCACCCTTATCCAGATGGCCGCTGGCGAGCACATATATTTACTAAAACACCGTGGCGAGATGACAAAGGCGACATCGTAGGCACCATTTTCTACGGAAGGGAACTCACCGACACCGCCGTGATTGAAGTCGGGTATTGGGTTTGTCGTGCAATCAGTACCAACCCAAATCAACAATCCATCTTTCGTTTTTCTGACTTACAACCAAAACCAGAGAAGCTCACATGCCGCGAGCAAGAAACGCTTTTCCTCTTGCTCTATGGCAAAAAGCCTCAATTTATCTCTCAGGTCATGGGCATATCAACAAAAACCGTTGAAGGTCACGTCGCACGCTTACGTAATAAGTTTGCAGCGAACAGCAAGAACGAACTAATAGATAAAGCAATGGAAGCAGGCTACGGCTCTGTTGTACCCAAAACGCTGCTTAAGCATCAATTATCGGTTGTGTTGAATGGAGAGCGATAATTCGCATCGCTTCCACCTACAAAAACACCGCCCCAATTCGGCGGTGTTTGTTTATTCATGAGGGACCATAAGCCTATGGCGCTAAACGATCAATGTCCCAACTTCCATCATGCTGGGAGAAAAGAAAACGATCGTGAAGGCGATGTTCGCCACCTTGCCAAAATTCGATGCTCTTTGGTTTTACGCGAAAGCCACCCCAAAAGGTTGGTACTGGTATTTCACCCTTAGCAAACTTCTGTTTTAGCTCTAAAAACTTACCTTCCAACACACCTCTGGCAGAAATACGGCTACTTTGTTTGCTCGCGATTGCGGCCAACTGGCTCTCTTTAGGACGAGAAGTAAAGTATTTCATATTCTCTACGGCGGTAAGCTTTTCAGCCACACCAGTAATATGAACTTGGCGCTCTAACGGGTGCCAAGGGAAGTGCAAACTAATATTGCTGTTATGCTCTAGCTGCTGGGCCTTGCGACTGCCTAGGTTGGTGTAAAACACAAAACCATCTTTGTCGACGTTTTTCAATAGAACAATGCGTTGAAACGGCATGCCATTTTCATCAACCGTTGCAACTGTCATCGCAGTCGGGTCCGTTAAACCCGCTTCAACTGCTTGCTCTAGCCACAGATTAAATTGATCAATAGGATCAGCTTTCAAATCTTTACGACGCAGCCCACCTTTGGTGTACTCACGACGAATATCAGCAAGTTCCATCTTTACTCCTTCACTCGTTTTTGTCGATTGTGCTCCCGATACTGAGGAAATACAAGGACATCATTGTGCTTGTTATCGTTGCCGCTCACAGCATCACAGTGCGTCATTTGATACCATGACACAAAAAACCAGTGAGCCGATCGTGAACTTACTCAACCCCAAAGCCCTACGTCATTTTTTACTGCTACTGTGTGCCGTCGGCATTTCAGGGCTTGCGCTTACTCATCATTACGCAACTCAATACCAACATGATCAATGGCAACAAAAGCTAGAGAGACAAGCCGCGCAAGAGTCACAAGAAGTGGACTACGAACTGGCAAAGTTTGAACAGATACCAAACCTATTAAGTCACGACCCAAGACTACTCAAAGCAGTCGAGCGCGGAACGCCCTCTCAAGAGCTCAACCTACTGTTATCAGATTGGTTGAAGCAAAGTTTGGCCGATACGATTTACGTTCATGACCGTACCGGGTTAGTCATAGCCTCAAGTAACTTTCAGCAAGAAGATACGTTTGTTGGCTCTAGCTTTAGCTATCGCCCCTATTTTAAAAATGCGCGACGCGGTGAGCCCGCTCAATACGTTGGATTAGGCGTACGCTCGAATAAACGTGGGTACTTCTTCTCATCTCCGCTGTGGGTAAATGAGGAAGTCGTTGGCGTGATCACAGTAAAAGTGAATTTGGAGCAATTAGAACAGCGCCTTTCGCAAACCACGACTGACGTACTCATTACAGATAAACACAATGTCGTGTTTATGAGCAATTTACCAGACTGGCGCTATCGTGCACTTTTCCCACTGTCATCGAGTGCAATAAATGAACTTACCGAAACGCGTCAATATGGCGATACCTTACCCGAATATTTTGGTGAGTTAACGGCACACAGTGGTGTCACGGAGTTTGATGACAATCAATTGCTTCTATCACCGAATTACCTCGCATACGCAACACACTTATTGGATAAAGGGTTTCGCGTCGTTGCCTTAATTAACCACAACAGCGTTCTTGCCGCCGTTTTACAGGCCGATATCGTCTTCCTGATCTTATATGCGCTCATTGCTCTAATTGCGTTAGCGTGGTTCCAAACCCTAGTTAACAAAGCGCGCCTTGCTCATCTCAATGTGAGCCTAGAAGAAAAAGTAGTGCAACGGACACTAGTTCTGAGTGAAGCCAACCAAAAACTACAACAGACCATCCGCCAATATGAGCAAAGCCAACAAGAGCTTAAACAAACACAACAAGAACTGACGCAAGCCGCGAAATTGGCATTGTTGGGCGAGCTATCAGCCAGTATTAATCATGAGATAAATCAGCCACTTTCCGCACTAAGAACCTATACCGAAAACTCGCAGCGTTTGTTGGCAATGGAAAAATACCCAATGGTCGCCGACAATTTGGGCAAAATGCTGACACTTAATGACACCATTTCGGAAGTCATTGCCCGCTTAAAAGTCTTTACTCGGAAAGCCACGCACGATTCACACAATGAAATCTCAGTACTGCACGACGCGGTACATACTGCCACCAGCATTTTGAGCAACAAGCTTATTAAGCAAGGAGTAACACTAAAAGTTCCGGCCATCGACTATGATGTGAAGCTGGCCATTCACAGCGTTGAATTAGAACAAGTGCTGATCAATCTCTTCCACAACGCGGCACAAGCGATGGAAAACCACTGTATCGATCCGCAAATATCCATTGCTGTTCAGTGTCATGATGACAGTTGCGACATTCTTGTTTCCGATAACGGGCCAGGGATGTCAGACGAAGCCCTAGCAAAAGTGTTCGACCCATTTTTTACGACTAAGCCGGAGGGTCTTGGATTAGGTTTAACAATCTCCAAGCGGATTATAGAGAGCTATCACGGCTCCCTCTGTGCCTATAAACATCAGAACACAGAACAACAAGCAGGAGGGATGACCTTTATCGTGACGCTACCAATAGTCAATCAGAATAAACGTACCCCAGAAGTGGAAAACGACCATGAATAACCCAGTTTTCTTTGTTGATGACGAACCACACATTCGTGATGCCGTGTCTCAAGCCCTGCTGATTGAAGGGATAGACGTCACCTGCTTACCAAACGCAGTAGAAGCCTTACGCGTAATCGACTCAAATACACCTGCGATTATCATTACCGATATCCATATGCCCGTGATGGATGGCTTGGAGTTTATGCGAACTTTGCGAAGCAAAAACGATCACTTTCAATTCATCGTACTTACTGGACATGGAGATGTGAAAACCGCGGTAGATGCGATGAAAAGCGGCGCGTACGACTTTCTAGAAAAACCGTTTTCAACGGAACAGCTCATGAAATCGCTCAACAATGCCAGCGATAAACTGAACTTGTTGCAAGAAAACATCTGGCTTAAGAAAGAGCTCGACATGCAAACTCATGTTGGTCCGAAAATGATTGGTCATAGTAAGGCCATGGTTAGTATTCGTCGCGCCTTGATCAGTGCGCCTACAAGCCAGCCGCTCATTTTTGTAGGTCAAGATGGTACGGGTCGGCGACTCGCTGCACAATTTGCCCACGACATACATGCAACACCAGATAGTGAGCTAATCGCCGCTTCTGGTGAAGACCTCTATGAGCTTTCATTAGAAGCGCTCGACAAAGCCATACACCGCTTAAGTGAAGGAAAACGCCACTGCAGTTTGTACTTACATAGCGCAGAGCATGTATCATTTGAACAATGGGAATACTTGTTCAAGCACCCGAAACTTGAACGTGTTTTTGGCGCGACCACCCAAGCCGAGCCACCTCTAAAATCCCTGGCGACTCTAATTCACTTACCGACGCTCGATGAAAGAAAGGAAGATATAGGGCCTTTATACAAGCACTTTGTGCGCCACACAGCGAGCCGATATCAGTTACAGCCGCCACATATCAGCCTAGAAGAGGTCAAACACCTCACCAGTCTCGAATGGCCAGAAAACGTTAAGCAGCTACGCCAATTTGCTGAACTTCGTGCCCTCAAGCCAGATACTTTTAGAATGGAAGATTGGAACAGTGAGAAAAGTCTTGAAATTCAGAGTATGACTCAGCGCACAGAATACTTTGAATATTGCTTGTTATTCGATGCATTGCAAAGACATCGCGGCAGACTCAAAGAGGTTCAACTAGAATTACAGGTATCACGCAAAACCTTGTACGACAAACTAAAAAAACATCAGTTGGATAAAGCCAAGTTCAAGGCGTAATAGCTATACTCCGGCGCTAATTATGCTTTTGTTTGATTTAGAAAGTGTAAGAAAGCTCATTTGAAGAGAGAATAACCCTCTTCTCATATTTTATTAGCCGAGCATGCTGACATGATCGGTTAATAATAATAAGATCAAAAAGATAATCCGTAATTATATAAGCAGGGACTGTGATGAGCCGAGATAACTACAACAAACTCAACGATGAAGAGTTGGATTTTGTTGATGACAAAACTGCAGCATTGCTCCTCAATACCCCCAACAGCGCGCGTTTTATGCTCTGGGTTATGGTGCTATTTTTCATTGCAGCAATAGGTTGGGCATCTTGGGCTGAAATCGACAAAGTCACGGTTGGTCAAGGCAAAGTGATTCCCTCCTCACAGATACAAGTAGTCCAAAACTTAGAAGGTGGCTTAGTCAAAGAAATCTTGGTCAAAGAAGGTCAGTTGGTTGAAAAAGGCCAACAGTTACTGCTTATCGACGACACCCGCTTTCGCTCGGATTTTCGTGAACGTGAGCAACAAGTTGCCAACCTTACCGCATCTGTGCTGCAACTATCCGCTTCTATTAACAGTGTTGCCGTTAATCGTGATTTTGAAACGGAAAACTGGCGTCAAAGTGTACTACTTGATTACGGTAAACTGACCTTCCCACCAACCTTGGAAGAGACTCGACCTCAACTCACACAGCGTCAAAAAGCAGAATATCGCGAAGATCTAGATAATTTACGCAACCAACTTTCTGTTATTGACCAACAAGTGCAGCAAAAGCAGCAGGACTTGGTAGAGATCCAAGCACGAGTAAGGAACTTGCGTCAAAGCTACCAATACGCGAAAAAAGAACTCGATATCACCAAACCTTTGGCAGACGAGGGCGTTGTTCCTCGTATTGAACTGCTCAAATTACAGCGCCAAGTCAACGATACCCGTCGTGAAATGACGTCCAGTGAGCTCAAGATTCCCGTATTGCAATCAGCGATTCGAGAATCCATGCTCAACCGTATTGATGTTGCACTCAAATTCCGCTCTGAACAGCAAGAGAAACTCAACAGCGCCCAAGACCAGTTATCTGCCTTGGTTGAATCAGCGGTGGGCTTGGAAGATAGAGTAAACCGAACGGTTGTGAATTCGCCAGTAACAGGCAAAATCAAAACACTGAACATCAATACTGTCGGTGGTGTTATCCAACCTGGTATGGATATCGTCGAGATCGTACCAACAGAAGACACACTATTGGTAGAGGCGAAAATTGCGCCAAAAGACATCGCATTTTTACGCCCAGATCTTCATGCTATCGTGAAGTTTACAGCTTACGACTTCACAAAGTACGGCGGTTTAGAGGGTGAGTTGGAACATATCAGCGCGGATACCACTCAAGATGAAGAAGGCAACAGCTTCTACATTGTTCGTGTACGCACCGAAAAAACAAACTTTGGTCAAGATGCAGATTTACCAATCATTCCAGGAATGACAGCATCGGTCGATATCATCACAGGGAAGCGAACCGTTTTGGAGTATCTACTTAAGCCTATCTTAAGTGCCAAAACTAACGCCTTGAAGGAGTAAACCACATTAAGATACTCGCGATAGGGAGTATTGAGCGATAAGTGATTAAATAAAAAGCACTTATTTCTCACTGACGAACTCTCTAGAAGAGTATACTTGTGATACGAGTCGAATATGCGATCCAATTTGCAGCGTAAAGTTACATTATTAATCAGCTTAAGTTGTTTGTCGTTCCAACTTGGTGCGCTGAACAGTAAAGAACAACGATGGGTCAATACGGTCACAGCGGTGTACGGCGAACGTGCGGGATTGCGCGTAAATACATGGCGAAAGAACCTCGACTTATTTAAACAATTAGAGACTCATGAACAGCTCGCTGGCGTTAACGACTTTTTTAATCAGCTGTATTTCGTTGACGACATAAAACTGTGGGGAAAGACAGATTATTGGGCTACGCCACTCGAATTTTTAGGGAGTAACGCAGGAGACTGTGAAGATTTCACTATTGCTAAGTACTTCTCTTTACTCGAGCTAGGAATACCAGATTCAAAGATGCGGTTAATATACGTAAAAGCCATCGAACTGAATCAGTTTCACATGGTATTAGCTTACTACCCTACCCCAAGTTCTGAGCCGCTCATTCTCGATAATATCAATCCTGACATTGTCCGAGCCTCTAAGCGTAGCGACTTGCTACCGATATACAGTTTTAATGGTACAAACCTGTGGTTGATGAAGTCATCTGCTAGCACTGGAGAGCTGGCAGGGAAAGCATCACGGTTGAGCCTTTGGAATGACTTACGCTCGCGCGAACGTAAGTTGCAGTTAAATAAACCTAAAATTAACTATGACGAGTGAGAAACATGACCCTATATAAGAAGCTTGTGGTGGGGATGGTTACGGTCTTTATACTCTTGTTGGCATCAGTATTCGTAATCCAATTCAACACGACTCGAGACAGCTTGGAGCAACAGCAACGTTCAGAGGTCAACAACACTATTAACACCGTAGGTTTGGCACTGGCTCCTTACCTAAAGGACAAAGATAAAGTCGCGGTTGAGTCCGTGATTAATGCTCTGTTTGACGGCAGCACCTACTCCGTTGTTCGTCTTACAGCATTAGATTCTGACTACCAGATCGTGCGTACTTACCCAGTTAAACCAAGTACGGTGCCACAATGGTTTATCGACATGAATCTATTTAAAGCGATTCACGATAAGCGTGTTGTGACCAGTGGTTGGATGCAGCTCGCCGAAGTAGAAATCATTAGCCACCCAGGCGCAGCTTACGAGCAGCTCTGGCAAGGTTTTATTGGCTTGCTGTCTGTATTCAGTGTTATTTTTCTAGCTGGTTTAGTGGCAATTTCATACATCCTACGTCGCTCGCTAAAACCATTAACGGCCATCGTAAATAAAATGCATGAAATCGCGAATAACCAATTTGGTGAACCGCTTGCTCGTCCAAGAACCAAAGATCTTATCGCGGTGGTAGATGGCATTAACATGATGTCTGCTCAAATCGAGCTATCATTCAAAGAGCAAGCCAAAGAGGCGCAACGTCTGCGTGCTCAGGCTTACCTCGATCCTATATCTAAATTGGGTAACCGCTCATTCTACATCAACCAAATCGACCAATGGCTTGCAGAGCAAACGCAAGGGGGTATCGCGCTACTCCATGCTGAATACATTGGGGACATTTACGAGACCAAAGATTACCAACGCGCAGATGCCCACGTTAAAGAACTGTCTCAACGTTTGAAAAACACCATTGATGTACCGGGTGCCACTATTGCTCGCTTGTCTAGTGATGAGTTCGGCTTGCTTTTCCCTCATATGGATGAGAGCGAGTTACGCATTTTATCGGACAGCATCGTCAATTGTGTGAACGGCCTAAATACTGACCCAACAGGCTTAGCAAAACCTAAAGCGTCACTAGGGGTTGCACACAGCAAAGATCAGAAAACGCGCTCTGAAATCCTCTCGATGGTGGACAACGCACTATCGAAAGCCAAAGCGCAACCAGACAAGCCATACGGCTTCATTGGCAGTGATACACCTTCTAGTTTGATGGGTAAACAGCAATGGAAAGCGTTGGTTGAAGAAGCCATTCATAGTGATTGGGTTAAATTCCGTTTCCAAGCTGCGAAAAACACATGGGGTAAAGTATTCCACAACGAAGTATTTTCAAGCATCGAAAAAGATGGTGAAACGTATCGTGCGAATCAATACCTATTCGCACTAGAACAGTTAGACGCCACCAACATCTTTGACCAGTATGTCATTGAATCAATGATTAAGATGCTAGAAAGTGGTGAACTTAATGACCCAGTCGCGATTAACATCGCGCAAAGCAGCTTGTCTCAACCATCGTTTATTCGCTGGACAACTAGCATGCTGGAAAAACACGCCAAAGTGGCCTCTAAGCTACACTTTGAAATTCCAGAGGAATGCTTTATCGATCAGCCTCACCACACAGCACTGTTATGTAATGCCATTCGCCAATCAGGTGCTGAGTTCGGCGTAGATAACTACGGACGTAACTTCCAATCTTTGGAATACATCCAAGAGTTCCGCCCGAACTATGTGAAGCTCGATTACCTATTCACACACAACTTGCACGACGAAAAACAGAAATTCACGCTAACGTCGATCTCTCGTACTGCCCACAACCTTGGTATTACGACTATCGCATCGCGTATCGAAACTCAAATCCAGTTGGACTTCCTCACTGAACATTTTGTTGAGGTATTCCAAGGATTCATCGTCGACAAGGAATAAAAAGGTTTATCAACGATGAAAGACCCTTTACTGAATTCGCTCATCTACGTTAGCCGTTACTATGGGTTAGCTAACTCGCCAGAAGCGCTAGTCAACGGACTACCGCTATCTGACGGTAAACTGACCCCATTTTTGCTACCAAGAGCAGCGGAAAGGGCCGGATTGGTTGCCAAGGAAAACCGCGCAGAGCTGGAGAGCATCTCTAGCCTAATTCTGCCGGCAATCTTAGTTCTTAAAGGCGGTGACTCTTGCGTTCTCAACAGCATCAATATGGAGAAACGCGAGGCCGAAGTCACCACCCTAGAAAGTGGAATGGTGCCGATCTCTATTCCATTAGAAGACCTACTTGAGCAATACACTGGTCGGTACTTTTTAGTTAAAAAGCAATTCCGTTTCGATGAGCGTTCTCCCGAAGTGCTCAAAACCAACGAAGGCCACTGGTTCTGGTCAACCTTGTGGCAGTCAAAACGCATCTACCGTGATGTTTTAATCGCATCACTTCTCATCAACCTCTTTGCGGTTGCCGCTCCGCTATTCACTCGCTTGGTGTACGACAAAGTGGTTCCGAATCTTGCGTTTGAAACCCTATGGGTACTAGCAAGCGGCATCTTTGTCGTGTTCCTGTTCGACTTCATTCTCAAGTCGCTGAGAAATTACTTCATTGATGTGGCGGGCAAGAAGTCTGACATTCTGATTTCATCCAAACTGTTCAGCAAAGTGATGGGGATTAGAATGGAATCGAAGCCGCCTTCGGTCGGTGCCTTCGCTCGCCATTTACAAGAATTCGAATCTATTCGAGAGTTTTTTACTTCAGCGACCGTCAGTGCTCTCATTGATTTGCCTTTTGCCATTTTGTTCTTAGTGATTATATGGCTAATGGCTGGCGATCTTGTGTATGTACCGATGGTGGGCGTGGTCATTTTGATTATTCACTCGCTACTGATACAAGGGCCGCTGCGCCGCTCCATTGAGGAGGGTTCACGCCTAGCATCGCAAAAATATGCCAATTTGATAGAGAGCTTGGCTGGGTTAGAAACCGTAAAAATGCTCAGTGCGCAAAGCCAATTCCAATACCGCTGGGAAGAGGCAGTTGCGCACATGGCGAACTGGAATATAAAAAGCCGCCGAATTACGGATAGCATTCAAAACGCAGCAGGTTTTGTGCAGCAAAGTAGTAACGTAGGGATGATCATCCTAGGCGTTTACTTGATTGCAGAGGGCGACTTAACCATGGGTGGTTTGATTGCCGCAACCATGCTTAGCGGCCGCGCGATTGGTCCTTTGGTTCAGTTATCCTTACTCTCTACGCGCTACAACCAAGCGAAGTCTTCTATGACAATTATCAATCAAGTCATGGAAATGCCGGATGAACAAGAAGAAGGTAAACGTTACATTCACCGTCCAATAGTACAAGGCAAAATTGAACTTGAACGCGTGACCTTCCACTACCCAGATTCACCGGTGGCGTCGATTCGAGATTTGAGCTTGACCATTAACCCAGGCGAAAAAGTAGCGATCATAGGCCGTATCGGTTCGGGTAAAACCACGTTAGAGCGTCTCATCATGGGCTTGTATCAGCCGACGGAAGGTCATGTTCGCATTGATGATACCGACATCGCACAACTGCATCATGTCGACATTCGCCGTAATATTGGTTGTGTGCCGCAAGATTCGAATCTGTTCTTTGGTTCTATCCGCGACAACATTACGCTAGGTCGCCCATTAACCGATGACCGTGACGTACTAGACGCAGCGAATCGTGCCGGTGTTACTGCGTTTACGCAATCTGACCCAGCGGGCTTAGAACGCCAAGTTGGTGAAGGCGGTGCAATGCTTTCGGGTGGTCAACGTCAAGCAGTCACGATCGCTCGTGCATTTTTGGGTCGTCCTCCTGTTCTACTCATGGATGAACCAACCAGTGCGATGGATAATCGCTCAGAGATGCACATTAAACATCAATTAGCACAGTTGAAACCTAGTGAAACGCTGATTCTGATTACGCATAAAACGTCTATGCTCGACATCGTTGATCGCGTAATTGTGATGGAGAAAGGCAGCATCATCGCAGATGGCCCTAAAGCGCAAGTGCTGAACGATTTGAAACAAGGCAAAGTGCGTGCGGTTAGCTAGCCTGAATTCACATTGATAAAAAACAAGGGCCCCGTTTAACTTGTGTTTAACGGGGCTTATTTTATTGGGAGCCCGAGATAATTAAGTTCTTCAAGCGCGACCCAAACGAGTACAAGGCCAACAATCACGAATAAAATCATAATCGCCTTTTCATCTTCTTCCATTTTTCAACGCCCTAAAAGCTATTTCAATTAATACACCTTAGGTTATCAGGACAAAAGTCATATTCAGCTCGTTTATAAGGAACTAGCGTCATAGAATGTCGGATATGGGATACAGCTCAAAGATTGCTCTTTTCAAAATCACGTCAGCTTTGGTTGAATATAAGTAATAAAGCCAAAGAGTTTGTAATACTCACTAAGTCTTTGATTAACTTATATAGCACTCTGTGGAACCTCAACACAGAGACAAATGGTGTAAAGAAAAATTGTGATTACTTACAGCAAAAAATCAGCTATAAAAGCCGCTTTCTAGATATCGTCGAGATGAAGAAATGAATGATTGGATCCAATTAGAGCAAGTGAGCCAGTATTTCACTACGGGCTCCCTCGGTTACAAACTATTGATGGGCATTTTTGTCCTGATCGCGTATCGCATCCTGAAGAGGATTGTAAATAGAGCCATCCTAAATTTGGCAACAGCGAAAGGTGTAAAAAAGGCTCGTTTGAGTTTTATTCAGCGCTGTTTCAATGTCGCGCTGCTATTTTTGACCGCCTCTATTTTTGCCATTATCACAGGTATTGGCTATGGCGATGTGTCTTTGTTCCTATCGTCCATTTTTGCCGTATTAGGTGTGGCGTTTATTGCGCAGTGGTCAATTCTGAGCAACATCACTGCCAGCTTTTTGATCTTTTTTGTCTTCCCGTACCGAGTGGGTGACCGAATTAAAGTCGTAGACAAAGATGAAGACATCTGCGGTGAGATTCAAGAAATCAGTATGTTTCACGTGTTAATTAAGCACGACAACGGAAACTTGATCACTTACCCAAACAACCAGATTTTGCAAAAAGCGGTACTAAAGCTGGCGAAAAACAAGCCAGAGCCAAGTAAAGCCAAATCTCGAATTTATACTCGCAGAAAGAAATAACCCACTAAAAAGCCGATGTATCTACATCGGCTTTTTAATATCACTTGGTAGTCACAAATAACCCAAAGTTAATGGAGAACAACAGTGAAGAGACAAAACGCATAAACTGAAAGGTCACCGCTGTATTCTTTCATGATAAACACATGACACACCGCCGAAACCAAAAGCGCCACTTTAACCAAAGTAAGCTTCTTCTTTACGAACCTTAAATAAATACAAAAAATAGAGATGGTGCAAGCAAAGAAAAAATCGTCACTAGTTCCATCTTCCTTAAAATACAAGGACATGGTTTTAGTTAGGCTTATATTTTTAGCTTCATTATGAGCCACCCACTAATATTTAGCGAGATAAGGGCATAAAAGAGGTAAAAAACAAGACTGAACGAAACAAAAAGTAGTGCATGCACTTTTTCTTCTAAGCTCTCTGGATGAACATTCATATCCACATCAAACACCCCCGCTATAAAGTGTGCAAATACCGTGGAAGAGGCTGTAGAAAGGCCTCCTACCATAATGATAATAATCCCTCGCCTTAAGAAACGATGAAATGTACTTTTCCCGCCTTGGATCAGGTCTGAGTTTACATATTTTAATCTATTTTTCCGCCTATTAATCATCACTAGCATCAGTACCTTTATCATTGTTTCCAAGAGAGTTTTCTACATCTTTAAGATCTTCCTTTAACGCTTTTATAAACGACATTCATCGTCATTGCATTCACTGTAGTTATGCCGTCGACTTACCCTATAAGAAAGCTCTTTAGATACCAATTCGTACTTTATCTATCTCAAATCTCTTCTTGACCTCAACTTAGCTTGAGGTTTTAGCCTTAGTCGCACGATTAAAAATCAACAATGAAAAAAGGAACCATTGTGTCCAAAATTGCGATTATTTATTTCTCTAAAACCGACGTTACTGGTCAGCTTGCTCGCGCGATTGCCACAGGCGTTGAACAACAAGGCATTAAGCAGCAAGATGAATGTGAAATCCTCTCTCACCGAATTGAAGGCAGTGAGATTATTGAGGGACGTTTTGTGAACCCTAAACTAATGGATGAACTTGCTGAGTGTGATGCGATTATCTTTGGCTCACCGACCTATATGGGCGGTGTAGCAGCGCAGTTTAAAGCATTTGCCGATGCAAGCAGTGAATCTTGGTATTACCAAAAATGGGCGGGCAAAATCGCGGCTGGCTTTACCAGTGGTGGAGCAATGAATGGCGACCAATCTTGCACATTACAATATCTACAAACGCTCGCTAACCAACACGGCATGATGTGGATCGGGTTGGATAAGATCAGCAATTCTGGGGAGCAAAACCTGAATCGTTATGGTGTACAAGGTGGTATTGTTGCACAAGGTGGTGAAGGTGGTCAGTTGCATGCCTCTGATGTTGCAACGGCGGAGTATCTTGGCAAACGAATCGCAATGCTAGTGGACAAGCTCTCCGCTCGCTAACAATAAAAAGAAGCCCCGTAAGACACATCTTCGGGGCTTCGTATTTATCGCTTGTTTTGAGCGCTACTTCTTGATGTAGAGATCTTTCGAGTAAATGCGCCCTTCTACGTTGTTTTTTGCAAAGCCACCCACGGTTGGACGAACCAAACGCGCTTGCATGTAATAATAGATTGGCGCAATGGGCATATCTGCCGCCAGCAACCGTTCAGCTTGGTCGTAAAATCCTTGGCGCGCTTTCTCATCGGTTGCAGCCAATGCACTGTTCATCGCATTGTCGTACGCTGCATTGCTGTAACGTGCAAAGTTACCCGAAGAACCTGAGCGAAGTAAGCTCAGGAAAGTAGACGCTTCATTGTAATCACCGCACCAGGAAGCACGCATCACATCGAAATTGCCTTGTTTACGCGCCACTAAGTACGACTTCCACTCTTGGTTTTCTAACTCCACGTTTGCACCGAGATTTTTTTGTAGCATCGACGCTATCGCAACCGCGATCGATTTGTTTGCCTCACTGGTGTTGTACAGCAATTTAAAATCGAGCGGCTTGTCTTTGCTGTAACCCGCTTCTTTTAACAACTGACGCGCTTTCTCGTCACGTTGTTGCTGACTCCACTTACTATACTCAGGGGGCGTCGCATCAAAACCGGCAGTGTACTGATGCGCAAAGGTATACGCAGGAAGGTTGCCCACTTGCGTGACACCATTCGTAATCACATCACGCATGATGGAGTACGACACCGCTTGACGCACTCGCGCATCATCAAATGGCGGACGAGTGGTATTGAACGCGTAGTAATACGTGCACAGTAATGGCACCACCGTGTAAGCCTGCTTGTAATCTTGTTTAAGCTTCTGCGCCATATGAGTCGGCACATCGGACGTGATATCCAACTCTCCTGCCGCATAACGATTGATCGACGCGTTTTGGTTTTCAAACGGAATGTAAGTCACTCTGTTTAGATGCGTATCTGCGCTGTCCCAGTAACTTGGACTCTTAACCAGTTCAATGCGCTCATTCACGACCCACTTATCCAATGTGAATGCACCGTTGCTAACAAATTGGTCTGGATCGCTCCACGGCTTGTCGCGGTTTTCCACTGTCGCTTGATGCACTGGCATCATGGACGTGTGCCCAGTCATAGCAACAAAGTACGGCACTTGACTGTCCAACTCAAAACGTAGGGTGTATTTATCCACTGCCTTGATACCGAGATCGTCCAAAGGCTTTTTGCCCTCTGCTACATCGGTGATGTTTTTGATCTTGGTGAGTTTGAGATACCAAACATTTGGAGAAGCGGTTTTCGGATCCACCGCTCGGCGCAGTGAATAGACAAAATCATCCGCTGTCACAGGCTCGCCATTCGACCATTTCGCGTCTTTGCGCAAGTGAAAAGTAAAGGTTTGGTTGTCGTTGGTTTCCCATGATTCTGCCACACCGGGAATGATGTTTCCGTCACGATCTTGAATCACAAGCCCTTCAAATAAGTCACGAATCACATGCATTTCTGGCAGACCTTCGGCTTTCGCTGGGTCAAGCGTCGCCGCCTCTGCGTCATTCGCACGTACTAAATGCTGTTCTGCGGCAAGTTGAATGCCTTTAGGTAAGGTCTCCGCAGCAACCGATGTAGCAAGAAAAGGGGTGAATAAAGAGGAAATCAGCAACGCCGTTGAATGTTTTTTAAAATCCATATCGTTTTTCGTTCTCCTAACGCGTCTTGTGAAGCAAGTGCCACAATTAACATTTCAACCGTTGACGAGTTTAAACGGTTCGGTTTAGCTAGGTTTAATTAGCTTAGATATTGATACTACTTCATCAATCAGGAGATTACGGTGAGTCTAATTCCAAGAACGGAAAGAGCGGCATTTTTAATTCGGCCAACAATATACGGTCAATCCGTGCTTGGTGCGCCATTACTGTATTTTCCGGCACAAGTCGAAAGTGCTTCGCGAGGTTTGATTTTAGCAGGCACTCACGGGGATGAGACGGCCTCGATTGCAGGTTTGTCCTGCGCGCTAAGAAGCTTGCCTGCTGAAAACTTACGACATGATGTGATTCTGTCACTGAATCCGGACGGCAACCAGCTAGGCACACGCGCAAATGCAAACCAAGTGGACCTCAATCGCGCGTTTCCAACCCAAAATTGGACTGAGCATGGCACAGTGTATCGATGGAGTTCTCACACACCCGTTCGAGACGTAAAAGTGAAAACTGGCACTAAAAACCAGCTAGAGCCAGAAGTTAGCGCATTAATTAACTTGATTGAACTGCGCAAGCCAAAGTTTGTGGTGTCGTTTCATGAACCGCTTGCGTTTGTAGATGATCCCAAACATTCCGACCTTGCCAAATGGCTCGGCGAGCAGTTCCAGCTGCCAATCGTAGACGATGTCGACTACGAAACACCCGGCTCATTCGGCACTTGGTGTAGTGAACGTGATTTACCTTGCATCACGTTGGAGTTACCGGCAATTTCTGCCGATCTCACCATTGAAAAACATCTCTCCGCTTTTATTGCTTTGCTGAGGCACGATCCGGATCTTTAGTCCACTGTTGAACAAGCGATCATGTGAGGATCTGCTTGATATCAGTACTGATATCGCTGATCAACTGACGGGCACTGTCGTCTCTTTGCTGAACCAAGATGATAAACAGCAAATCGGTGATCACGTTTTGCGCGGTGCGTGAAGCAATGGATGAGCTGCGATGTTCCGTTTCATTGGCAATCGTATCAAACGTAATATCGGCAATACCGCGCAAGCGGCTTCTCCCAGGAGCAGATAACGCAATCACCTTCGCGCCCTGCTCTTTTGCCGCTTCTGCCGCGACGAGAATTTCTTTGCGCTCACCCGAAAACGAGATTGCGATCTGAACATCTTCTGGAGAGAGCGTGCGGGCAACAGCAATCTGCACGTGGCTGTCTTGTTCAGAAAGCGCCGTAATACCAAGTTTAAGCAGTTTAAAGCTTAAATCCTTCGCGGTCAGTGCAGAGCCCCCAATCCCGACCACTTGCACTCGACGCGCTTCACTCAACCATTTCACCGCTTGGTGACACGCTTCATAAGACAGCGCATTGGTGGTTTGAAACATAGCATCTGTTTTTGCTCTCACCAGCTTTTGTGAAATAACCGCGATGGGATCGTCTGCCAAAATATCACTGTGCAGCGGTGTCGACTGCATCGCATGCTTACGGCCAATCTCTTCATTCAGAGCTAACTTAAACTCGCTGTAGCCTTTAAAGCCGATACGCTGAGTAAATTTCACAATGCTCGATTGACTCACTTTTACTTGCGCCGCAAGTTCTTGGCTAGTGAGCAGCGCGGCCTTTTCTGCGTTTTCAACAATCCAATCGCCGACCAAACGACCACTTTGCGAAAGCTGAGTACGCCTCGCGACTATCTTATTGACAACTGACACAACAAAAACCTCAAAAAATTTAAATAAATTATTCCAAAACAAAAATAATTGGAGTTTGATTTAACTACATGATTATTCTAACCAAGCCAGTTTATACCGGATGTAATGGACGTATATTTTCTCTCATTATTCCAAATTTCGCCTACACAAAGAATAACCTCAAGTGTGATTTTTATCACCAAAACAGAATATTTTATTCCATAGAATCGCCCTCAGATTGAACATTACGAAGAGTGTAAAACATGAAAATTGATTTAAGCCGATTGGTGACAGAAAGCCGTAATCCAGCCAGTGCAGAGATTGATACGCTTTCGACCATCGAGATGCTGCAAGTCATTAATGAAGAGGATCAAAAAGTCGCGCTCGCGGTCAAAGCGGTACTACCACAAATTGCAAAGACGGTTGATGCAATTACCCAAGCGTTCGCCAATGGTGGCCGTTTGGTTTACATGGGAGCTGGCACATCAGGCCGCTTAGGAATTCTTGATGCGAGCGAGTGTCCTCCAACCTACGGTACGCATCCAGATATGGTGATTGGCTTAATTGCTGGTGGACACCAAGCGATTTTGAAAGCGGTAGAAAACGCAGAAGACGACGTGAAAATGGGTCAAGACGACTTAAAAGCGCTTCACCTCACCAAGCATGACGTGGTTGTAGGCATAGCTGCAAGTGGCCGCACGCCTTATGTGCTAGGTGGTTTGGAGTACGCTAAATCCATCGGAGCTACGACCGCATCTATCGCCTGTAATCCAGAATGTGCCATGGCAAAAGCGGCCGACATCGCGATTCTGCCGATTGTTGGCGCAGAGGTCGTTACTGGATCTTCTCGCATGAAAGCCGGCACCGCACAAAAACTGGTGTTAAACATGCTCACGACAGGCGCAATGATTCGTAGCGGTAAGGTATTTGGTAACTTAATGGTGGATGTAGAGGCCACCAACGCCAAGCTCATCCAACGCCAAACCAACATTGTTGTAGAAGCAACTGGCGCATCAAAAGAAGAAGCAGAGCGAGCATTAAATGCCTGCGCTCGCCACTGCAAAACTGCCATCTTAATGATTTTGGCCGATTTGGATGCCGAACAAGCCAAATCACGCCTCGCCGCGCACAACGGTTTTATTCGCGCAGCACTAAATAATAACTAAATAATCCGAGTTCTGAAGGATAGACCCTATGGCAAAAATAACTTCAAACACAGTATCGCAGTTGCTGTCCTCAGTGGGTGGCAGCAGCAACGTAAGCAAATGTGGTAACTGTATGACGCGTTTGCGTTTATCGCTCGCCAACAATGGTTTGGCTGATCAGTCAGTTATCAAGCAAATTCCCGGCGTAATGGGTGTGGTGGAAAGCGATGAGCAGTTTCAGATCATTCTCGGTCCCGGAAAAGCTCAACAAGCGGCTGAGATGATGAATCAATTGATCGATAGCTTAACCTCTGGTGACAGTGAAGAACCAGATATGCCGCAACAAGATCTTTCTGCCGTCGCGGCCGAGCAGAAAAAACAGATGAAGAGTAAGCAAACCAGTGCGGTTCAGCGTTTTTTAAGCAAGTTTGCTACCATCTTTACGCCGTTGATCCCTGGCTTTATTGCCGCTGGTTTGTTGCTAGGTTTTGCGACGTTATTGGAACAGATGTTTGTTCTCGACCAGACACCAAGCCAGTTTATGTTGGATTTGATCGCCTACATGAAAGTCTTTGGTAAGGGTCTGTTTGCTTTCTTAAGTATTCTGATTGGTTACAACGCGCAGCAAGCGTTTGGCGGCTCTGGTGTTAATGGTGCTATTCTCGCCTCTTTGTTTGTGCTGGGTTACAACCCAGAGGCTACATCCGGCATTTACTCTGGCATGAACGAGTTTTTTGGCTTTGCGATTGATCCACGCGGCAACATTATCGGCGTACTTTTGGCAGCGATCATCGGTGCGCAAGTCGAGCGTAAGGTTCGTCAATACATGCCTGATGATCTGGACATGATCTTAACGTCCGTTATCACTCTATTGATCATGGGTGCGGTAACCTTCTTGATCATCATGCCGATCGGTGGTGAGCTATTTAAAGGGATGTCTTGGTTGTTCCTCAACTTGAACGATAACCCATTAGGCGCTGCAATCTTGGCAGGTTTGTTCTTAATTTCTGTGGTATTTGGCATCCACCAGGGTTTTGTTCCAGTGTACTTCGCATTGATGGAAGCACTGGGCTTTAACTCGCTGTTTCCTATCCTGGCGATGGCTGGTGGCGGTCAGGTTGGCGCGTCAATGGCGCTGTATTTCAAAGCCAAAAAAGACGCTCTACTGCGTATTCAAGTTAAAGGCGCTATTATTCCTGGACTTCTAGGTATTGGCGAACCATTGATTTACGGCGTGACATTACCACGCGTAAAACCATTCGTTACCGCTTGTATTGGTGGCGCTGCGGGCGGCTTCTTTATCGGCTTAGTTTCTTACCTTGGCTTGCCAGTTGGTCTTAATACGGTGTTTGGCCCGTCCGGTATCGTGGCGATTCCTCTCATGACATCAGAAAATGGCATCTTCCCGGGCATGATGGTGTTTGTTGCTGGCCTGCTTATCTCTTACATCGTTGGCTTCCTCGCGACTTACTTCTTTGGCAGCAAAGACGTCGATTTAAGCTAAATCATTCTTCCCCTATAGGAATGGACTAGCTCGCGCCCTTGGCAAACAAGGGCGCACCCTCTCTCTACTTCACGACAATTTTTCTTATTCCGCTACTCGGAAGGGGCTTTGTCGTACCTAAAACAATAGAAATGAAAGGTCGTTAATCATGAAAAAGCACATTTTGACTCTACTTATCCCAACATTGATGGCATCAAACGCAATGGCAGCGCAGCTGTATCAAGCGGAAGATGGGTCAGTTTTAAATATTTACTCTCGTCTTGGTTTCAATGTCACCAGTAAAAATGATGAGCACGGCGATACAAATGGCGAGTTTGATGGCCGTATTGGTTTAAACGGTTCACAAACCATCAACGAGTACGCGTCGATCATCGGCCAAGCGCAATACCAAGTGGGTGCTGCTGAATACGCAAACCAAGTAAACGACAAACCGTCTCTGACCGCACGTTATGTATGGGCGGGGATTGATGCGAAAGATTATGGTCGCATTACTGGTGGTCGCGTGGCATCTGGATTGATTATGTTTACCGACATTGGTGATGTGTTCGCCTCTTCCGATGTTTCTATGGCGCGCCAAGCGAATAAAGTCGACAAAACCGCGACGCAAGTTTTCCGTCAAGATGGCACGCTGCAATACCAAAACAGCCTAGGTAATTTCGATTTTTCTGTCGCGTACATTTTAGGAAACAACATTTCTGAACTCGACTACGGTTACAACACTGCACTGCGTTATACGCTAGATATGGGGAATTTGGGTACCTTGGCACCAGTGGTGGCGATGCAGAAAAATAAAGGTGATGCACGTGAAAGCAACGACACCGATTACACATTCTGGGGCGCAGGTACGCGTTACTACCTAGGTGATTTGATGTTGGGTGCGTTGTACTCGGAAGATGAACTAGAGGGCTATTACTCACAAACCAGCACCGATAAAGTGATGGAATTGACGGCGGTTTACAGTGTAAATGACAAATGGGCACTGCGTGCTGGTTATCGTTCTTTAGAAAACAGTGATGGTGACGAGCTAGAGCTGAAAGATACAACGCTAGAAGTGCAATACAAACTGACGCCTCGTTCTTCTATCTACACAAACTACGTTGATCGTAACGGCTCGCGTGGCTACAGTAATGGACAAGAAGTCTCGTTTGGCGGTGCGCACGCAGACGAAAGCTACTACCACTTAGGTCTGCGTTACGAGCTGTAAGCACGATACTTAATGTAAGTTAGCTGAATCCATGAGCTTCTTCTGTGTCCGGTCAGTAGTTATTGCCTTTAATGCTGATTTGAAGAAGCTCACCCTCGTAATATGTTTTCTTCGTTACCTGTTTTGACCAACACGCCTGCATCAGGAAAACTGGTGACAGTGTTTTCGCATTCCTTTGCTTCCTCAATTGTTGCTAAGTTTGTTGTCGCTATTCGCCGACAGAATATATGTTCCTAAAGTGATCAATGAACGCTCGCGTTCTTCTTGGTAAGTGCTCACGTTTTGGGTAAAGCAGATAAAGCGGCAAAATCGCATCCGTTTGCCAATCTGGCAGCAAACTCACGAGTTGTTCTTTTTGTGCAGGTTCGAGTTCGGCCAGCGCAAATTCATCTAACATGGCAACACCACAACCAGCCAAAGTAGCATCCAACATGGACCGGACAAGATTAAAACTCAGCGTACTTTCTAACCCAATACTGCACTGCTGCTGAGTTTGCTTATGCGTAAACATCCATTTATCTAACACCAAGTCACGACTTTTATAAAGGATGTGCTCCAAGTCGCAAAGCTCCTCTGGCGTACTTACATTTGGTTTATCAGCTAAATAAGAGCGATCGGTTTACAGTGTAAAGTGCGTAGCTGATGGCCGACGTATCCCTCTGGAAGAGTATCGGTAAAGTAGAATGCGATATCAAACCCAGCCTCAATCAAGTCGAGAGGTGTCTCTGTGAAGATCACTTCGACGCTCACTTGTGGATGTTGCAATCGAAACTCTATCAATGTTTGGCTGAGTAACGCGGCTCCGAAAGAAGCAGACGCCGCTATTCTCAATTTTCCCGATACGATCTCGTTTGCCATGACTTGCTCATTGATCTGCTCAGCGCCTTCGAGCAGTTGCTTTACCTGCTGATAAAACCGCAAACCATCGTAGGTCAAATTAAACTGGCGCGTAGTTCGCTGAATAAGCTGCACCGACAATATGTCTTCAAGCTGTTTAAGTTGCCGACTTACATGCGCATTCGAACAATTCAGTCGCTTTGCTGCGCCAGCAATACTTCGCTCCTCGCACAAAGCGACGTAAAGTGGTACGTAGCTGAGCCATTTTATTTCCATACAGTAACTCTGAATCTCTAAAATCAAACTACTGGAAATAATAGAAAGCCTCTAAACTCTGTACAACCTAAATTTGAAAGGATGAGTTATGAGTGTTTTCGACACGTGGTTAAAAGGTCAAGTCATTAAAGATCACATCACTAATCCCAATATCATCGTTGGCGATTACAGCTATTACTCGGGCTTCTATCATCAAAAAAGCTTCGAAGAGCAAGCGGTACGCTACTTGTTGGGTGACCCCGTCACACTTCAAGAATGGCAAAGTAGAGAACCCGATAGCATCGACAAATTAATCATTGGCAAGTTTTGTTCCATCGCTTCTGGAGCCACCTTCATGATGGCAGGAAATCAAGGTCATCGCATTGACTGGATTTCGACCTTCCCCTTCTCTCCTGAAGAATTTGGAGAAGGCGTGCAAGACGGTTTCGAGCGTGCCGGAGACACGGTGGTGGGGAACGATGTTTGGATTGGCAGCGAGGCGATGATCATGCCCGGAATAAACATCGGCGATGGAGCCGTCATCGGAGCACGCGCCGTAGTGACGAAAGACGTGCAACCTTATTCGGTGGTGGTTGGAAACAACCAAGTCGTACGTCAACGATTTAGCGATAAAGAGATTGAAACTCTACTCAATATCCAATGGTGGAACTGGCCAATAGAACACATTAAACAAGCAATGAAAGTAATGTGTAGCAGCCAAGTTGGTGCGCTTGCGGACTACTATCAAGAGCACATTGTCGATTTGTAGATAAAAAAGCCCACACATCTTGTTGCGACGTGTGGGCTCAGTGAGTAAGAAAGCTTAAACCGCAGCGACGTCCTCTTCTTCCAAGTTCGCCGAGACTTTAATTTCGTATTGATTGAAACGGAACGAACAACCGCCATGAGTGCGCTTTGTCGTTACTTGTTCGTCGCCAAACTGCACCGTCACGCGAGTGAAGACACGCTCTTTGGCTTCGACAATATTTTCTTCTAACGCGACTTCAAAGTCATGTTCCGTTTGTTCTAGCTTTTGCTTTATCGCTTCAAGCTGCTCGTTGTTTTGTGTTTTCATCACATCAATCTGAGCTTGTTCTTCGTCGGTACGTTCGGCTTTAGGACGTTTCTTAAATTCGAGCTCTTTACGAATCACATCCATCGTGCCTTCTTGAGCGCGTTTATATTGATCTTTGAGCTCTGCTAATCGCTCCTTAAATGCAGAATATCGCGCGAACGCTTCTACCTTAGTGGCGGTGTCGCCTTCTACGCCCAATTGTAAACACACCACTTTGTCACCGACTTTTGCATCCCCGCCGCTGAGCGTACCGTTCCTACCGTTCGCATCCAGCACCGTCAGATTGCGCCCACAAAGAATATCGTTATTCATGCTGTGCACCGCCAACTCAATATCTTCGCCGGCTTGCAAATCACAATATTGGGCGTAGCTGGCACGAATCGAACCTTTGGCTTTGACGTGACAGCTCTTTGGCTGACCATCACTCACGGTGTGGCCAATGATCCCTTTACCGACTTGGATGTCGTCTTGTGCTTGTACGTCAGCCGATTCAATGAAGCCGCCTACAGTAATAGAGCCCGTCGCTTTAACAATCATTCCGGATTCAATGTTGCCACCGATAATCACATTCCCTTTGAATTTCACGTGACCTGTATTCACGCCAACGCTATTGAGACAGAGTGCGTTATCAACTTCAATGGTTTTGTCTTTAATTAGAGGCGTACCGGATACCGATGCAATCAATAGGTTTGGGTCGTGCTTGCTTATCTCGGTGCCCTTGCCTGGCTTCATTGGGCTGTCTTTTCCAGCTTGTGGAGGAATCACTCGCCCTTGAACAGTAAAACCTGGCGTACCTTTGGTCGCAGGCGTGCGGCGCATCACCTCATCGCCTACGTCAACCGCGATAGTTTCACCGAGGTTACGTAAATCAATTTTGTCGCTAGCAGATTGGCCGTCTTTGGGTTTGAGGATGCGTTTGGTGATGTCTTTAACGAGAGGAGTAAAAAGAGCGTCTTTGCCTTTGATAGGTTGCTTACCAACCGCTACAGGTTGAGAAAAAGTTTCGCCCGGTTTGAGCTGAGTGCTGACAACCAACACTTTCTTCAAAGCCAGTTTGTTGATGCCTTTCGAAACTCGCGCTTGAGCAAGGGCTTGAACAATCTCGGGGCCACGTAAGCCTCGGCCTCCGTACGCGCCGACAACGTTCATACTGGCGAGCATGTCATTATTCGATAATTCGACCTCAACTTGCGCGTTGCGTTTTTCCGCAATGACGATGCCTTCGTAAGCTTCGGCTTTACGTTCTTTGGCGCAGTTAATGAATCTCACGACTTCCCCCTCAACAACAAACATCTTTTCAGCGTTCATTGCGGCGAGCTGCGAGTTTAATTCATTTTGATTTAGCTCACCACCGAGGTCCACTTCTCCCGGAAGACGGGCTATCACCTTGGTCTTATCTTCAGATAACTCAAGACACAGCTTCCACATATCCTTACCACTTTGCTTCCCATCAACACTTTCAGTCTACCCAAATCCGTTTTCTGAACAAACCTCGCATTTCTTATTATAAGGCTCACGTCACTAAAGAAAGTAATCCATCAATAACGGTTAAACAGATATTAAGAGAGCATTTCGATTTAACCTAAAGCTCAATCAAAATACACACTGAAATAAAAAGGAGCTGGATTTACAGTGTAAAATCAGCTCCTAATAATTTCATTTACAGTGTAAATCTCACCTTATTGTTTACAGTGTAAATCGTTCCAAATGTGCTTTACTTCGTCCCTTAGCTGCTGCTCAACTTGCTTTCTTCCAGGTAGCCCAAATTGCTGAGCACATTCAGTCCAACTACGGTTAAGAAAAAGCTTACTGATCATCAAGTCGGAAGCGGAGTTCAAACCTAAGTTAAGTAACCACTGCTGAAGCCAAGCAGACACGGACTCATAACTGTTACCACCATCAGCATAGCATTCAATTAGTAATAACTTCGCGGGATGAAGTGGACTCATTCCCAAAGGTTGCGGTAATAGAGCTCGAAAAATTGAGGCTTCTAATTTTGGATAGACGTCAGCCACATTGTTAGACAACATTTCTTCAAATAGCGCCTGAGATTCATCGACCCAAGCCGTCTGTTTGGAATCACAAGCTTTGACCATCAAGACTGAATAACAACCGCTAGCAGCATCGCGCATTGACCCTAAGCGAATTGCACGGAAGTTCGATTGTCGCCAGAAATAGACCAACTCTTCCGTCGCACCGAAACTCGTGGATAAGTAAGCAATGTGTTTAGCCGCCATTTGCTCAAGTTGCTGCAGCATTTTTTGACCGATGCCTCTTCCTTGCAATGCCGGATTAACAGCAATTCTCATGACTCGCAGCGTCGATAGCTTCGCAACATTGGGGAATCCAAGGTGGTTTGCAATCGTAACTGGGGCTAAGTGTCCTTTAGGACGACGCTTACCAAGCTGAATTTCTTCAACCAATTCGGCGTCAAGCCCACCCTCTTCGACCGCTAATATTACCCCCACAACCGCATTATCTTGCTTAGCAAAATAGAGCTGACTGTTGTCGTCTTGCAAAAGGTGAATCAAATCATTCGGCGAGGTCTGATAATGAGCATTAACCAAAAGAGCGAAGCACTCACGTAGCAAACTAGGCTGCGATATCAAATCGTCCTTATCGGCTTTAGAAAGGGAAATTGAGTCGACCTGGTTAAGTTGATGGTGCGTTAACTCCGCATCCAACAAAAACGCGTCATAGAGCCATGATTCGAGCGCATCATTCATGCTCCAGCGGATGGGCTGTGTCATGTGCCATGTTTTCATTCCCGAACGCTGTTTCTGAAGCCAATCAACAAATTTAATCGTAAAGCCCCGGCCACAACCTTCATAACCGTGAATAGTCGTAGAAAAAACGAGTCGATGATAATGTTCGGTAATGCTTTTAAGCATAGGAACTGGAATTGCAGCCGCTTCATCGACAAGTAACAAATCACATTCAGGTCGGCTCGATAGAAGTTCGTCAGGAGCAATGAATTGAATGGCTCCCTGCCCTGATTCTAATCTGTCCTTCCTAATACGCTGCGCATTAGGAAGTAACCGCAAAGCATGTTGGTAAACAGGCTCAACAGCTTTTATAGATGGTGCCGTAATTAAGATTCTAAATGGCTTCTGCTGTAATAAGTTCGCACAAGCAATACCAAGTGCGCTTGTTTTTCCACGCCCACGATCAGCGGTCAAAATTAATGGTCGCTTTCGATGTCCTGTCACCACCTTTTCAATTAGAGAAATGGCATGTTCTTGTTCCGTGTAGTGGCTTTCTTTTTCTGCTTGCTTGATGTCTGGAGCCGTTGGCAATGGTTTGTCTTGCTCAATAACAACGAGCTTCTCCCATTGTTTGTGCATCCATTGCTGAGCAAAGTTCGGAGTTTGTCGCGGCTCAGTAATGATAATAAGAAGGCCACCGCCAACCAATGTGCCAAGCGCGGCGGTAAAGCTATTTGCGTCAAAACCATTTCGAGCATCAAACAATAGAACGTCACACTCTCTGCCTAACAACATGTGCCCTTGTTTAGGCGAAACACTGTATGCGTTCTCCAAACCAAAATCGCCGACACAAAACCAACGTTGATACATCTGTGTTTTATGGAACTCTGACACCAATGCATCTTGCCAAGAAGACTCGCCTTGAATGACGATGCCGAATCTTTGGAAAGATTGGTGAGCTTGTAGTTGAAGTGATGAAAGGAAATCAGATTGTGTCTGCATTTTGTCTATCCAACGTTGAACTGACGCAATGGTATCACATCTTTAATTTGACGCTTCTCAGATATAAAAAAACCGCCCGGAGGCGGTTGATTCAATCATCTTTTGTTATTGCAGCTTGTTTTGCACAAAGGCAAGAATCTCTTCCATCAAGCTGTCGTCAACTTTCTTCAAGTTCAACGCCAGACTGCTACCTTTTCGGCTGTAGCTTGCTCGACCTTTTACTAAGTCGACTTTTTCGGTCTTCTTGCCAGGTTTTGCTGGTGCAAGCTCAGCAATCCAGTTTTCGATGCTTTCCGTGACTTCTTTTGTCAGACGAGCAACGCCTTGAGCTGTGCTTCGCTGCCATAAAAAGCCTTCGCTAGAGCGACACTTATCTAACAGCTCTTGCTGCTGCTCTGGCGTCAACGTTGAAAACTGTTTGTGCAGTTTCACAATAGTTGGACGACCAAGATCGCCGACATTGGGATACGCTTGAAGCAGTTCTAACGGTAATGCCGCCGCTTTTAAAGCGCCACTTACTAACGCTTCACTACACTGGAACATTTTCGCCAATGCTTTCTGATCTTCAGCTTCACCACTATCTAGTTTAGCCTGCATCTCTTTACCTTTTTCGTACAAAGAGAGCGGCTTGTGAGCATTTGCCACATCAGACAAAAACTTAGCATGGTCAGTATTGATGTTGTCAGCAACATAAACCAAAAAATCTTGTTCAGCGAGGATACAAGACATGCGACGACGGCTACCATCTAAAACTTCAATCTTGCCATCTTTAGTTCTACGACCCACAGCTGGATATTGTTGGCCACGCTCTTTGAGTGTGACTAAAACATCAGATAAAGCATGTTCGTTTAAGAACGATTGCTCACGAGCGTTATCAACAAACACCGTTGTTTCTGTCGCGACTTTCTCTGCAGGAATACGAACAAGTTCAAACTGAACAATATTTTCACCTGCGACAGCTAGCTCAATCGTTTGAGCTTTTTCTTTTGCCGCGGTTTGCGCCTCTTGTGGAGTCACAACACGACGTTTATTCGTTTTGCCAAATAATTTCGCGTTTAATTCAGACGTTTTCAAAGCCATTTACTTATTACCCCTGATTCAATGACGGCCAATTAGAATGCAGCACACGCTCTAATTCCAGTGCGCTTTTATGAACAGCGTCTTGTGCGGTGGCTAGCGTCTTCTTACCGCCTTCAAAATCGCTTACTGTCAGATCAAATACTGTGCTGTAGGTATCGGCACAGGTTTCAAACGCACGGCTACGAGGGATAGTAGCCATCATAACTTGGTCACCTAGAAGATAGTTCATTTCAGTTAAAACAGAAACTTGCTTCTTATTGTCGTCCTCAAACATGGTTGGCATCAAGCGAACAAACTCAAGACCATTCCAGTCTTCCGGAAACATTTCATATACCGTAGGCAAATGCTGGAAGAAGTTTACTGTTGAAGCCCAGTCCAGACGCTTAGCCGCACAAGGGATTAACAAAGCATTTGATGCATACATCGCATTCCATACTAGTGGGTCAACGTGTGGGCCGGTATCAATCATGATGATATCGAAGTCATCAGCAATTTTATCAATCAGTTGCTCTTTTAGCAGACGAACGATATCGAGTGATGGGTCTTCAGATAGCGTTTGCCATGCTTCAGCATTAAACATTGCGTCTTCTGGAAACGCTGAAATCGACTTTAAGTTCGGGTATTGCGTTGGCAGCAATACGTTTTTACGCAAAAATTCACTGTCAATTTCTACACCATCAGGCACATTACCCAACATAATGTCTACAGCAGAATAGATATTGTCATGCTCTGCCATGCTGATTTGTGGGTTGAGGAATAAACGTAGCGAGCCTTGTGGGTCTAAGTCGATTAAACAAATACGGTAGCGTTTATCCAAATTTAGCGCTAAACATGCCGCTAAATGGACCGCTGTCATTGATTTGCCTGTACCACCCTTCTGGTTCTGCACGTTAATAATCCAAGGTTTGTTACCTGAATTCTTCTTACGCTCATGAAATTTAGGCACTTCAGCCGCATCCATAAGCATATGTGCTTCTTCTAACGTAATTGAATAATGATTTGCGTTATTTTTAGTAAATTGATGACCAGCCGCTTCCATCTTACCAATCGCGTCATCGAGCTTACGACGAGTTAAACCTGAACGGGTTTCCATCATCGCCTTAGACATTGGTGGGAAGTAGTTATCGCTTCGCTCTTCTAAAACAATTTCAATACGGTCAGCTTGAACCTGCTGAGTCAGCTCCGCCAACTCAAGAAGGTTTTCAATCGTTTTTTCTCTTTTCATGCCAAATTCCGTTGGAAGGATTTATGCTTGCAATTGTACAGCAGTAAAGACCAAAAACAACAAAAAGGTGCACGAACATTTTGAATAACCATCACATAAAAAAACACTCAAATCGACGCTTTTATGATTTATGGTAAAAAACATAACTATTTTTAATTAAATAATCTTAGAATAAATGGACACCTTAAACTTAAAATTAAAAGTGTTACAGCGTCACTCATTTACAATGTAAATCAATTTTCTACCGGAACGATTATATTCTTAAGCTAAATTACGGATTATGTTAGGCCAACCTAATTTAAACAAAAAATAGAAAGCAATCTTTCAAAATGAACGCTAATAACAACCTTGATCATGTATCCGAGCCAAAAAGGGCAGTTCAAGTGATGTCCCTATGGAAGTATGATCAAGGTATGCTTATGATCATGCTTCCATGATAAAACACAAATACGAAAGCATGATCATGGAAAAATAGAGTAGACGAGGGTGTAAACACGCGGATTAAATAAGATCCATCAATCGGAAATATGATCAAGCTATAGAATCTCTCGGAAGCATGAGTTTTTGTCTCTAATTTACGGTTGAATGCAGTCAGAATGGGGGATGGAGAAGAAATTAGTGGATAGAGAAGCCGGAACAATGAAATTGTTCAAGTTACTATGATAAATCTTACTCTTATGATCATGCTTCCTAAGAATAGTCCGAAACTAGGTTTTACTGCGGAATAAGAGCTACTTGGATGCATTTTCATCACATGAGTAATTTATCATCAATATTGTCTCCAGAACGATAGCTATCTCAGCTCTTGATCATCGATCCGAGTATCAATAACATCGACAATGCTCAATAAAATTCTCATTAAGATCATTATTAAACACAGTATCTGTGGATAACCTGTAAAAACATCATGATCATCGTTTCATGACTCTTTTGATCATCTTTTCATAAACTTAATGATCATGCTTACGAGCAAATGTGATCATGCTTTCAGGCTATTGTTGATCATAGTTTCAGAATTAACATGATCATAGTTCCGACATGCATGAAAAACATCACTTTATAGAACATGCACTTAGCGGCAAAACGATAGCCAGATCATTAGATCATATAATCAATTAAGATCAGATTAATCAAAAAGATCAGTTATTTAAAAAACAATCTTTTTTCTTTATTTATGATCTGTTTTTCTTTATTCTTCGGAACCATAGCACAACTACGGCTAGTGTGATCTGGATCTAAAATGACGGCTGATGAAAAAATTCTGATTAAAGCACCTAGAAGCCATAAGGATGGCCATCTTTTTGAGGTACATGAATCCTCTGCAGATTGGGTAGAGCAGTACCAACATTTCAAAGGGGTGACCAAAAGCATCTTAGAGTTGCTTAATCTGATCTCATTGCGAGGTTTCAGCAGCAAAGATGGATTGGTTTCAACCACAGAGATTGTGGAAGCGACGGACGGACAACTCACTCGTGCAGCTCTGCAACAACGCTTACGTGCAGCAGTAAACATTGGTTTGTTTACTCAAACTCCAGTGCGGTTTGAAGAAGGACTTGCTGGTAAGACGATGTTACATAAGTTTGTTAATCCTAATCAGCTGATTTCAGTGTTGGGTGCAACAAGTCTTGTTACAGACAAAGTACGCCAAAACGAAAAGCAAAAACGTTCAAAAGCATTGGCTCAAACCCAAGTGAACAAGCGTTTGTTGAATGAACATGGGTTGAATACCCCTCCAACGATGAAAGATGAAGCCGATCAATTTGTCGTGTCTCCAACGAATTGGGCTGGGATCATTGACCAAGCACTTGCACCACCAAGAACTCGAAAAAGTTATCAGAAATCCATGGTGTCGATCTCTGGCACCAAAGCGGTTATTGAAACGCGATCATCCAAAAATATCATGACTGTGGATGATCTGATGACCTTGTTTGCTCTGTTCACGTTGACCGTGCAATACCATGATCATCACAAAGATCAGTATCAACTCGACGCAGCACACGTGCCGAACAAGACGCCGTTATACATTACTGATATTTTGTCGCTTCGAGGCAAAAAAGACAGTGGTCCAGCACGTGATTCTATTCGCGACAGCATTGATCGTATTGAGTTTACCGATTTCCAGCTGCATGAACTTACTGGTCGTTGGCTAAGTGAAAACATGCCAGAAGGATTCAAAAGTGATCGTTTTCGTTTTCTTGCTCGAACCATCACTGCGTCTGAAGAAGCGCCTGTAGAGGGAAGCGATGGTGAAATTCGTATCAAGCCAAACTTGTACATTTTGGTTTGGGAGCCTTCGTTTTATGAAGAACTATTAACGCGTGATTATTTCTTCTTGTTCCCACCAGAGATCTTGAAGCAACATACTTTGGTATTCCAACTGTATTCTTTCTTCCGTAGCCGCATGGTGCGTCGTCATACTGACTGCATGCTGCTGAGTGAATTAAACCAGAAGCTGGCACGTAACATCGAATGGCGACGATTCTCGATGGATTTGATCCGAGAGCTGAAGCGTTTATCGGATGGTAAGGGAACGGATGAGCTGTTTGTGGTGAATTTGTGGGGTTATCACCTGACGATCGAAACTATGATCGAGAATGACAAAGTGATGGACTACCAGATCGATATTAAATGCGATGTGGAAGAAGTCTTACGTTATTCACGTGCGCGAACAACCAACGCAGGAAAGCGTAACATGGCGCCTACGCTGCCAAACCCACTTCGTAATGAGATGGTTACCCGACAACAGCTTGAAGAGCTCTCAGGCATCATAGACGGCGAATTTGAGCCTATCCAACGCAAAGCGCCATCCCCAAGAGGGAATTTAGGCCGCCGTGTGAAGCAAAGAAAACACCTGGTAGAGATCAATGCAGACGAGATCACCATTACTTTATCTAAATATACCTCACCAGAGGCTCTAGAACGCAGTATAACGGCTTTATCTGCGATGACAGGGCACTCGTATGCCTCAATCAAAGAAGAGTGTTCTGATTACATAGAGAAGCTTGATTGGCTAAGGGTAGGGGATGAGCCAATTCCTTATGAGACATTAAGCAAAACCGTCGAGCTGTTTAACACTCAAAATGATATTAAGCATCTTACCATTGAGCGCTTGATTGCTGGATTAGCGGTACGTCGGAAGGTGTGCCGTCAAATCTTCGATGGCCACATGGATGAAATGGTATTCCGCGCTCTGGATGAAATGGCGATTTAAAAGCGTTGCTTGATGTGTATCAAGCAATAGGCGTGGCGTATTGATTTGAAATGTAACAATGTCTTTCGATGATAAAAAACAGACTTAACTCTAACAAATCACTGACATTAGGAGCCAAGCCTGAGACTACTATTTATCACGAATAGACAACCTTTTGTCCTTTCTGATGATTAATAGATTGGCTCATATTGTTACATTCATTCTGAATAGACTTCGCGAGTTTCTCCTCAGGAAACTCGCTTTTTTTTACCTAAAATTCCGCTAATTAAGCCTTGATCATTTTTCCGGACTAATGAGGTAAACCTTGATCATGCTTCTTGGGTTCATTCCAATGTAATGAACGCATCAACGCAACATGTGATTCGATTAAGCTATGGGCTTGTTCCTGCCACTTGTTTTGATCACACTGCTGATTACAAAACTCTAAAGCCACAACGGTGAGATGCTGAAGTCGTCTCAAACACCAATCTTTGATCAGAATATCAGTCGAGACTTGGCATGCTGCTTGTTCAAGCTTTGCACTCGTATAAAGCAAGGTTTGATATGCTTTCTGAGGGTCTTGGTACCTTGCATGTTGAAACACGCGTAAACATCCATCCAACCAGCAAGCAATCGCTTTACTTTGAAGATCACTCAATTCGGGTCCAAACACGTCATCAGGCACCTGATATAAGATCGTTTCCAATTTTTCTACTTGATCATGTTTCCGCTGTTCGTACCACATGGCGATTTGATCTTGCCAAGTACTCAAATCCATTACGCTGCCTCAGTCCATTGTTTTACATAGTGATTTGGCCCTATTTGATCAAATTCGTCGACAATTATGCTGCTACGTTGACGAATTTCATCGGCATCTATCGAATAGTTTGGCTCATTTTTCACTAAGTTACCAAAAGGTAAGTCAGGATCAGGAACGGCAGAAATCAACAGCTTAGTATAAGGATGCTGCGGATTCTTAAGTATTGAATGAGTGTCGCCCCATTCAACGATTTGCCCTTTGTACATTACTGCGGTTTCTTCCGCGATGTAGTGCGCAGTCGCCAGATCATGTGTGATGTATAAAAAACCAATTCCCAGTTCTTGCTTCATTCGTTGCATTAAATTCAACACTCCCAAGCGAATAGAAACATCCAGCATAGACGTAGGCTCATCCGCAAGAATGATTTGCGAACCTACCGCTAAAGCCCTTGCTAAGTTTACTCGCTGACGTTGCCCACCACTGAGTTCGTGAGGGAACTTATTCAATGTCTCTTCAGGTAGTTCCACCAGCTTTAGAAGCTCTTCCAAGCGGGCTGGGATGTCGCGCTCGTTTTTGACTTGTTTATGAATTTTTAAAGGACGTGTTAGGTGATGGCGAATGGTATGAGTTGGATTGAGAGAGCCAAACGGATCTTGAAACACCATTTGTACTTTACTGCGATATTCTTGTAGAGCCGATCGTGACGTGATCTCATTTATGTCAGTGCCATTGAAAAGGATCTCGCCTTCCGTTGCAGGATAGACTTTGGTTATTAAACGAGCGCAAGTACTCTTACCGCAGCCTGACTCTCCAACCAAAGCCAAGGTTTTTCCTGCGTACAGATCAAAAGTCACTCCTTGAAGCGCACGAAAGGTTTCCTCTTTCGCTAAACCACCGCCCACTTTGAATTCTTTAATCACATTTTTCATTTGGATGATAGGCTGGCTCATGGTTACGCTCCTTGTAACTCTGGTTGTTTGTGGACGTCATGGATGTTTGGGAAAGAAGCCCATAGCTTTTGCGTGTAGGGGTGTTGAGGATGATTGCGTATATCGTATGCTCGATTGACTTCGACGATTTCTCCGTGACGCATGATTGCAATTCGATCACATAGTTGGCTCATGAGTGCCAGGTCATGAGTGATAAAGAGGACTGAAAAACCGAACTCATCTCTAAGCTGATAAATTTGCTGTAAAATTTCTCTCTGTACCACTACATCTAATGCTGTTGTGGGTTCATCCATAATGATCAGTTTTGGATTTAGAGACAAAGCAATGGCTATCACCAAGCGCTGACGCATTCCTCCTGAAAATTGATGAGGATATTCTGCTAAGCGTTCTCGAGGAATATTGACCAAGTCCAACAACTTTTCTGCTCTATCTTTTGCTTGAGCGTTAGTGAGGCCTTGATGGTGTCGTAACACATCTGCAAATTGCTCTTGTATCGTTAAGACAGGGTTGAGTGAGTTCATCGCGCTCTGGAACACCATGGCGATTTCACTCCACCTTAGAGCGGTCAGTTCAGAGTCTGAGATACTAAGGATATCTTTGCCATCAAACCATATTTTACCGCCAGAAATGAACGCTGGCGGCTTATGAAGACGATTTATTGAGAATGCGATTGTGCTTTTACCACATCCAGATTCACCGGCAAGACCAAATACTTCGCCTTTGCCGATATCAAAGCTGACGGACTTTACCGCATTAAAATCACCATTATCAGTGATGTAATCGACGCACAAATCTCGGATCTGGATGACCGGGTCATTGTGGTATGCATGACTTAAGTTAATACCATCCATATAAACACCTTATCAATCTAAAAGATAATTATTATCATTATCAGGTGTGGCGGTTTTTAGAAAGTATCAAGCTATGAATCAGTGAAGTGACTCGAAAGTTAGGTGAAACAGGAAGTGGTGTAATGCGTCGTTGATAAAACTAAAGAAGAGCAGAATTGAGAGCTAGATCAGCACACTTTTCGTAGGGGGAATTACTCAAATTTAATCGTAAATTTGTCCCTTAGCAAAACTTAAATGATGAATCTATTAAGGAGTTAACGAAAGGGCGGGAGGGGTCACATTTCCCTACAGTTTTTCTTACCACCTTGTTCCGGTTTTGCTATAGATTACGCATCGAAAACATGGTGTGTTCGGAGGAAATATGTCCATTAATTCTATCGACCATGACGAGATGACCAACATCGCTCACAAATGGGAATTACCTGATGAGGAAACCGTTGTGAAGCCAGAGAAAACAGTGAAATCAGCAGAAGCCAGAAGACGCATTGAAGCGTTACGTGAGATCCGTGAAAGTGGGTTGACCATTGAAGAAGCAAGGGAGCTTGGCTTGATACACTGATCGCCTCAGGTTGGTTTAGCAACCCATAGGGTAGTCGACGGACTGCCCTTTTTATTTTTTCACTCTATTACTCTCTTATTCAAACTCTCCATTTATCTGTCTTGCGCCTCAAAAGCACGAGTTTCACACTCACGTCCCGTCCCGAAGAAGTTTGACAATCTGACCTTGTGTTACTAGATATATCAGTAGCGATATGCTTTTTGTTGATTATCGCAACCACAAAGCAAGGAGCGCAAGTATGGTTGATCAAATCCTTTTTTATGAGCCCGATGAGCCCCACGGTTTTCTCTCAAATTTTTGCCATGCCCCAGTCAATATCTCCTCCCAAACTTGGCCCACCAGCGAACATTATTACCAAGCCCAAAAGTTTCTCGATGCTCAGTTGCAAAGTAAAATTCAGCACGCAAGCACCCCTGACGAAGCGTTTGCTTTAAGCCGCAAATACGAACACTTTGTCAGAAGCGATTGGGACGATATAAAGTTGGCTGTTATGGCTTTCATCGTTAGGGAAAAGTTTCTACAAAATCCACCATTAGCGCAGCAATTAATGAGAACGGGTAACGCTTGCCTAACAGAGCATTCTCATAAAGATGCCTTTTGGGGAGACGGGGGAGATGGTAAAGGAGAAAATCATCTAGGAGAGATTCTGATGAATGTGCGGGCAGAGCTGAGACATGTTGAGCCTTACAATCTCGTGAAGTTTATCGATAAAGCCAAATTGCCCACCCAGTGGGGCACATTTATGATGTACGGCTTTATTGAAGCCGCGACAAATAAAGAGCATCTTGCTCTGGTCTATGGTGAGCCAACAAAAAGTGCAGCTCCACTTATTCGGTTGCATTCGGAGTGTCTTACCGGAGATGCTCTATTTAGCACGCGTTGTGACTGTGGTTTTCAGCTTAATAGAGCGCTACAAAACATCGTCAAAGAGGGATGTGGCGTGCTGCTTTATTTACGTCAAGAAGGGCGTGGAATCGGCTTGATTAATAAAATTCGTGCCTATCACTTACAAGATGATGGCGCAGATACCGTGGAAGCAAATGAGCGTTTAGGTTTTGCCGCTGATATGCGTGATTACGCGTTCTGTAAAGGAATGCTAGAGCATTTGGGGATTGACGCTGTGCGTCTAATGACGAATAACCCACGCAAGCTCGCCGCCTTAAAAGCGGTTGATATTAACGTCATTGAACGAGTGCCATTACAAGAAGGGAATAACCCAAGTAATCAACATTACCTGCAAACCAAGGCGAGTAAATTGGGGCACATGTTTGATCCTAAGTTTGTTAACCACACTAAGTAAGTTCTACAGATTTCTCAGAAACAAAAACGCCAACGTATCATCGTTGGCGTTTTTGTTAATGAGTTGATTCATTGATACTTTTGAATGATTTCATCAATTTCCCCTGAGGTTTTTAATTCAACGAGGCGTGTATTGATGTAATTTTGAGTTTCTGGTTGCATTTGAGGTGAAAAAGCCAGGTAGATTGAGTAGTCAGGAATAACCGAGCTGAAAGGCTGTATCTGAAAATTCTCCAACGGCAAATTGAGTCGCTTTAAGTTGTAAAGGACTCGGGATTCCATCTCGACAAAAGCTGTATCTCCAGGGGTTCGGCTTATCACTCGGTATGCGGCGTTGTAGTCTTTCACGCGCATTTCATTGACACTGCCATTTTCAAAGAACGGTGTTAAATTTGGATAATCAAACCCCAGCAGTAATACAATAGAACGGCCATGCATGGTATCCATATTTTTGAATTCTAAAGGCTTCTCGCTACTCGACACCAGTACATGTTTTACAGTGTAAATGGGCTCCTCAGATAAATTTTCCGATTGCACCTTGCCCCAGTTCGGGCTGCCATAAGTTAACCAGTTTGGCTCAGCGCCTTCTTCCAATATGGAAATCATACGTTTAAATGGATAAGTATGATAATTCACTTGGTAATCCGACTCCGCGAAGATAGCGCTGACGATATCGGTCACAATTCCGGAGTGCATTTGTCCCTGTTGTTCAATTTGAAATGGTCGAGCTTGTTCAGCAATGACGTAATAGTTCACTTGATTTGCGGTCACATGAGAACTTACAACAATTAAGCTAAAAGCCAATCTAAGTAGAAGTCTTTTCATCGTATCCTCGATTATTATTTGTGCGTAGCTATATTTAGAGTAGCGCAAGTTTATCGGAGCGGTTTCATATGGATGAAAAAGAGCGATCTCAACGTCGTTTTAGTATCGGCAACCAACTTATGTTGGCGGTATTAACGTTGAGTTTAATCTTTACGGTCATCATTTCTACAGTGAGCTTATATCGAGTTTTTCACGAAGATTTAGCCCATTTAGATGTTGAATTAAAGCAGGTTGAGTCTAGCTATTTATCGAGCTTTTCTGCGAGTTTGTGGGTAGAGGATAGGGAGCTGTTGCTGACACAAGCTCAAGGTGCAATGCGTATGCCCTCGGTGGACTACTTGCGTATTGCTAGTGAAGACGAAGTTATCATTGAATTAGGTTCGGCGCTTTCTGAGGATGTTGTCGAGAGAAGCTGGCCGATGCAGTATCGGGTCGGCGATAAAACGTATGATCTCGCGATATTAACGGTTCAATCGGATCTTAGCGCGATATATGAAGATCTTTGGCAGCAGTTCTTTTTTCTACTTACGACAGAAGCGATCAAAATTCTTGTCCTCATCATTGGTGTTCTTTGGGTGGCGTTTCGCTTGTTGGTCAATCCGTTACAATTGCTGTCTGGTGCGGTGAGCGATTTTCGTGGCGGTACAGTGCCGAGTAAAGTGACTCTCCCTAAACGATGGTGCTTTGATGAAGTGAGTGTTTTGGCAGAGAAATACAACCGAAGTGTTGAGAAAGTGAAAGAGCACCAGACTGAGTTAGAGGCTGAACGCGATAGGGCAGAAGTCGCTAATCGTAAAAAAAGTGAGTTTCTCGCCACTATGAGTCATGAGATCCGCACACCGATGAATGGCATTATTGGTGTGTCGTCGTTGCTCAATGACACCGACCTCGATCCCCAGCAAAAAGAGTTTGTAGAGATCATTGACAGTTCTTCTCACTCACTAATGACGATCATCGACGACATTTTGGACTTCTCTAAAGTTGAAGCTGGCAAAGTAGAGCTGGAATACACGAGCTATGACCTTCGCGAGCTACTTGACGATGTCATCAGTTTACATAGTGTCAAAGCCAAGCAGAAAAACTTACAGCTGCTCAGCGATATTGATCCTCACTTGCCAATGGAAGTGCAAGGTGATGCCACACGATTGAAACAAGTTCTGAACAATTTGTTGAGCAACGCGATTAAATTTACCGAGCGCGGCCATGTGAAGCTTCTTGTAGCGTTATCTCGACTTGATGGAGAGACCGCTCATATCCGGTTTCGAGTTGTGGATTCTGGTATTGGTATTGCGAAAGAGCACCAACAAGCAATCTTCGAACGCTTCCAACAAGCTGATGGTAGTACCACCAGAAAGTATGGTGGGACAGGGCTTGGTTTGGCGATAGCTGCACAGTTGGTTAACTTGATGGGAGGGGAAATACAACTAACAAGTGAGCTTGGGCTGGGAAGCTGTTTTGAATTTTCGATTCCTGTTGCTGTAATAAATGCGCAATCGACCTATACCGACCAACTTAATGTATTAGATTTCCGGAAAGCGGAAGACAACGAAATCAGCCCTCAAGATAATGATAAACCTTGGGTATTGGTTGTTGAAGATACCATCGTCAATCAGAAGGTAGTTCGCATCATGTTAGAAAAACTGGGTGTGCGAGTGAGTGTCGCCAACCATGGCGAAGAAGCATTGCAGCTGTGTGATCAGCAGCCTTTCGATTTGATTTTTATGGACTGCCAAATGCCTGTGATGGATGGGTTTATTGCTACGGAGCGAATTCGAAAAATGGGAGAGTGGGGGAAACACGTTCCAATTATTGCGCTAAGTGCCAATGTCATTAAAGAGGATCAGCAACATTGCTTCGATGTCGGGATGAACGAGTTCGTGGCTAAACCCGTTACCAAGACTCGATTACAACAAATATTCGAACAGCATTTACCAAAAGCACTGAAAATCAGCGCTGTGCCTAAATAGTTAACTTGAAATCGATCAAGTTAAGTGCGTTTCTATTCTGTAATTGTAACTCTGTGTGATATAGTGCCCGGCTAGTATTTAAAGTACCTTGAGGCTGTGAATGTCGTTTAATCTATCCCTATTGCCGCCTGACGAAAAAAACAAAATCGAACTGGATAAGCAGGCGTCGTTTTTGGTTTGGAAGCTCAGAGAGGCCAAATCTGGTCCTGAAGCAATAGAAGAACAGTTGTCCAAGATTAACGATGCTGATGAAAAGGCGTTTTTTCAGCAATCGGTCGAAAAGTACAAACGAGTAATGGGTGTCGCTTAACGCGAACCGTGGCAATGGTTCAATCCAATGCGACGAATGAGGTAACCTCCCTATTCCTTTGCTAAGCGAAATTGAAAAGGTTTCGCTTTTTGCTAAAATCCTTCGCATTAAATTTGAATTTAGAGAGACATCCCGATGGGAAGAAGTTTTGAAGTGCGCAAAGCCTCTATGGCGAAAACTGCAGGCGCGAAAATTAAAGTTTATTCCAAATACGGTAAAGAAATTTACATGTGCGCGAAAAACGGTGGTGGTGATCCAGACATGAACTTGTCTTTGAAACACCTGATCGCAAAAGCGAAAAAAGACCAAGTTCCTGCGCACGTTATCGATAAAGCGATCGACAAAGCGAACGGTGGCGGTGGTGAAGACTACACTCCAGCACGTTACGAAGGCTTCGGCCCTGGCGGTACTAGCGTTATCGTTGACTGTCTAACAGACAACGGCAACCGTACTTTCCAAGATGTACGCCAATGCTTTGTGAAAGTCGGTGCGAAAATTGGTGTTGAGGGCTCGGTTTCTCACATGTTCGATCACCAAGCGGTATTCCAGTTCAAAGGCGACGATGATGAAATCATCCTAGAAACGCTAATGATGGAAGACGTAGACGTTACTGACGTTGAGCTAGAAGACGGTGTTATCACTGTATTCGCACCTCACACAGAATTCTTCAAAACAAAAACTGCGCTTAACGGTGCATTCCCAGATCTAACGATCGATGTTGAAGAAATCACATTCGTTCCGCAAACTCATACGCCTGTATCGGGTGAAGATGCTGAGAAATTCCAGAAATTCCTAGATCTTCTAGATGACTGTGATGATGTTCAGCAGGTTTACCACAACGCAGAGCTGTAATTAATTCGCTCATATCGTTGTAAAAAGGCTTCCTTAGGGAAGCCTTTTTTGATCGCTTTTTCTCAAGCAACGCTATGCGTTACGATATTTGGAATAACACAGCGACATGATTACACCAAAACAGATACCTTGAGTTAGCATCGCCGTGCCGCCATAGCTAAAGAAGGGAAGTGGGCTACCCATTACTGGCAACAAGCCACTCACCATGCCCGTATTGATAAAAGCATACAGAAAAAAGCTCATCGCTAATGCGCCACTTACCAGCCGACTAAAAAAGTGGTCAGACTGACATGCAAGCAACATAACGCGTGCAGTAATAAACAAGTACAATGCGAGTAAGACTAAACTGCCAACAAAGCCCCATTCTTCCGCATAGGTCGAAAAAATAAAGTCCGTATGACTTTCTGGAATAAAGCCAAGTGTTCCCTGCGTTGCATTCATCCAACCTTTGCCTTTCATACCGCCTGAGCCAATCGCAATCAAAGATTGGATGATTTGGTAGCCCGAACCCAGTGGATCGGACTCAGGGTGCAAGAACTGTGTTACACGGCTCTTTTGATAGGTTTCCATAACGAAGAACCATAAAATAGGTGCTAACGTTAAAATGCTCGCAATAAACCCGCATATTATTTTCCAGCTCATGCCAGCCAAAAACAAAACGAACAATGCATAAATGACGGTAAAAACTGCACCGTCTAAATCCGGTTGTAGCGCGATTAACCCGGCAGGAATCATTGTAATAAGTAAGCAAAACGCAATTTTCCGACTGTCTGGTCGACCTCCTTCAATATGCAGCATCCAGGCGATCATGATTGGAATGGAAAGTTTGATTAGCTCAGACGGTTGAAAGCGGAAGAAGCCGATATCGAGCCAACGTTGAGAGCCATTGGTGCTATCACCAAATAAAGCGACAGCAAGTAGCAGAGCAACCGCAATAATGTAGAGATATGGAGCTGAGCGCTGATAGCTGGACGCTGGAATCGAGGACATGATCAAGATACAAACTAATGTCAGTCCGCAGCGCGCCAAATGTTTGAAGAGCATCGCCTCATTAAAGCTACTGGCACTCCAGAGAGTGAGCGAACTTAACAGCATGATCGGAATGATCGCCATTAGCAGTGGCAAATCAACTCTTGGGAAATAACGCTTATTCATTTTCAACGACCTAATAACGCACCTATTTTGAGTGCGAAAACAACTAAAACTCGAAGAGTTCAAACTATTCCGATGCTAAGAATCTCGATTTCGAAACAACAGACACCATGCAAAGGTGTGTAAGAAAGGAGAGTGCGACACTGTCTGTTATGGGTAGCTGTGGGATGGATAAATACACTAGCCTCAGATTTTAAGCCAGTGTTTTTATTGTGACTGCCGTAAAAATGTAGAGTTACGAATGAGCGGAATTGTATTTTCTGTTTAAGTGAATGTCATTCATCCTCTCTCAATACCATTCACTCTGCATAACTGCCATTGGTCGCATGCAAAAGCAGCGTGCGATCTTCTCCCTTAATCTGAAACCATCAAATCACGTTCAACTAAGGACAGTACATGATGGTTTCTCAATCTCGCTCAATCAAAGCTCTTAAACTGGCAAGTACGTTTATCGCCGCATTTGCACTTAGCAGCAATCTGGCTCTGGCTAACCCAAGCGAGCGCACACTCAGTCAATTCAACCAAGCAGCACAGGGTGACTCTGGCTTAGTTGATACTGTTTATGGCGAACTATCCAAACAACTCGAAGAGCAGGGCGCAACGCCGGTGACCTTGGTTTACTTGGGCAGTGCGGAGACGTTGCAAGGTCGTGAGGCGTTTATGCCTTGGAACAAGATGAAGTTCACCGAGCGCGGTCTTGCCACAATCCAAAAAGGCTTGGATTTAATGGCGAATCAGCCAGTACCACTGCAAGAGCAACAACGCTTACAAGGCTTGCCGGAATACCAGCTAGCTACCGCCATGGCAGCTACTACGTTTACCTCTCTGCCTGACATGTTCAATCACTTTGAGCGTGGCTACGAGCTGTACCTTTCTCTGCTCGATGAACCGAGTTTTAGCCAACAACCTTTCGCGGCAACGTCTTGGATTTATCGCTACGCCATTGAAGCTGCATTGCGTGCTGAAGATGTTCAACAAGCCAAAATATGGTTAGCGCAAATGGAGCAGTTAGGTGATAGCAATCTAGAAACGCAAACCGCGAAAGCGTTGCTAGCCAAGTATTAGGGAGGCGTCATGATCGTTTTTAATCAACTTAGCCGCGATTACGCCCTTGGTAGCCAAACCGTGCGTGCATTGCGAGACGTGTCTGGTGAAGTGTTTGCCGGCGAAATGGTGGCATTGTGCGGGCCGTCTGGCTCAGGCAAAAGCACCTTACTTAACGTGCTTGGCATGCTGGATACTCAATACCAAGGTCAGGTGACATTTGCAGGCAGCCCATACCCAACCGGACAAACGCAGGCTGCGAAAATGCGTCGTGAAAAGCTTGGCTTTGTGTTCCAAAAATTCAATCTTGTCCCTGTGATGACAGCGTTGGAGAACGTGGCGTATCCGCTGTATCTCAACGGTTTTTCAAAAGCGGAACAAACCGAGCTCGCCACACAAATGCTAGAGCACGTTGGCTTAGGCGAGTTTATTCATCACATGCCAGACAACCTATCAGGCGGTCAGCAACAGCGAGTGGCAATTGCGCGCGCTTTAGTGCACAAACCGGCGTTGGTGATTGCTGATGAGCCAACCGCAAGTCTTGATAGCCAAACTGCCAACAAGGTCATCGATATTATGAAAGGGCTCGGACACGAGCTTGGTACTACTTTTATCGTCGCCACTCACGACCCTCGTATGGCATCCCGCTGCGATCGCACCATTGAATTGGTGGACGGCAAAATTACCCAAACGCACGCAAGTGTGGAGGAGGTTTCATGGGCAAGCTAATTCCAGTTTCCGTTCGCCTTGCTTGGTTGAACCTGCAACGCAATCGCCGTCGCAGTTTATTGTCGATGTTGATCATTGCCATTGCCGTGTTTGCCTTAACCAGTGCGGGCGGTTTTGGTCTATACACCTACGACAGTTTGAAAGAATCGACAGCACGTGACACGGGGCATCTGACGTTAACCACACCGGGTTACTTCGCCAAAGAAGAAGAGATGCCGCTGAGTAACGGGTTAACTCACGCCGGCGACATCACCAAGCAATTGATTGGCTTAAACGAAGTGCGAGGCGTGCAGCCACGAGTTGAGTTCAGCGGTTTGATTTCCAACGGCAACAAGTCATCGATCTTTATCGGCATTGGTGTTAACGAACGCGAATTCGATATGAAAGGACCGTTTTTGGATGTGCGCGAAGGGCAGACGCTGTCCAACATTCATGCATCGCGTTATGACCCAGCAGAGCCAGAAGTGATGCTTGGCGTTGATTTAGCGAACAACCTAAGCGTGCACGTTGGTGATTGGATCACTTTGCTGGCGACCACAACCGACGGTGCGTTGAACGCGTATGACTTCAAAGTTCGTGGCGTCTTCTCAACTGGCGTGCCAGAGCTTGATAAACGCCAGCTTTACGTACACATCAACAGCGCGCAATCGCTGCTCGGTTCAGACAAAGTCAGCGCGTTATCGGTCTTCCTGTTCGATACCAGTTTAACTAGCCAAGTCGAGCAACAAGTAGCTTCGGTTCTTAGTAAGCAAAAGCAGAACTTGGGCGATCAAGATATTGAGATCACGCCTTGGCAAGAGCGCGCGTTCTTCTATCTCAAAGTGAAAGATTTGTACGACCGTATCTTCGGCATCATGGGTGCAGTAATGGCGTTGGTGGTCTTTGTCGCGCTGTTCAACACCATGACCATGTCGGTCACCGAGCGTACACGTGAAATCGGCACCTTGTCGGCTCTTGGTAGCTACCCTCGAGAAATCATTGCTGGGTTCTTGCGCGAAGCAGGGTTACTTGCCGTGATTGGCAGCTTAATCGGCGCTTTGTTTACTGCGTTAGTTACCGTCTTACTGATGGTCGTGGATGTGCAAATGCCGCCACCGCCAGGACGCACAGAAGGTTACCCATTAACGATTTACTTCTCTTGGGAGCTAGTAGCTATAGCAGGATTTGCAGTATTGATGATTTGTTTGGTTGCGGCGTTTTTCTCGGCACGCAAAGGGGTGAACAAGCCAATTACGGAGGCACTGATTTATGTTTAATTTCAAATCACTATTACCAATTGCATTGCTGACGGTAACTGGCGTTGCAAGCATGAATGTCAGTGCGAATGAAACAGCACTAGATGCACAGCAAGTTGCGCAATTGATTGAAAAAGCCGACAGCTACCGCTTGCAAGATGACTCCTCCAAAGTGGTGTCACTGGTGCGCTTATATCAAGACCAAGAGTTAGATAAAACCCGTCTTTACCACGTGTACACGCGTCCAAATCGTGAATCGCTGGTGGTGTTCAAATCAGCAGTCGAAGCTGGGCAAAAGATGCTGATGATGGGCGACAACTACTGGCTGCAAATGCCAAAGAGCCGCCGTCCGATTCGCATTACGCCAATGCAGAAGCTGCTTGGTGAAGCGTCTATCGGCGACATCTCAACCCTGACGTGGAGCCAAGATTATCAAGGTGAATGGAAAGCGACAGAAACTGTTTCGGTGAATGGAGAAAGTGTCGCGGCTTATCACCTTGCCTTAACCGCGAAAACCAAAGGAGCGAGTTATCAGAAGATCGACTTATGGTTGTCTGAGCAAGATGCATTTCCAATCAAAGCCGATCTCTACTTGCGCTCTGGCAAACTCGCCAAGCAAGCGCAATACGGACGTGCAACTGACAACGGTGAAGACTACGTCAGTGAGATGACCTTGCTTGATAGCATTCAACCGAGCAAAAAGACCGTTATCGAGTATCAAGAAATCGTGCCTTGGCAGTTGGATAACAAGTTCTACAACCCAAGTTATTTGCCGAAAGCCAATACGACTCAGCTTTAGCCTGAACTCCGTAAATAGATCCATGAAAACGAGCAAGGAAGTCACATGAAATCGCACCAGCCTAACGTTAACAAAAGCACCAGTTTGTTGATTGCTGCGTCGTTGTGTGTGGGCACAGCAGCCCCAGTTTTTGCCAATGATGAGCTGAGTTTTGAGTGGGATTGGGCTGTCAGCTACGAAACGGCCAAGCAGCGTGATAGCGCATTTATGCAAGCGCAGGGCAGTTCTCGTGATTCACTTAACGCACTGTTGGATGTGCAGGTGACCTATCAAAACTTCAGTGGTTTGTTTGCTCTGTACAGCCAAGGTTTGTACTTCAATCAACGAGGAGAGAGTGAGTGGTGGAGTGAAGCTGATAACCAGTTGCTGATTCGTGAGCTGGCTTGGCTAGGGGAGTGGCAAGTCGGTGATACCACTCTTGATGTGAGTTTGGGTAAGTTGCGCGTGGATTGGGGCGTGGGTTATGGCTACCGACCTTTGGACCTGTTTAAGCCTTATCGACAAAACCCGGTTGGCTTAGTCGCAGAAGAGGGGGCGGGCGTGTTTTCACTTTCACACTACGATATGGCCGGCGAGTGGACAGTTATTGCGACGGATTCAAGCTGGGGGCAACAAGACCAGAGTGCTCTTGATCAAGCCGCAGAGCAGCAAGGTGTTGGTATTCGTCGTTATGCGCTGGTGGGTGACACTGAGTATCAACTTATTGGTTATTACGATGATGTGCGCCGAGGTTTGCTTGGAGCCAGTGCCATTGCAGTGTGGGATGAATCCATCGCCATGCACGGCTCCATGCTGTGGCAAAAGCAAAGTGTCGGCTATCAGTTTCAGCAGGGTGATCTTTACCAACCCGTTTCGGTTGAGGACCAGGGCAGCGCATTCCAAGCCTTAGTTGGGGTGAATTGGGCAAACCAAGCCGGACACAACGTGATTGCCGAATATTGGTACGACAGCCGAGCATGGTCGAAAAGCGAATGGCAACAAGCAATAGAACGTGGCGAACTACTCTCTGAAACCCTTAATCCCCAAACGTCTCTACTTGCAACAAGCTACGCTCAAGGGTTTCAGCATGCCAATATCGTTCAGCATAACGTAATGCTGCACTGGAGTTGGGATGTAGAAGCATGGGCTGCATGGAACGGCAAAGCGGATATGGGCTGGCTAAGTGATGTAACCCCTACGTTGGATGTGATGTTGGCGCCACAAGATGGTGGTGTGATTGTCACGCAGTGGCTTAACTACCAATGGATTGATACCGGCGATCAAAGTGTAGAAGTGGAAGTTGCCGCACGCTTTTTAACCGGAGACGACCAATCTGCTTACGCACAAATCAATGATAAGCATATGATTGTTTTTAACATCAAAGGGAAATTCTAAATGTGTTCAGCAAAATCAGTGGTGAAAAGTGGATGGTCGCGTAGCTTATTAGTGACCACGGCATTTTGTCTCTTTATCGCAGCAATGACGCTTTCTGTTTGGGGGGGCTCATTCTACGTTCATGTTATGGTGAGTTTTGGATTTGGCTATTCGGCTATCTTCTTCTCATGGCTTGTCGACCGCCTGTTTCCTACCATTCCTCGTTTGGCGGAAGTGGCTATCTCGCTGACGGCTTGCTTATTGTTCGGTGTGGTAAACGCCCAGTTTTGGCTCGGAGAATATTTCGGCATCTCAGGTATGCTATCGGTTGGACTCATGGGGTTGTTATTCAGTGCCATGTGCTTTTTCTATTTCTACTCACGCGAGCAACATGCAATCGCTCAACGAGAGTTGGAAGCCATCAAACGCGAGAAAGCAGAGCAAGATCGTGCACTATTACTTAGTCAGCTTAAGCAGATGCAAAGCCAGATTGAGCCGCATTTTCTATTTAATACCTTGGCAAATATCAGTGCGCTCATGTCGCAAGATGTTGATAAAGCTAAGCTGATGCTAGAACAGTTAACCGCGCTGCTGCGTGCAACGCTCAAAAGCTCACGTGAAGAGCACACCACCATAGACAATGAAACGGCGTTACTTGAGGCTTACTTAGGCATCCAGCAAACTCGTTTGGGTGACCGACTCAGTTACAAGATTGAAGTGGAAGAGGGGTTAGGCAGAAGCGAGTTACCGCCGATGATGCTTCAACCCTTAATCGAAAACGCCATCATCCATGGTATTGAGCCGAAGCGAGAAGGCGGTGAAGTCCGTTTGCTGATTAAGCGCGAACAACAGAACTTGCTGATTGAAGTCAGAGACACAGGTGTTGGCTTAAATCACGTGAGTGGGCACATGGGCTCTGGCGTCGGTTTAAGTAATCTCAAGCAGCGAGTTGAAGCTTTGTTCGCAGGGCAAGGGGAGGTTTCTATCAGTGAGTCTGCTCAGGGTGGCGTTTGTGTTCGCTTGCGCTGGCCAATGGAATCGTAATCAAGGAAGAAAGGAATGAATACAGGGTTTACTGCCATTATTGCTGATGATGAACCGCTATTGAGGCGTCATCTTGATAAAAGCCTAGCTGAAGTGTGGCCAGAGCTAGAGGTGATAGCCAAAGTCGCGGATGGTGAACAAGCGTTGCAAGTCATTGAGCAAAACCAACCTGACATTGCGTTTCTTGATATTCGTATGCCAGTTCTGGATGGCATGACACTAGCGCAAAAACTCAATCAACTCGCCAATCCACCTTTGATTGTGTTTGTCACTGCGTACGATGATTACGCCATCAAAGCCTTTGAACAAAATGCCGCCGATTATTTGCTCAAGCCTATCTCGGATGAGCGCCTGCTGACGACGTGTGAAAGAGTGAAAGCACGCCTTGCTAAGCGAGAGCAAGAAAGCAGTAATGTGCAGATGAGCAGTCTGTTAGAACAGTTGCAGCAATTATCCGCGCCACAAACGCCGCAATATCTTCAGTGGATCAAAGCGACGCAAGGGGAAGATATTCATCTGATTGCTACGTCTGATGTATTGTATTTCAAAGCGGAAGAAAAATACGTTTCTGTGTATGCCCAACAAGGACAAGGCAAAGTGCAGGAGTATTTGATTCGCACCTCGTTGAAAGAGTTGATAGGGCAGCTTAACCCAGAACAGTTCTGGCAAGTACACCGTTCAAGCGTTGTGCAAGTGTGCAAAATTAGCAAAGTAAACAAAGACTTTGCTGGAAGAATGTTTGTTCACGTTGGAGAAACTAAGCTCGCTGTGAGCCGTGCATCTCAAAGTTTGTTCAAAGGGATGTAATCGCTAGAACTGCTCACTCTTTACACTGTAAACTCGCTGCTCATTTGTTTCAGCAACAAAAACAAAAAGCGCCTAAGTCATCTGACATTAGGCGCTTTTGTCGTTTTATAGCGACGATTTCTCCGAAGAGGCGAATGGGCTTATTCGCTGACTGTCACTTTCTCAATAATGATTGGATCGCATGGCACATCATCGTGACCAAGCTTAGAGGTCGTTTTCACTTTCGCGATGCGATTTACGACATCCATACCCGCGGTCACTTTACCAAACACGGCGTAGCCCCAGCCTAGGTTGGTAGTTGCAGTGTGGTCTAGGAAATCATTGTCTTCCAAGTTAATGAAGAACTGTGCCGTTGCAGAGTGCGGTGCATCGGTACGCGCCATTGCGATAGTGCCAACAAGGTTCTTTAGACCACGGTTTGCTTCGTTCGCGATTGGTCCGCGCGTTGGCTTTTCTGCCATGTCTTCGGTGTGACCGCCACCTTGAATCATAAAGCCATCGATAACGCGGTGGAAAATGGTGCCGTTGTAGAAGCCATCTTCACAGTATTTTTTGAAGTTCTTTGAGCTAACTGGCGCTCGTTCTAGGTTCAGTTCAATCTCGATGTCACCGAAATTGGTGGTCATAATAATCATCTGGTTTGCCCTTATGGGTGCTAAGTTGGCGGCATTATAGCTAAGTCGTATGAGGATAGCAGAAATAAAAACAGCGACGTTTTGGCGTCGCTGTTTGCATGGTGAATTGGTGAGGAAAGCGTTAAACCGTAAAGCGACCGACCAAGTCGTACAGCTCGTTAGCTTTGTGGTTTAGGTTGCCACTACCTGCGCGGTTTTGATTCGCAAGGTGTGCCGATTGGCTGCTTTGTTGAGAGATGACTTCGATGCGTTGTGAAATCTCTTGGCCAACTTGGCTTTGCTCTTCGGTTGCTGTTGCGATCAGGGTGTTCATGTCCATGATGTTAGCAATTGCGGCTTGGATTTCTTGCAGTGCGGCAGAGGCAGCTCGTGCTTCCTCAACCGTTGCTTCACCACGCGCTTGGCTTGAGCCCATGGCTTTCACTGCTGCATCCGAGCCAGACTTCAACTGCTCAATCATTTGGTGAATTTCGCCTGTGCTGTCTTGAGTGCGACTTGCCAGTTTACGAACCTCATCGGCAACGACTGCGAAGCCTCGACCTTGTTCGCCTGCACGGGCTGCTTCAATGGCTGCGTTTAGTGCCAATAGGTTGGTTTGCTCGGCAATGTCTTGAATCACTTCTAGCGAAGAAGAAATGTTTTGTACGTCGCTCTCTAAACGAGAAATTACCGTGCTGGCTTCCGACACCTCTAGCGCGAGCGCTTCGACGGAGTTTGCTGCGGAATCAACAATGTGTTTCGCTTGCTGTGAATTTTCATCGGCGTCTCTGGCTGATTGCGCTGCTTGGTTAGCGTTGTTTGAAATCTCGTGCGCCGTTGCTGTCATCTCGGTCATTGCCGCAGCGACCTGTTCGGTTTCTTCACGTTGACCTGAAGCTAACTCGTCCACTTGCGATGCACGCTGTGACATCTCGTTGGTCTCTGAAACCACTTCTTGTCCGACATGGCTAACACTCTTGATGATGCCTTGCAGGCTTTCAACGAAGATATTGAAGTTGCGGCTCAGCTGCGTGAACTCCGGCACGCTAGATTCTTCCATGCGCGCTGTTAAATCTGCATCGCCTTGTGCGAAAGAGTGGATTGAGGCATCAAACTGCTCAATAGGTTTCATGATGCTGCGGTTAACAAATACGGCAAAGACTGCAACTATCGCTGTTATCGAGGCACAAAACAGGGCTATCGCAGTTAGTGTGGTGTTGAGATCTTCGTGTGCGGCTTTTTCCATGTCTGCCACAATGGCGTCGATATCGTCCGTGTAGAAACCCGTTCCCAACATCAAGTCCCATTCAGGAATAAAGACTGAGTAGCTGAGTTTCGGTAGTGCTTCACTCTGACCGAGTTTCGGGAAGTAATAAGTCGTGAACTCACCAGTTTTGGCATTTTTTAGCAAATCCTGAATCAGGTAATTGCCTTTCTTGTCCTGCAAGTTATAGAAGTTTTCCCCGATGCCTTTGGTGTTTTTACCCACCACGACGCGAACGCCTTTTGAATCATAACCAAAGATGTAGCCGGATTGACCAAACTCTAGTTGTTTCAAGATAGGCAGAGCCTCTTCCAGTGGGGCATTTTGTGCGAGTAGTGGCTCGACAGCGGAACGCGCCATTTGCACGTAACTTTTGAGTTCGGCTTTTTTCATCTCCATCATTCGACTTCGAGTTTGCTCAATCTCGTGCTCGTTGTAGGCAGTGGTTTGTAGGTAGGTGAACCACATCATGCCTATTGCCATAGTTAGAATTGGAATTATTGAAAGGATATATAGTCGTTTTCTGATCGTCAGATTCATAGAGACGTCCTTCTCTCGGCGCAGCGTTACAAGTGACAAGCTGAATAAGCTTACCTGATAAAAGTGTTAATACTTATTGTTGTAATGCTTAGAGATTAACCGAGTTACTCAATCAGAAGTACTGGAAATTTGTAAATCTAGACGAAGGTCGTAGCATTTTTAAGCGGGATCACAATTAACGTGAACAAGACCCACTATTGCAACGAGAAGTCCCTGTTAACCAATATGAGACGCGATACCTATTCTTTGCGAATTTGAGGTAAAGCCAGTCAGCAACAGGTTTAACGAGGCGCCAACGCAGTGGAGCGTAGAGCCAACCGCGACCAACTAATTGCCACGCACGATGAGTCACGTCCAACCCAAGCAGAAGCTCCCCCTTTTCGTTGAGGGCGTGCAAAATGGTGTTGGCTTGTTCAGGATCGATCTGCGGATAATCTGCGAATGTATCACTATAGATATCGACGGTTTTGATGTGCTGCTTGGAATCGCGTTGTTTTAGCGCCTTCATCTCTTTGACACAAAGCGGGCAGGTTCCGTCATAAAATATGGTGAGTTTTGTCATTGCGGTCTTCTTATTTGAGATTTTCTAATCGCTTTTACGTGGCGAATTTTCTTTTGGTTCATTGTTTTGCAAGTAATGCAGCCAATTGTCGCGAATGTTGCCGTAATTGAATTGGCAGAACTCTTTGCGATCACGCAGGTAGTCTTTTTCTACTTCATCGAGTAAGGCTTTGTATTGCTCAGGATCACTACCGTACACCAAACATAACGTTGAAAAGTAACGCTGCAAATCAAAGCTGTGTTCGTCAATGTACTCGCCAAAATCGTAGTAGTCCGGTCTGTCGTCGGATTCGAATGCGAACATGTCGGCGGCGCTAATGGCCATATCTGCGCCATCTTCTAGGAAGTCAATCATTAAAATAGTGGCAAAATTATCGACCGCATCTTCTTCTTTTCCGAGAACAGGGATGCTTTGATCTTCGATGTAAGCATGTCCAGCTTCATGAAGTAAAGTGTGCAATAACGTATCTAGCGCCCCTGTTTTTGGGGATTTTCCGAAGCGTTCTTCATACTGATTATTGGAGAAGTAATTGAGCGACTCCAAATAAAAAGTGTAAGGAACGTATATTGTGTGTGTATCAGGATCATACATTGGACCATCTTCTCCGCCGTAAACCAGCGTGAGAGCTTGATCAAATGGAAAGTAGGCCTGAGACAGCTCAACAAAGATGGTGTTTACATCGCTGCTTTGAATAGATTGTTGGGCGATTTTTTCATGAGTTGTCTCTACGGGAGAATATTGAATACGAATGTTTTCAGCTGCTGTAGCTGATGAGACGACGCTGAGTAATAGTGCAGGGCAAAGCGAATGAATGTTCATGTGGGACTCTTGTTATTGAATAACTTGTATAAAAAATTATACATGTTTTTGTCTGATGCATAGTTGGGGTTGTACTCATTAGCCAAAGTCGGGACGTCGGTCTCGAAAAGCAATCATGATAACATCGCATATTTCGGCTGCTTGGTTCTCTAGGGCGTTTATCAAGACCTCCTGGATAAGAACGGCGGTGAAGTTATTAGCTATGCATCGTATTCTAAGAAGCTTACTGAGTAACTGTGCTTCGATCTTTATCTGTGAAAATGATAATAGGCAGTTAATCATTGCAAGGTTTAACTATGGGGTTGGTGAATATCACTGAATTGAAGAAAATTATCAGCGATATGTTATAATCCTGCTCCGTTGTGACGAAAACGTTTGTTGCAGCCTGAGAGTTTCCTTGGATTCGGCTCGTTTATACACCATGAGCCAGAGTTGAAAAGCTACGACAGGAACAGGCAAACCCAATTGTTTTGAACGCGCTCTCGGCGTTTAGCGGTTACAACGGGAAGGAACTTTGTTTGATAGTAATTGACACATTCTGTTTAAGTAAGGGAGCCCGAAGTGGTTCAGAAAGTGTCACCCAGAATTTACTCACAACACGACAGCCCAAGCGATAACGCACAGGTATTGCGAGGGGCCATTTGAAGGAGCTGTATCAGCTCCTTTCACATTTAAGGGCTTGCTAACAGCGTAAAAACTGACACATCGCTTAAGGAGCGCCCCTTAAACTAGCCTAAGGCGCATCTACACCAACTTTTTGAGTATTTTCGAAACAATAAAGCGAGAAAATTTGCTATTGAACGAAGGTTAAACTAACACTCATTCATTACGGAGAATGAAGAGAACAATAATAAGAGGCGATATGAATCATTTAATATCTGTAGGTGCACTGGAGTCCTTCTTGGTCGCAATTAGTGTGCTTTTCCTGGGGCATTTTATTAATGCTAAGCTACCGATTTTAAAGAAATTCAACATACCTGAGCCGATTGTAGGTGGTCTTATTGTAGCCTGCATGATTACTGCTCTTCATTTCAACGGCATCGATTTAGAGTTCGACTTGCCATTACAAAATACGTTTATGTTAATGTTTTTTGCGACAGTTGGTTTGGCCGCAAATTACACTCAGTTGATGAAAGGAGGTGCGAAGGTTTTTATCTTCTTAGCTGTCGCATCGTTTTACATCATCATACAAAACGGCGTTGGCGTTTCACTTGCGGCGGCGCTCGGTTTAGATCCTTTGATGGGGTTAATTGCTGGCTCGATTACTCTGTCTGGTGGTCATGGTACAGGTGCTGCGTGGTCACAAACCTTTCAAGACGTGTATGGATTGGATAACGTCTTAGAAATTGCAATGGCATCAGCGACTTTTGGTTTGATCATCGGCGGTATCATTGGTAGCCCTGTAGCGCAGCGCCTAGTCGAAAAGAACAGCATAGAGTCTGAGTATGGTCGTGGTGGTCGAGATGCCAAAACTCACGAGAAATTCCCGGAGTTGGTGACTTACAATGAATACGAAGAAGATAAAGTAACGGCGAAAAAAGTGGTGGAGAAACTCTTCTTCCTACTGATCTGTGTTACTGGGGCCAAGTATGTCGAGCAATGGGTAAGCACGTATGAAATCTCATGGCTGATGATTCCAGACTTCGTATATGCGCTATTCATTGGTGTGATCATTACGAATTTCTTGGAAGTGACCAAGATTCGTAAGTTAGATGCCGAAACGGTAGATATGTTAGGTACGGTATCGCTATCTCTGTTCTTAGCGATGGCTCTGATGAGCTTGAAGTTATGGAATATCTTCGATCTAGCGATTCCATTCTTGGTTATTTTAGCTGTGCAGTCTGTCGTCTTAGCAATCTTTACGTACTATGTTACGTTCAAAGTGATGGGAAGCAACTACGATGCTGCTGTTATTGCAGGGGGGCACTGCGGTTTTGGCTTGGGGGCAACCCCAACAGCCGTAATGAACATGGGTTCGATCGTTAACCGATTTGGCCCGTCGCCACAAGCATTTATGGTGGTGCCAATTGTGGGCGCTTTCTTTATCGACATCGTCAACTTAATTATCTTGCAAGGCTACATTTCATTCCTTGGTTAAAGTTAAGTGGATGAGCTCCTAGAGGCGAAATAAAACGGTCACAACACTGGTTGTGACCGTTTTTTTATGACTTGGTTTGGTCGTTTATTGAACGAAGCATTATTGGATAGTTCGGCTGAACTTGAGGCTAGCTGTCCAACCAAGAATACCAATGAAGGCGTAAATGCCAACGTTTAACCAACCCGCTTGAGGAATGGCATTGAATGGGTTTGGTGTAATAATGGCGTGCAGCGGAAGGTAAAGCACTTCGGAGAAAAACTGATCTAGCCCGTAGAAACCAAAAAGTGCGATAGGCATCCAACGCAGCGCATAAATGGCGATAAACAAAATGACCAGTGGTGAGTTCACTTTTTGTGAAATAGCCATCGCAGTTAATGCCAGCGGTAACAGCAGAATACCGGTGAACAACATTCTGATTAAAAACTCTCCCCAATGCAGCAGCACGTAACCTAACGAGGCTTGGCGGTACAATAAAGCCAATTGGTGATCAGTAGAGATGTTCAGCAACCACAACATTAAATTTGCAGCGAGTACGAGCACCGAGCAGACAAGCGGAATCACCAATAAGCCAAATCCTAGCTTCACTAAATGGGTTTTTATGTCACTGACAGGCATACTGCGCCAAAACATAATGCTGCCTTCCGCCCGTTCTTTGCGTAGCGTTCTTGGGAAGTACTGAACGGCTAACAAGATAGACAGCAGCCCTGCTCCTCCGGAAATCAACATATTGACGTCATCACCAAGCTCTTTGTGAATGTCACTGACATCGCCACCAAAGCTCATTTGGAAAAACATATTGTGTTGTAGAGTATCGTTACTCATTAAACTCACAAAGAGAATAACTCCACACGCCAACACAAACAGTGGAATACGTAAAACAAGAGGGTTTTCTAACCACTCTTTTTGCAACATCGCGACAACTGAACGCATTACGCTGCCTCCTTCTGCAATGCTAAAAATAGATCCGCTAACTTCACCCCATGGATGGAACCCATTGTTTCTGCTTGTTGGGCATACTGGGCTTTGAGTAACCATTTCGTTGAACCGAGGCCTTTTTGTGACGAGAGTGGGTTCATCGCTTCAATTTGTGTGCGGTGCTCGTCGTTGGCTTCAAGAATGAAATAGTCTTCACTGATACTGTCCATCGAGGTTTGCAGAACGGGGCGACCATGCTTAAGAATCAGAACATCTGTCAGCAAGTGCTCAATCTCTGATACTTCATGACTGGCGATGATCAACACGCGCTCGCCGTCGTGAAACCATTCCAATAAGTGACGATAAAACGTCTCGCGATACACGAGATCTAACCCGAGTGTCGGTTCATCCAATATGAGGATTTGGGTGTTGGTCGCGATCACAATCGCGAGGTGTAATTGCACCTTCATCCCTTTGGATAAAGATTTGATGCGCGCACGAGGTTTGATGTCCGTTTGACGAAGTAGCGTATCTGCTTGGGCGCGATTGAACCCTGGATGCACGCCCTCGGTATAGTTAAGCAGTTGAGCAACGGTCATCCAATCTGGCAGAACGTTGACATCCGAGATGTAGGATAAGCTCTGCATTATCTTGTCGCGTTGCATAATAGGTTCAAATCCGTTGATACGAATAGTGCCCTGATATTCATGTGCACCGAGTAGGGCATTAATAAGCGTTGATTTACCTGCGCCATTATGGCCGAGTAAGCCAAGTACTTGTCCTGCATGTAGGTCGAAACTCACTTCATGCAGTGCTTCTCCTTGTTGCTGATATTGCTTGGAGACGTTGTTTACACTGACTAATGCGCTCATTGGTCACCTTTCAAGTGTGGTTTTAGTTGTTGAATGAATTCGTCGAGTGACATATCCAGACGCTGTATTGTGTCGGCTATCTGCGGAATTTGTTGCTGAAGAAAACGTGCCTTCTCGTCTGCGAGTAATTTGAGCTTTGCTCCTGAAGCGACAAACATACCTTGACCGCGTTTTTTCTCCACTAGCCCGTCATCAACAAGCAATTGATAGCCTTTCATAACGGTGAGGTGGTTAATTTTCATATCTGCAGAGATGCTACGGACGGAGGGCAGAGCATCGCCTTCTTGCCAGACACCTTGCAGTATTTGCTGCGTGATCTGGTCTGCCAACTGTCGAAATATCGGTTGGCGATCATGCCAATTAGTCATGAGTGAATCTCTTGGTTGAGATGGTGTTATATATATGTATAACACCTAGTGCATTAGAGAGAAAGTAATAATTTAAAACCTAGTGTATCCGCCTGTCTCATTCGCTCTAAATATCCACCTATGTGGTCGTTGTTTTGAGGTTTTGTTTTATATGGAAATTAATTGCTTCTCATAAGTTGAGAAGTGTTGTTTTTCTCTTCCCATCAATACACTTATCACCTGTTCTAAATGAATATTCTCACTGAATGATAATTAGCATAATTTTAGGTCTGCCTATTTCTTACTTGATGAGAATTGATGGTCAAAGAGGCCTAGAAAACAAAAGTTTCGAGAGGCAATCTGACTGGCTTAGGCACCTATCTCACGTTGAGCGCGTGCTCAATGAATGAGAAAGAGTAGAGTAAAGAGGTCTCATGAATCAGGTAATATCTATCGGCCCACAGGAGTCGTTCCTCGTCGCAATTTGCGTGTTGTTTTTAGGGCAGTTCATCAATACCAAGTTACCAACCTTAAAAAAATTTAATATTCCAGAGCCAATTGTTGGTGGTCTAGTGGTCGCTTGCGTCATCACGACGATGCACTTAAACGGTGTGGATGTTTCCTTTGATTTACCACTGCAAAACGTCTTTATGCTGATGTTTTTTGCAACCGTTGGCTTAGCGGCAAATTACACCCAACTGATTAAAGGCGGTGCGAAGGTTTTCATCTTCCTAGTTGTGGCATCGGTCTACATTCTTATCCAAAATGCGGTCGGCGTGTCCTTAGCAACAGCGTTGGGGTTAGATCCACTCATGGGGTTGATCGCCGGATCCATTACGCTTTCTGGCGGACATGGAACTGGAGCTGCGTGGTCGCAAACTTTTCAAGAAATGTATGGTTTGCATAATGTTCTAGAGGTGGCAATGGCTTCTGCTACATTTGGCTTGGTGATGGGAGGGATTATTGGCAGCCCTGTTGCACAAAAGCTACTAAACAAACACAACTTGGAATCGGAATACGGACGCACCAATCAAAGTCATCAGAGTTTCCCTGAACTGGTGACGTACAACGAACATGAGGAAGATCGTGTCACAGCGAAAAGAGTCGTTGAAAGCTTGTCCATCATTCTACTTTGCGTGACAGGCGCGAAGTATCTCGAGAGTTGGGTAAGCAGTTTTGACATCAAGTGGTTAATGATTCCCGATTTTGTTTATGCGCTGTTTATTGGTGTTGTTATCACTAACATCATGGAAGTGACGAAGGCGCGCAAGGTTGATTTAGAAACCGTTGATATTCTTGGCACGGTTGCACTATCTCTATTTCTTGCCATGGCCTTGATGAGTTTGAAATTGTGGAATATTTTCGATCTTGCGATCCCATTCCTTATTATTCTTGCTATTCAGTCGGCAGTGTTGGCGATGTTCACTTACTACGTAACATTCCGCATGATGGGAGGCAACTACGATGCGGCGGTGATCGCTAGCGGACACTGCGGTTTTGGGTTAGGTGCTACACCGACTGCAGTCATGAATATGGGCTCCATCGTGAGTCGATATGGTCCATCACCACAAGCATTTATGGTGGTTCCAATTGTCGGTGCATTCTTCATCGACATTGTGAATTTAGTGATTTTGCAAGGATGCATCGCTTTTATTAAATAACATTCGCTTTTTTACCGAAATAACAAAGCCAGCACCTATACGCTGGCTTTGCTATTTGTAACACGAAATCTTGTTTGCCTGACTTCAAGCCGTGAAATCAATGCGTTACTATGACGACATAGTGTTCAATTTTGCAGCAGCATGAGGTACCCACATGTCTGAAAAAATATCGACGTCGGCATTAGCGAAAATGCGCAAGGTAGAAGCTAAGCTGCTGTTTGCCGATCTCAAACGTGCAGGCTACATCGTTCGCCAAGATGAAAAGTGGATTTTGACCGAAGAAGGGGCAAAGTTTGGCGGTGAGTATGTGGATCACCCTAAATTTGGCCAGTTCATCGTCTGGCCGACCAACTTACATATTGAGCTGACTCCCAGCTCAGGGAAAACATTGAGCGCGACACAACTGGGTGAAAAGCTGAAATTGAATGCGAAGCGCATGAACCAGCTTTTGAGTGAACTGGGTTGGTTGACCAAATCCGAAGAGGGATGGAGTGTCACAGAAGCTGGTGTGCGCGCTGGTGGGCAGCAAAGAACCGATAAAGAAACACAAAATACCTTTGTCGTATGGCACGATGTGGTGCTGCGTAACAAGCGTCTTAAGCAGTCTGTCATTGAGTTTTTAGGGCAAGACGCGGAGTCACATTCTACGGATAAATCGTACTCAAGCTTTCGCCAAAAATTTGAAGCCAAGCACCGAACATTAGATGGGCATTACGTACGCTCTAAGGGTGAGTTGCTCATTGACAACTGGCTGTACTTGGCTGGTGTAGTGCACGCTTATGAGCGTCAGCTGCCGATTGACCAAGATGTCACTAGCGATTTTTACTTACCAGGCGGTAAAGTCTATTTGCAATTTTGGGGAAGTGACGATGGGGAGATGGCTCAGGCCGACCGTGAGACCATTCGTACTGTTTATAAGCAGCATCATTTCAACCTTATCGAAGTCGAACCGAGTGAACTAGACAAGTTGGATGAAGTGCTTCCTAAGCGTCTTCGTCAGTTTGGTATTAAAGCTTATTAACGACTTAAGCCCCGCTGTTCAGATAAGAAAAAACCCGTGTTCAACACGGGTTTTGTATTTTTAGTGTGTTTCTAGGCTGCCATCCTATGGGTTAAAAGCCTTTGATGTTTTCTGCTTCTAGCTCAGAGAAGTACTTCACTGTCTTCACTTTCAGTTCTTGTTGAGCTGGTTCGTCGCATACGATCACCGCTTTAGGGTGAAGCTGAAGTGCAGAAACTGTCCATAGATGGTTTACACAACCTTCCACGGCTGCTTCAAGTGCCTGAGCTTTGTTATGACCAGTGACCAAGATCATCACTTCTTCTGAGTCTAGAAGCGTACCAACACCGATAGTCAGCGCGTATTTAGGCACTTGGTTGATATCGCCGTCAAAGAAGCGAGAGTTCGCAATGCGAGTGTCTTCAGTGAGGGTCTTGATGCGAGTACGAGAAGAAAGAGATGACGCTGGCTCGTTGAACGCGATGTGACCGTCGTTACCCACGCCGCCCATGAACAGGTTGATCTTGCCGTAAGACTTAATTTTGTCTTCGTAACGCTTACATTCTGCGTCGTGATCGTCTGTGTTACCGTTCAGTAGGTTGATATTTTCTTCTTGAATATCAATGTGATTAAAGAAGTTGTTGTACATGAACGAGCGGTAAGATTCTGGGTGATCCGCAGGGATGCCAATGTACTCATCCATGTTAAAAGTCACGACGTTTTTGAAGCTGACTTCGCCGGCTTGGTAAAGCTCGATTAGGGCTTTGTAGGTTGCTAGAGGAGTGCCACCAGTTGGTAGACCCAGAACGAATGGACGCTCAGCAGTAGGTTTAAAGTCGTTGATACGCTTAGCGATATGCGCAGCTGCCCACTTACCTACTTGTGCTGCTCGAGTTAACGGGATAAGTCTCATTTTGTGCCCCTAGTTATTGGAATTGACGATGTACTGAAACATTAATTCGCATTATAAAATAAGTAATGGCGAACTGCTATTGTTTTAGGTCAAAATTTTGCTTTTTCTTTAACCAATGTTGGTTTTGTCGACGATTTTTATATCTAAATGCTTTTATAAGACGATTTTTTACAAAGAAATTGCATTATGAAACTGACGAATCAATAGATAAAATTTATGATCTAAATTAAGTTCTGCCTTCGTACTTAACCTTGTTTTTTAACAACCTACAGAGTGCGAAATCGCACACGAACTTCAAATATTATGGGTTAGATATGGCATGGCGCTCATTCTTTAACCATAATTGAAATGTGTAAACCAGTGAGGAATTCGGTATGAAAAATGAGTTAGATCCGAGCAAAGTACTACAGGCTTACGAATGTGTGATGAACAACGGTACGCCAACCGAATTTGGTAAAATGTATGAAGGTGTAGAAGCGTTTTCTGACTACGATGGGTACAACGTTTTCTTGAGAGGGAATGGTGTTGAGCTAAAAATTGGCTTCCACAACACCTATCACTTGGAATATGACCAAGAGCATTTGAAAGAGAGCTTTCTGAAAAAGATTGCGACGCTCGCCAAGTAAACGGTCATCACCCAAATATTAAAAAAGCCCTTGGGAGAACGCCCCCTTGGGCTTTAGGAGAAGAAATGAACTTGTCTTGCTCGCTCAGTAAAGTCAAACGAGCTTTCGCCTACTACTAGAAAAAGGCGAGAACTAGGTTATTGGTTATTAATCGTCTTCAACCAAACTCTCTTCAATGTATTCTTCTGTGGCGTCAGGCTTGTTACGACCATTTAGCGTATGGAAGCGCTTGCGACCACGAGCAAGTTGGGTGTACTTTAGCCACGTACGCTCAAGTTTTGTTTTTGCTTTGCCCGGGTTTTCTAACACCTTGATGAAGTGTTTCTCTTCGCTGTTTTCAGGTGTTAATTCGCCTGACTCTAAGCCAAGCATTGTATCCCCATAAATTGTTAGGATTTCCTCTTCTGAAAGAGTAAAATCGCCAGACTTTGCAAAGCCGCGTGGGAATTTTACGTTATCGTAAAAACGTTTTTTGCCATGACGGAATTCAGTGTCAGACATGTCAACAGCCTCTGTAACCGTTATTGATGAATGTAGTGAACTTACGGCGAAAATTAGGCTTAAATCTAACAAAAGAAAAACAAAACTTTTTTGTCGTCATGATTTTAATTAGTTGTTAATCTGGTTTTATATTAACCAGGAGATGGTTTATGGATGTAAAAGTCTTTCGAACATTTTTAGAGCTGGCAAGAGTTCGTCACTTCGGACGTGCTGCTGAGAACCTTTATATTACCCAAGCCGCTGTGAGCGCACGTATCAAACAATTGGAAAGTTACTTCGATACGCAATTGTTTATTCGTGATCGAAATAACATAAAGTTGACCTCTGCAGGTGAGCGCTTAATCAGCTATGCCGAGGTAATGGTCACTACATTGCAACAAGCGAAGCTAGAATTATCGCTTGAAGATGGCAAAGCGCTGCAACTAACGTTAGGTGGCACGCCAAACATTTGGGACGCTTATTTACAGAATTGTTTAAGTGTCGTCACAGATTCGTTTGGTGGTTATGGCTTCATGGCAGAAGTGATGGGACGTGAGATGCTCAGTCGTAGCTTGCTAGAGCGCACGTTAGATATGGCATTTGCGTTCGATCAGATCAAAGCTGATGAGCTTAACTGTAAAAAAGTGGCAGATGTTGTTCTCGTTCTGGTATCAACTGAGAAAGATTCTTTAGATACCGTTTTCGAAAACAAATATGTGTACGTTGACTGGGGGACGCGTTTCTCCTCGGAGCATTCTGAACGTCACCCTAAGATTCCGGCTCCATATTTACGCACTTCAACAGCGCGTATCGCATTGGACTTTATTTTAGAGAAGGGTGGAGCCGCGTACTTACCAATCTCTCTCGTGGAGCCATTTATCGCTAATGGGCAGCTTCACAAGGTGTCTGGAGTAGAAGATTGGTGTCGCCCTATCTATTTGAGCTATCGTAAAGCTAGCTCGTCTGTAGACGCAATTAAGCAAGTGGAAGAAATTGTCAAAGAGATCGATCCACTGACCGCTTACAGTTTTCAGCAAATTGGTTCTGGCACTTCCGACGAATAGCGTTGAATGAAAAGTCAGAAAAACGAAAAAGCCGCCTTGAGAAATCAAGGCGGCTTTGTTTTTATCTCGATGAATCGATAGTTATGGTAAGTCAAACAACAGGGCTGTTGTGCTTTCGTTTGATGTATTGCGCAAAACAACCTTACTCTGGTGTTCAATCTTCGCGCCGTCGCCAGCCGTCAAAGTGGTATTGTCGACACTAAGGCTCCCAGTCACTTGATGGATGAATAGATTTCGGCCCGACTCAATCTCAAAGTTTAGTTCGCTACTTGGCTCAAGAATTAACTGATGCAAAGTTGCATCTTGCTTAATAAGTAGCGTGCCGTTTTCTCCAGTTGGAGTTGCGATAGTCGTTAACCCAGGATTGCGACCAAAATCTTTTTGCTGATAACCTGGTTTGGTTCCAAATGTGTTCGGTTGAATCCAAATCTGTAGAAACCGCAGCGTATCTTGGTTCGATGCATTGTACTCACTGTGGTAAATCCCTTTCCCTGCCGACATGAGTTGGAATTCACCTGCAGGTAGTGTTTTGACGTTACCTTCACTGTCTTTGTGTGCGATAACACCTTCCAACACATAGCTGATGATCTCCATATCACGGTGGCCATGTGTATCAAAACCCGCGCCAGGCTTGACTACATCGTCATTAATGACTCTCAGCTCAGAAAAGCCCATATGTTGAGGATCGTAGTAGCTACCAAAAGAAAACGTATGTTTGCTATCAAGCCAGCCAAAGTTTGCTCGACCTCGGTCTGCTGCATGTCTTACCGTAATCATAAGGCCTCCTTAAGAGAGCTTTTTGTTTAAAAAGTTATCTAACGCTGCTTTACCTGCGCCAGAGAACGCCAGGGAAACGCTTGCTGCCAGTAATGCTAAGCCAAACTCGTAACCGTTGTTTGCCATGAATAGGCCATTTTCAAAGTGGACAGAGAATATCGCTACCACCATCGTGAACGCCAAAGCAACCGCTGCTGGTCGAGTTAGCAGACCAAGTAAAATGAACAAGCCGCCAAAGAACTCTGCGCTGCCCGCAAGTAACGCCATGAGCACGCCAGGACCTAAACCGATAGATGCCATCCACTGACCTGTGCCTTCTAGCCCGTAGCCACCAAACCAGCCAAATAGTTTTTGTGCGCCGTGCGCCATAAAGATAATGCCGATTGGAACGCGAAGTGATAGTGCGCTGTAACCTGCGTTTGACGTGGTAATTTTCTGTAATAGTGCTTTCATGATTCTGTCCTCTGACTCTTTTCAATGAGTGGGAAGCGTGTGCTCCCGTGCTGTTGAGAACAGTTTAGGTAGAGGCGAACATAAAAATAACGGGAGGATTTTGATAAACTCGTTCTAAAAAATTGAATAGTTGGTTTTTATTTATTTAAATCAATGCCTTGATTTTTATATTCGAGTGTTTATTTGCAGATTATTGTCTGTTTTAAATCAAGGTCTGTCATTATTTTCGATAAACATTTTTTCTGTTAAACAAAAAAAGAGCACATGTACTGTGCTCTATTGCTTTCGCTTTTAACAAGGGAGAAAGGTGTGTTAAAGAAAACCGTCAGAGGTTCATTAAGCTCTCTAATGACTCCTCTACATTGTTGTAGTGATAAGTTCGAATATTACGTCCATCCGTCGCATTAATCTGAATTTCTGAGATCTCGTTATCTGAGTCTCGTTCGATAATTCCAATAGAATGATCTACGGATTTACTGGTAATAACCTTTTGGTTTCTTAATACAATTACGCAAGTATGTAAGTCCATGCCAATTCCCTTTAGCCGACGTTGTTGTGATGTTCTGGATCTAACTTTAGTGTACAAAAGCGCTAATGCCAATAAATCTCAATATTGAGTTCCGAAAATGGCTAATTGTGGGCGCTTAAGCAAGCTACAATAACACTATATTGAACGATGCCTATGAACAATAAATGACAAAAGGCATGAGCAAGGAAAGCACTATGTTTATTCACCCCCATACCTCACTGACCTTCGAGCAGTGTCACAAGGCGCGAGTCGCGCGAGACAGTCGTTTTGATGGGCGATTTTATGTGGCGGTAAAAACAACGGGAATCTTTTGTCGTCCGATTTGCCCGGCAAATTTGCCTAAAGAAGAAAATGTTGAGTATTTCGCTGATAAGACGCAAGCCCTTCAAGCAGGGTATCGTCCGTGTTTACGCTGTCGACCTGATAGCGCGCCTGGATCTTGGGCATGGAAAGGTGTCGAGACGACCTTTCAACGAGCGATTTCGTTAATTGATAGAGGGGAGTTGCATCACCATTCGGTGTCTGAGTTGGCTGAGCGTGTTGGGATTTCTGACCGTTACTTACGTATGTTGTTTGAGCAGTATTTAGGTATGTCACCCAAGCAGTATGCGCAATATCAGCAATTAATGTTCGCCAAACAGTTGCTTCACTCCAGCTCTATGTCGGTCACCGACGTGGGGTTTGCGTCAGGTTTTAACAGTACGCGCCGCTTTAACGATGCTTTTCAAAAGTTTCTCAAACTAACGCCTTCTCAAGTACGCCGTAAAGAGTTTGATGGTGCGGGTTGCAATCGAATTGCCTTACCTTATCGAGGTGAGTTGAATTGGTCGCACATGTTGGACTTCTATCGTTTGCGAGCGGTTGAGGGAGTTGAGCTGGTGAGTGATGAGAGTTATCAGCGCAACGTTTTTTTGGATGACAGCAAAGCCTGGTTTAAAGCGACAAAAGGTGAAGGATACTTAGAACTGGTGTTTGAAATTGAAGACGTAACGAAGCTGCAAAACTTGGTGTCTGACATTCGTCGTATGTTCGATCTTGACGCTGATATTTGTACTGTTGAGCAGCATTTGGAGTATGTTGCGCCTGGGCTCGTGTCGAGTAAAGGTATTCGTATTCCTGGTGTATGGAGTGCATGGGAAGCAGGGGTTAGAGCGATTTTAGGCCAGCAAGTGTCGGTTAAAGCTGCGATTGGTCAACTTAACTTATTGGTGGCCACACTTAGTGGAGAGTCAGAAAAACGTTTTTTCCCGACTCCCAGTGATATTGCGAACTCCGACGTGAGCTTTTTGCGCATGCCGCAAAGCCGTAAAGAGACGCTAGTGCGCTTCGCCCAGTTTATGCAGGACAACTCAGAAGCTGACCCCCAGCAGTGGCTAACTTTGAAAGGCATTGGACCTTGGACCGTCAGTTATGCTCAACTGCGAGGGCAATCTCAACCCGATTGCTTTCTAGATAAAGACTTAGTGGTGAAAAAGGCGATGCAGCGTTACCCATCACTGAATACGCACACTGCGGCCCCTTGGGGAAGCTACGCGACGTTTCACTTATGGAATCAATCATGAAAACATTTTATACCGAAATGCCGAGTCCACTAGGAACGGTGACTATCCAATCGAACGCTGAGGGCTTACTTGGCATTTGGTTTGAAACATGCACCACTAAGCCGAGTGAGCTGGGAGTGCGAGACGAGCAGCATCCGGTTTTGCGCCAAGCTGTCACCCAACTGGATGAATACTTTGCTGGTCTGCGCAACGAATTCGACTTGCCCCTTGCAGCGACAGGCACTGATTTTCAAAATCAAGTTTGGCAGGCACTAACGACCATTCCATATGGGGAAACGTGGAGCTATCAAGATCTTGCGAATGCGATAGGTAACCCTAAAGCTGTGCGTGCTGTTGGGTTAGCAAATGGGAAGAATCCGATTTCTATCGTGGTGCCTTGTCATCGCGTTATTGGCAAAAGCGGAAAACTGACTGGGTATGCAGGTGGAGTGGAGCGCAAGCAACGTTTGCTCGCGTTGGAGCAAGGTACACCGCTTTAAGTGAGGCGATTCTCATATTGGGATTAAGCGTGCTACACAGGGGGAACGATAGTGTAGAGTTTCATATTCGTTATACGAACAGAAAAAGGACAATAAGGACATGCCTTTCAAAACGGATTTTGATGCCTTCATGAGTGAGTGTTGGCAGCATCACGAGGAAAATCCCGAACAAGTTTATGCTCAGCTAGAAACGGCTCTGAGCGAGGTGGAAGACGTTACCCAAATCGAGCGAATATTCGCATTGATGCTGCATACCGCTATTGGGCATCTCCAGTGCCCAGAACAGTTTCTTACTTGCTTAGATCACTTTGATGAACGCAAGGTTGCCGAGAGTTTGGCATTTCAACGCAGTATTGCCGTTGCGCGCTATTTCGTAGATGGCACTGACAATATGGAATTATTGGAAGAGCAAGAACAACGCCGAGTTTACGCTTTGATTTCGAATGAACTTTCTGCACTTGTTCAGCTTGAACTGGCGAGTCAATGGTTGGTGAAGGCAGCGTTAGGAATGACGCCGAACGATGCAGAAGGGCCATTAGCGCGCGCTATCGCGATCACTGCGAACAACTTAGCATGTCAGTACGAAGCGCTGGCTGAGCGCACGTGCATGGAAAAATCGAAGATGTTAGAAGCAGCGACACTCGCGCTAGACTATTGGAAAGTGGCAGGGGGGTGGATGCAAGAAGAGCGCGCAGAGTATCGCTTAGCGATGAGCTTGCTTAAAGCGGATAAACCGCAAGAAGCCAAAGTGCATGCTGAGCGCTGTGAGGCTATTTGTCAGCAAAATGGTAGCGACGCGTTTGAGCTGTTCCACGCACATGACTTGTTGATGCAAGTACACTTCCATCTTAGCCAGAAATATAAAGCTAAATTGGATGAAGAGATGCAGCAGCACTGCAAAACGAGCTCGTTGACGTGATCTTAGCGTTGAATGAAAAAAGCCCCGAGCGACTGGCTGGGGGCTTTAAGGTTGTTGACTATGCAGCGATGATTATGCTGCTTGCGCTTTTGCTTGGTATCGTCCTGGTTTATGGTTCATCGCCAAAATCAAGTTCGTTGCGATGGCACCTAGAACAGATAGAGCGATAAGGTGCACATCTACAATGAACAGTGACATAACCACGATGGCACAATCTAACGCCATTTGAACTTTACCCGCTCGAACTCCAAAACGTTCCTGAAGGTACAACGCTAGAATGTTAAAGCCACCCAAACTCATTTTGTGACGGAAAATTACCAACATACCGATTCCAATCAGCCCACCACCCAAAAGTGCCGCATAGAAAGGTTCGATTCGTGAAATCTCAATCACATGATGCAGATGATCGACCGCAAAAGAGACAATCGAAACCGCAATAAAGGTATTGATAGTGAAGCGCCAACCCATGCGCATCACAGATAAAATATAAAAAGGGAGGTTAAGAGCGAAAAATATCTGACCAAAACTGAAGTCACTCACTTTGGTTAGGAAGATCGCCAAGCCAGCCGTACCGCCAGTGAGCAATCCTACTTTGCTAAAAAATATCACTCCAAGTGACACTAACGCACTGCCGAGCGTCAGAGCCAAGAGGTTCTCTCTTAGGCTATGATCTTTGTCCATAAATTAATTTCCTTGGTTTAAAAAACGCGCCGGAGATAACACGTCTCACGGACGCGATAGACAGTCGCCAAAATAGCAACTAACAAATCGGCAAATAAAATGTCGCGAAAAGTGATGGATGTCGAGTTTTTGGACGAGATTATGATGATATTAACCTGTTTAACATAATGTACACAGATAGAAAAACAACAAGGAAAAGTTATGATTAATAAAGTTGGCAACACCCAAATCAGCACATTACATCGACTGAGTTGTCACTGTGGAAAAGTTGAGCTGGAACTGGCGTTACCCAATGGTATTGAGAAGCCGAGACGGTGTGACTGTTCTATGTGTCGACGTCGTGGCGCGATTGTAGCATCTGTACCTTTGAACGGTATTCGTATTGTGCAAGGCGAAGACGTCTTGAAGCAGTATCAATTTAATACACACACTGCGAAGCACTTTTTCTGTGGCGAGTGCGGTATTTATACGCACCATCAGCGTCGTTCTGACCCGAGTGAGTATGGCTATAATGTCGGCTGCTTAGAGGGCGTCAACCCATATGAGTTGGGAGCGATTGAAGTGATGGATGGTGTTAACCATCCATCCGACCGTTAGGTTACATTGCAAGTTAAGTGACTAATTCTAGGTGTTTTTAAGTAAATAAACCGCTATTCATCCACAAGTGTACCGCAATACTGGCGGCATAACCCAAGGCGATGACGGGAGCCCACTTTAAGTGGCCAAAGAAGGTGTATTGTCCACGCGCGGCTCCCATTAAAGCGACGCCTGCCGCGGAGCCAATGGAAAGCAAACTGCCACCGACACCTGCGGTTAATGTGACCAGTAGCCAGTTGCCCATCGACATGCTTGGTTCCATGGTCAGTACAGCAAACATAACCGGAATGTTATCGACGATTGCAGATAGGACACCAACCATTACATTTGCCCAGACTGGGTTCCATTGCGTGTACATGACGTTTGAAACCAGTTCGAGGTAGCCAAGTAAACTTAAACCGCCAACACACATTACAACACCGTAGAAGAACAACAAGGTGTCCCATTCAGCTCGAGACACACGATGAAACACATCAAACGGAACCACTGAGCCTAAGCGCTTCAATGCCTGATCATCGCCATTGGCAATTGCCATAGCTGCTTTTTTTGCGAGTGAGTGTTTGAGAGTTTGGCGCAAAAAATATCCGAAAAACTGTAAGTACGCCAAGCCCATCATCATGCCCATAACGGGTGGGAAGTGCAGCACAGCATGGAAAGAGACTGCGGTGGCAATCGTCAAAATGAACAACGCGACAATACGCCTTGCCCCGCGTTTTAGCTCAACGTGTTGGTGAATCGTATTCGGTTTTGTGTTTGGAGCAAAAAGTGACATCAAAAATGCGGGAACCAAGTAGTTCACTAATGACGGTACAAACAACGGAATGAACTCAGCAAAGCTGACATGACCGGCCTGCCACACCATCAGGGTTGTAATATCACCAAATGGGCTGAATGCACCGCCAGCGTTGGCTGCGATAACAATGTTGATACAAGCAAGATTGACGAACTTAGGATTATCACCAGAGACTTTCATCACTACAGCGCACATCAAAAGGGCCGTAGTTAAGTTATCGGCAATCGGTGAAATGACAAAAGCGAGAAACCCCGTCAGCCAGAACAACTTTTTGAATCCAAAACCTTTACCAACCATCCACGCCTGTAAGGCATCGAAGAGTTTGCGTTCTTCCATTGCGTTGATGTAAGTCATCGCCACGAGCAAAAACAGCAGCAACTCGGCATATTCCAACAAGTTGTGCTCTAGTGCGGATTTGGCGATTTCAGGCTGGTTGTGCTGAGCAAAGGTGTAGCCAATCAGAATCCAAATTAACCCTGCAGCGAGCAGCACTGGCTTGGATTTTCTCATTTTCAGATACTCTTCCAACATAACCAGTATGTAAGCGATCGAAAAGATAATCAGAGCCGCGTAACCGACACCAGAATTAACAAGATTCAGTTCATTGGTTGATACAGCAAAGGTGGCGCTAGAGAACAACAAACAGCAGAAAGCCACAATTGGATAGATTGGCATAGACATTTCTCCTTTGTCTGGTTGGAGAAATATTAGCCACAAATGAATGAGTTAGTTGTGAGAGAGCTCGAATTAACAGTAGGAGTTAGGAAATGATAGTGTGCGCCACTATTTCCTGAGTGACGCAATGCTTGCTGCGCCGAATAAAACCGCAGCGGCATATAAACCGTAAGTTAACCAGTGACTAATCTCTAAAAAAGGAACGAGTCCTTGACCTGCCCACATACAGCCTCCGTTTAATGAGCAATGTTGTAATAGTCGAGCCAATTTAAAGGAAATGAACAATGTTTTTTGTGAGTGAAAGCAAATTCTGAAGGATTAGAAAGTCAAAAATTGGTCAGTGAGAGAGAAATCTCATTTTTAACTGGCTAGCTCTAACCCTTTTGAGTTAAAGCTAGCTATATCTAGAGCTGAATGCATTTAGCGTAGGAGCCATTTTTTCAACGGTGAAGCGTCGATTGCTTTCACAAGCAGTATGGTTGCAACAATCGTTGCAGGATAAATAAACACATCTTTCGCGAGGTGTTGCAGCCCGATAAATCCAGCGACATTCATCATGACAATTATGATAAGCAGATGGCTAACATATATTCCTAACACGCTAGGAGATAGTTTGAAGACCCAAGGCATGTCGCCAAAATGAGGGTGAGCCAAAAGCCACATAAAGACACCTACAGCCCAGATAACGGTACCGAATAGGAAGTCGTGCGAGTTGAAAGCGATGTCATGTTGCATCAGCCAGTAAGCTTCACCAAAATGCAGTGCCATGCCAAGAATAATGCATCGAACCGTATTGTTTCTCGACCACCGCCACTGCGCTTCTCGTGCGGAATAACCTAGAGCAACTAGCAACGTGCTGAAAAAAGGCCCGTTACGAGTAAAGAAAGGCGCTGGCAGGTCGGTAATGGTCGCGTAACTGCCAGCAAAGACCCCGTATATGTATAGCAATACTGCGGTTGGCAGTATCAGTTGCGCCATATTGATATGCACGAGAAAGGCAATTAACGCTACGGCAATGACCAGAGCCGGAATAAACCATAGATGAACGAGTCCGCCTTCGATGAGTGAATTGATCGGGGTTGACATTAAGTACCCCCAATAACCTTGCCTTTCGGCGAGATACCCTGCCTCAGCGACCGTCTGCCATTGGAATGGCATCAGTAAACTGATCATGCTCCAAATGAGCCAAACCTTCATTAACGGTTTGGCGTAGTTCTTAAGAGTATCAATAGGTGAGTGACTCAACTTCGGCTGGATTAGATAACCCGAGATGAGAAAGAACAGCGGAACAGCAAAACGAGCCAGTTGGTTGAGCATATAGCCAACCCATGGTATCCCATTCCACTGCCAGTAAGTCAGTGCCATCTGGCAATGCAAACCCACAATCGCAAGCATCGCAATGATACGTGCAAACTCTAAGCTGGCTATTTTTTGTTTCTTTGCCATTACATTGTTTACCTAAATAAAAAACTTAGGTGAAAATAGCAGGTTGTTACTGAAGTAATACGTGAAAAAGTCAACAGACTTGCGCTTACATTGAAGCTGTTTTGAAAATTAAGACTTACTTCAAACTTCTTAATTATTAACCTATTAACGCAATCAATACCTGATTCGTGAGTCGAAAATAGCACTGAATAATGGTTAGACCAGTTAACTCGAGATTGCAAAAAAGAACGATCGTGCTAAAAATAAGATTATGCAAAAAGGAAAAGTGACAAAAGAGTTTATTCTGCAGCGGGCTTTTGAGATCGCCAGCGAAGACGGATTAGAAAGTCTTACGATTGGAGAGTTAGCCAAGCAATGCGGTATGTCGAAAAGTGGTCTGTTTGCCCACTTTAATTCGAAGTTGAATTTACAGCTATCGGTGCTTGATCACGCCAATAAAGTGTTCGCTGATCGGGTTATTGAGCCTGCTCGAGAACTCGGGGATGGCAATATCGAGCGTAAAATTCGAGGGTTGCTCGACTCTTGGATGACTTGGAATCACGCATTCCAAGGAAGTTGTATGTTTCTTGACGCTTGGAATGATACGGCAGATAAAGATTGCCCGCTTCAGGCCGGACTGCGTAAATCCATAGACACTTGGCTGAGTTATTTGGAGATCCAAATAGCGAAAGGCAAAGAGAAGCAAGAATTTGCAGCAGACTTAGATACACGCCAAGCAACGTTTGATTTGTACGGTCTCTATTTGAGTGCGCATGTTTTTTACTCAATTAAAGGTGAGCAAGAAAGCTTGCGTCTGTTTTGGCAAGGGATCGACAACTTATTTTCTCGCTGGAAAGGCTAATATCGGTTATTCGCTTCCCAGATTCGTAGACATAAAATCACAAAGAGCGGCTGAGTTCGCTCTTTCTTATCAGCGTAAAAAGCACGACCGTTCTATTTTGTGCAAAGCTGATAGTTAAGGACATGATTATGAGTGAAAAAATTTACTTTAATACATCGCAACGTTTCAGTATTAAGCGCAGTTTGGTGAACATTAGTACTCGGTTACACCATACACTGGCCCCGTCACATGCAAAGAAGACCGCGCGCAAGCTTCTTCTGACACCTGCTCGTACGCAACCTAAAAATATTGAACCTCAAGGGCTTATCAAAGGTGAAATTAAAGGGCATGCAGGCATCATCAAAACCTATACTTTGGGATCTGGACCTATTTGGGTGCTAACTCATGGTTGGTCTGGAACGGCAAGTCAGTTTTATCCACTGATGGAACATATTGCGTCGAAAGGGTTTACTGCTTTGGCGTACGATCATCCGGCACATGGTGAGAGTGAGGGGCAGTATGGGCACATTCCGGGGTTTGTCAGAGGATTAGAAGATGTGTTGGATACGGTCGAGGATATTGTTGGCCTAGTTGGGCACAGCATGGGCACCGCTTCTGCTCTTGAGTGTAGGCACAGTAAGTTAGAAAACAAGCCTTTGCTGCTTATTGCTCCGGTATTAAATTACGTAGAGAACTTATTCGGTAGCATTGCACGTTCCGGTTACTCGATGAAGCTTTTTAATGCTGTGGTTTCAGAAGTTGAAGACCAATTTGGTTATCCGTTACAGTCCATTGATCCGATGAAGCGTTTGTCTGAGCGTCCGTCTCACACCATTATTATTCATGATGAGCAAGACAAGTTCACCAAATACAGTGTCTCGGCAAAAGCGGCTGAAGAGATTAAAAACGTTGAGTTAGTGACAACACAAGGTCAGGGGCATGGTCGAGTGATGAAGTGTGAGCAAGTCTTCAGTAGTTTTGACCGTTTGCTCGATAGTGCTTGGTAACCCTTACTTTTACTGATTGATTCGCTCCGTTTTGCGCTAATTCGGTTTGAAAGTAACACCTCAGACTTTTTCGTCTCTGGTGTTGCTCTCCTCGTTAAGAGGTTAAATCCAAAAAGGACAGCCGAAGCTGTCCTTTGTTTATTTAGCAGAACGTCTGCAAGGCTGAAATTAGTTACAGTTAGCTACGCCAACTTCTTTCCAAACGCCCCATTCGCCAGATTGGCTAGGATCGTCACCCTGAGTCCACCATTTCGCTTCCCACGTTTTACCTGCGTGAGTCACTTGGTTACCACCTGTGTACACTGCGCTCGCATCCCATGCGTTGTCACAAGTACCAGGGTTCGGATCGGTTGTGTGCTGTGCAACAACCACTGTCGCGCTTGCCGATGAAGACGCTTTACCGTCGCTCACACTTACAGTGAAGCTTAAGCTTGTGTCTTGCGGGTATTCCGCAGCAGTGAACGTGACTTTAGAGCCTTCAACCGTTGCATTCAGACCTTGAGGTATAGTCCAGTTGAATGTCAGGGTATCGTTGTCTGCATCGCTAGACGCAGATGCATCTACAACCACAACGTCACCAGCGTTTGCTGTTGCTGGAGCAACAACTTGCGCTACTGGCGCGTTGTTCACTGGGTCAACCACACCTGCTGGCTTCACAGTTACTACAACAAGGTCAGATGCCGTTGCACCTTCATTGTCAGACACCGTCAGCTTGAAAGTTAATTGCTCTTCAACAGTAACTTCTGCTGCATCAAAGCTTGCTTTCGCTGTGTTTGCACCTGTTAGTACCACTGCTGTGCCAGATACTTGTTCCCAAGCGTAGCTTGCGATGGTGCCGTCAGAGTCTTTTGACAGGCTGCCATCTAGAACCACATTTGCAGGACCTGTTACCGATTGATCTGCGCCAGCGGCTGCGGTTGGTTTACGGTTTGGTTGAGGAACCACACCACCAGCCATACCTTCGTGCATCGCGTTTAGAATGTCACCGTTATCCGCGTCAATTTCCCAAGAGAATAGACCAGCAAGACCAAGAGACTTCGCGTAGCTACCTTTTGCTAGCACTGAACGGTGGTCATCAAATGTGATCAACTCGCCCGTAGTACGGTTCCATACCCATGGTGCTTCTGCTTGTGCATCGTAGCCGTACTCGAAGCCGTTAATGCCAGTGTTGTTTGCACCTAACATGAATGACTTAATGCCTTTGTAGTCAATTACGCCATCTTCCCAAACACCTTGTGCTGTGCTGCCCTTCAGTTTACCTGTAGCAGTACCTGTCATTGGGTCGTTTGGATCGGTTAGCGTATCTGGAGTTACGCCTTCCCAGCCACGACCGTACATTGCTGTACCAAGTACTAGCTTGTTCGCAGGAACGCCTTGAGCAAGAAGAAGTTGGATGCCGTTATCTGCTGTGTAAGCAGGACCTTTGTACGGTTCGCCGTTCTCATCAACGCCACTACCGTCACACTGACCAGGACGCATGAATGAACCACAGTAAAGCGCAGTCTGGTGACCAGGAACGTTATTCCAACCGCCGTAGAAGTCGTAAGTCATTGCGAAGATGTAATCCATGTACTGAACTGCATCTGCGTAGTCTACGTCTTCAATCTTGTCGTAACCGACACCGATAGCGGACGTTAGCTCGTAAGTACGGCCTGTCTCAGCTTCTAATTCATCAAGCATTACGCGCAGTTCACGCATCAGTGCGATGTATGCTGGGCCATCGTTTACAGGGTCGCCCTTATCGGCTGCTGCACCGCCGCCGCCAGGGAATTCCCAGTCGATATCAACACCGTCGTAGAATTTCCAAGTTTTCAGGAACTTCTTAACTGATGCGACGAATGTGTCTCGGTTTTTCTTGTCCACGAAATCGAAGAATGGGTCAGACAGTGTCCAACCACCGATCGATGGGATGATTTTTAGATCAGGGTTACGTTGTTTCAATGCCATTAGCATTGCGTAGTTACCCTTGATAGGCGTGCTGTATTCATGACCAGCTTGTGGGAAGCTCTTCTGATAAGCAGCCCAAGGGTCATGGATAACGACTTCATAATCAGGCACACCTGTACAAGCAGTTTGTAGCGCGTTGAAACTGTTGCCGCCAACAGACTTCACAGACTCATTTGGGCCACAAATTGGGATAAAACCGTAAAGGATGTGAGTCAAGTTGTCGACCGGCATATTATCGACGGTGTAGTCACGGCCATAGATGCCCCATTCAACAAAATACGTACCCATCACGACGCTTGGATCGGTATTGTAGGTTTTGTTGTTTGGATCAACATTCATCGTTAGTGGCTTCAGGTGAGAACCATCGGTATCTGCAATCGTGATTTCAGCTGGTGCGCTTTTCGCACAACCTGTCGCATCACATGCTTCGATTTCCATTTGGTATAAGCCACCTTGGCCGTATTCAAACGAAGCTGTCGTTTGGCTACCAGTGATAGGGCCGCTTGCTACTTTTACACCATCAAAATAGACGTTGTAAGTGTCACCAGGTGTGCCACTCCACTGGTTAAATTTAACAGTAATCTTCGCTTGCTCGTGGTATTTCACCATGTCGTAGTAGCCTGACGTGGTTTCCATCGCGAGTTCAATTTTAGAAAACTGAAGGTTGTTGGAACCGTACATATCGATACTTGGTGCGGTTGGAGCCGCAACTGCAGCGCCTGATAGCGCTAAAGCAACTCCAGCTGCACATAGGTTAAATCGAATCATAACTTCTCTCTCAATCCTTGGATTCATGTTCTACCTAGAACATAGGCTGCTCTTGCACCAGATAAGATGATTGGATTTACTCCACGTGCAAAAGCATCACACTCAGCATTTCAGAGAGTTTTTTTTCGTCAAAAAAAATTAAGACGGTTTTCGAGGCACTTGAGAGAACTTAACTAAAACTCGCACTCTGTTACACAGAAAGTGTCAGACTGAGTCAATAATTTATAAAATCTCAGCAGAAACTAAAATTATTGTTTACTCAGTAACGAGTTAGTTAAATGCGATGAAGGCCTTATTTTGTTGTTTATTAAGGTTTTGTTTCATTGATATAGAAAGAGAATTGAAAGGAAAAATAGCCGTGAAGACGTATTAGTCACGGCTGAAGTGTTCACTCAACGCGGCGCGACGTTTAGAGGCTGCACCGGTTTCTGAGCCCTGAACGGTATGCTCAAATCCTTTACGAATGAATCGCTGATCTGGAATAAGAGGCTCAATACGGCGTATTTGAGGTGAAAGATGAGAGCCCGAGATCTGATACGCTGTCTTTCCTAATCCGGTATTCAACGTGATGACCTTGCCATCGAATTCAAATTCCGTCGTAATAAGTCGATGGTTTCGGTATACCCCATCTTCAGTGAAAACGAGACGTTCTGTTTGGTAGGGTGGCGCGCCAATCTCAATCCATTCGCCGTACACCTTTTCCGGATCAATGTGGTCTTGATAGGAGAGGTGGATTTGATAGCCAAAAAACGTCAACAGACCCATCCCGAAGCAGACAAATGTACTCTTGAGGATTTTGGATTGGTGGCGAGCCAAAAATGAAAGTTTTGGTTCTTGTCGTGCTTTTCGCCTTCGGCGAGTCGAGTCCGTCATAGATCTAATTTTCTCCACTTTTTTAACATGGTGGAAACCTTCCTTTTTAAAAACAAACAATCCCGCCATTGAGACGACGAAACTATGATCTAATGTCCACTTTTACATTCAGATACACATCTTATTGATGGTTTTGTTGTTTGCTCACATTCATTACTTCGCAGTTTTTCTTGATCGGTTTAGGTCGCCTGATTAATCCTCGTGAAAAGAGGTTCTCGCTCAGTAGCAAAGGATGTGCGTTATTACGTTGAGTTTAATGGCTTTCAAAGCTTGAGTAACGGAAAGAAACAAGGTAAAAAAGAGCGGACTTTTGATAAGGAAACCAATAATGAATATTAAGGAAAATAGCTATTTTGCTGGTAGTGTAAAATCACTGGGCTTTAACCAGAAAGATCAGGATGTTAGCGTTGGTGTGATGCTTCCTGGTGAGTACACGTTTGGTACTCAAGCACCAGAGCGTATGACGGTTGTAAAAGGTGCGCTTGTGGTCAAGCGTGTTGGCGAGAGCGATTGGACGACTTATCAAAGTGGTGAGTTTTTTGAAGTGGAAGGTAATTCTTCATTTGAGCTTCAAGTGAAAGAAGCGACTGCGTATTTATGTGAGTACTTCTAGCGTTCATTTGTTGCTCGTCATAAAACCACCTTCGGGTGGTTTTTTCGTCTATGTGCTTCACTTATAACGCATCTTTTTGGTTATTTGGGTATATACTTAATAAAAATGTACCCATCGACCAGGGAGGAAGTGATGGCAGTACAACGCAAGCATTCTGATCTCCCTCCTCGTTACGAGGACAAAGATCTCACCAATGAGCAAAGACAGCGCTTTACCGAAGTTGCCAATGCCGCTCATAAGAGACGTGAATTTTATCGACGTGCTCTAGGAAAGAGCTTAATGGGCAAAATGAAGGGCCGTGCGTTTAAAGATCACCCCACTCGTCAGCAAGACAAGCCGAACAGAACGTTGCAAGTAGTGTGGTTAATCGTATTCCTCGTTGTGGGGCTTTGGGTGATGCATGTGTTCGCTTAGTCATTAGCAAGCTTCTGGTACCGCTGGTGCATCAGATGTTGACTGTTCTTCCGTATTGCAGTGCTCATAAAAGGCGTACTGGTTTTTACCAGTATGTTTAGCTGCGTACATTGCTTTATCTGCACATCGAGTCAATTCAGACAAATCCTTTGCATCTTGCTTATAGATAGCAGCACCTACACTCATTGTTAACTCGTTAATCATATCGTAGCTTCGGTAACCTGTCGGAAACAGATTCACGATCCGTTTTAGGATGCTGTCGAGGTCATCTTTACTTTTTACATCGTAAAGCATGATTACAAACTCGTCGCCCGCAAATCGAGCGATGGAGTAGTCGTGTTTATCGGTTTTTCTGTCTTTGTTGCGAATGTTATTTTTTAATCGAGTTGCGAAGGCTTGAAGTACTTGGTCACCAATATCGTGCCCGTAGGTGTCGTTGATGTGCTTGAAGTTATCGATATCGAGAAAGACCAATGCGGTGATGCTGTCATCAGATGAGTGCTTGATTTTATCGAGCTTTGCGCGCGCCCAAGTCTCAAAGCTCCAGCGATTGGCAAGCCCAGTGAGCTGGTCAAAATATGCTAACTCCTCAATCCCCTCACGATACAGTGTTTGAATGTAATTGAGGACTTTCGTGTAGTAATACGAGAACGTGTGACACACAAACGCGGTCGCTATCAGGGTCAGCATCAATCTCCGCTCTATGATTTCTGTGGCTGTTGGCAGTCGATCTAAAAAAGCGACCCCAAAAAAGATCAGTAAAATGTAGGTGCCACTGAACAGCAGACCGACCTTAAACTCATTAATTAATACCAGAGTGGCGACAATAGGATATAGCCATAGCACCTTGCCTGACGGAGCGTCGTTATACAGAAGTAACAATAACCCTTCGAACATTAAGACAGCACTTAGCCATAAGTCGGCGTATTGATGGTGCCGCTGGACTTTTATTACATAACTGATTGCTAAGCATGCCAAGGCACACAAAGCATGGAAAAAGCTTAAGCCCCAGTTATTCTCAAGTGATTGAGCAATGGAACCATAAGTTAAACAGGCAGCGGCGATACTGGAGCATAAAAAGACAATTTTCTTTTTTCTTGTTGAGCGGATGTCCGCCATTTCTTCTAAGCGCGCCCCAGCCAATGTCGACATTACGTATCCTTGCTTAATTAACGTGTACGCTTATTCTAGGCGGTATTTTCGCGATAAATAGAACAACAAAGTTTCCAAATGTGATATCAGTCATTTTTAGTGCAAAGCCATCAGTGTGATTTGGTGCGAGTGTTCAAAGAGGAATGGTAGCGCATGCAGGTTTTCATGACGGTTCTTCATGGCTCTATATGGTTGGACTGATAACTCAAAGTAATGTATCTAGTTAGACGCATTACTATTGATTATCCTGATTCTGTTCGGTGCTTGTTGATTGAGAGTATTGTTCACCAATCTCTGCTCTACTTATCGTTAAGGCATATGTCGTTTCGAAAAGGCATTAGAAATATTTTTCCGAAACAGGGCGAAATATTGTTGTCGTTATGACCAATATGCGACTAGAATCCGCGCTAAATCACAACCTCATATCGAGCTTCGTTCGAGTCACTATTTTTAAACTGCTTCACAAAATTGTGAGGCAGTTTTTAGTTGTAGGAAAGGTTACAAGCATGCCTAAAAGCCAAAACATCAACCAACGAATGTCCATCGTGGCATTAGCTTGGCCAATTCTTGTCGAAATTTTGCTACGGACGGCTTTAGGAACCAGTGACGTGTTCATGCTGAGTGGCTACTCAGACAAAGCCGTATCCGCTGTTGGTGTGATCACGCAGATTACCTTCTTTTTAATCATCGTTTCGACGTTTGTCAGTAGCGGTACGGGGATTTTGATTGCCCAATACAATGGCGCTGGACGCGAGCAAGAGTCAGTGAGCGTTGGTGTTGCGAGTATTGCGTTGTCTGTGCTCGTCGGTGTGCTATTGAGTGTGATTGCCGTGCTTGGTGCGATATACCTACTCCCGTATTACGGCTTGGAAGCGCAAGTCGAGCAGTACGCTCATGAATATCTGCTGATAAGCGGTGCGATGACGTTTAACGTTACGATTGGCGTTGTTTTTACAACTATTCTGCGTAGTCATGGTTATTCACGTTCCCCAATGGTGGTGAATTTGATCTCGGGTGTGTTCAACATCATTGGTAACTATATTGCGCTTTACCAGCCATTTGGTTTACCTGTGTATGGTGTGCAAGGCGTGGCAATAGCAACCGTCGTCAGCCAAATCATCGGTACGTTAATGTTATGGTTTATTCTCGCTCGCAGTAGCATTGAACTACCAATGTCGACTATGAAACAAGTACCGGCAGAGATTTACAAAAAGATCTTAAAAATCGGCGGTATGAACGCGGGTGAAGTGCTGTCTTACAACGTGGCGCAAATCTGCATTGTGTACTTTGTGGTGCAAATGGGGACGGCATCGTTGGCGGCTTTCACTTATGCACAAAACATTGCCCGTTTCTCGTTTGCTTTCGCGTTGGCAATTGGTCAGGCAGCGCAAATTCAGACCGGTTACTACATCGGTAAAGGTTGGGTGAGTAGCATTTTAAAACGCGTACAAATCTACTTCTTAGTGGGGTTTGTGGCATCAACGGCGGCAACCACACTGATTTACCTGTTTAGAGAAGAGATTCTGCGCGTATTTACCGATCAACCAGAGATACTCGCATTGGCAGGTTCGTTAGTCATGGGCTCAATTTTGCTCGAGGCCGGACGTGTGTTTAACCTGATTTTTATCGCGGGGCTCAAAGGCGCGGGTGACATCAAGTTCCCAGTGCAAATGGGGATTTTGAGTATGTGGGGATTAGGCGTGCTTTTCTCTTACATCTTTGGCATCCACTTGGGTTATGGCGTTTTAGGGGCTTGGATGGCAATCGCACTCGATGAATGGGTACGTGGTATCATCATGGCAAGGCGTTGGCGCTCTCAGGTGTGGACCAAGTTTAAGGTGAGCTAACGGTTTTCGGTATCGCGCATCACGCTTATTCTGGTGTTAGAAAAAAAAGGCACTGATAGTCAGTGCCTTTTTGTTATTTAAACTTGGGAAGACGTTAGAATTCGCACTCAGCTTGGAACACCATGCGTTCTTTGCTGTATGGATGATCCAGCTCTAGCATCTCAGCATGCAGGTGCAAGCGATTCGCTTTTTCGCCGTATAAACCATCACCAACCATCGGCATGTTTAACCCCATGTGATGAGCACTGTGTACACGTAGTTGGTGAGTTCTCCCTGTTTTCGGATACATGTATACCTTGCTGCGTCCATCTTTGACTTCAATCAGTTGCCAGTAGGTTTCTGCATGTTTCCCGTGTTCAAAACACACCAGTTGACGTGGGCGGTCGTCGGGGTCACCACGCATTGGCAGTGAAATTTCCCCTTCAGGCTCGTTTAATACGCCTTCGAGCAGTGCCATATAACGTTTTTTTACGCCGCGAGCCATAAACTGTTTTTGCAGACTTTTGTTCGCGCGCTTGGTTAAGGCAAACACCAAAATGCCAGAGGTCGCCATGTCGAGGCGATGAATCACAAACGGCCCTTCCACATCAGGGTACATCGCTTGTAGGCGCGTATAAGCAGAGTCCTTGATAGTTTTACCAGGCACTGAAAGCAAGCCCGAGGGCTTGTTGACGACGACCATAGCGTCGTCTTGGTAGATTATCTCTAGCTCTTTGTCTTCTGCCCAATTCTCCGCCAATGGGTTAGGTTCGACGTTCAGCCCTTGCATCATATGGCCTAAAATCGGCTGACATTTGCTATTACACGATGGGTAGAATTTTTTGTGTTGGCGAACCTCAGACTTTGGCGAAACACCCCACCAAAATTCTGTCAACGCCAGCGGTTTGAATCCGTGTTTAAACGCGTATTGGAGCAGTTTTGGCGCAGCACATTCCCCCGCACCTGCTGGTGGGATTGGTTTTGTGGTGTCAGCAAAAATGTCCACCAAGTCGCGTGCTTCGCCATGGTTGTTTAGGAAGCGGTATTGTTTATGCAATTTGTGCTGCAAAGCGTTGGAGTGCGTTTTGCGCTGCTCTTTCAGGTGAGCAAGTTGCTGCTCTAACTCAGCCAATCGCGCTTCTTTGATTGCAAGCTTTTCATCCCACGCTTGCTTTAAGTATTTGAGAACGTTTTTCTCGGCGACACTTTGTTTACCCAATTCATCCAATAAGATTTTGAGGTCATCGGCATTGAGTGTTTGCTCGCCCTGTTGACGCTGTCGTTTGCGAGCGGCGCGGCCGTCAATCATCACTTGGCGTTGTGTTTGCTCTTCTTGTTGATAAGCGGCTCGGTCGGCTTGTATTTGCGCTTTAAGATCCGCCAATTCCGGATTCGCGGCACAGGTTTTGTACTCCGCATTGGCGGCGTTGATGGCATCCGTTTCTGCGCGGAAGAAGCCTTCATCGGTCAGCATGTCGTACACAGGAGGGACAAATCCTGGAATCAAGTTTTGGTCAGCAATTTTGCCAGAAAACGCACTTAAAAAGCCGAGCTCGCCTTGAGGGCTTTTTACCAGCAATACGCCAAACATTTTGCCTCGCCCCGTTTCTTCATTAACCAAACCAAAATCGTGTTCGAAGTCGGTTTGCGCTAATAAATGCTGTTGCAATTGCTTTGCGGCTATAACGCAAAGAGGATGCGGCGTGTAGTAGAACGGAAACGTAAACTGCGTTGGTAATTCATAATCAGAAGTATCAGCAGTAAAACGAGTAAAACAATGTTCAGGCGAGTGCATGGTGGGTATCCGCGCGAGTAAAAATTCGAGCGAGGATTGTACCTGTTTGAGTCAGGATTGCCATGTCGGTGTTGGCACTCGCTCTTGGATTAAGGACAAGAGCGAGTGGGGAAGAGTTTATTGCAGTTTTCGTAATGCAAGCTTCCACTGTGCTGGTTTGTCGTAGTAGGCCGAGTGCGGCAAGGTCAGGTACTCGCCATTTACTTCTGCAATCAGGGTTGGATAACCACCAACGTGCAACTGGCGCATCAATTGTCGGCTAGAGCGAATTCTCTCACCTAGTTCGGCTTCGCTTAACGTCATGTTTTGCTCCCACGCATCACTTGCTAAACCTAGCGATTCTGCAATGGCTTTGAGCGTCGATGCTTCATTCACTTTTAACCCGAGCTGATAATGCGCAGATTGGATGGCCTTTAGCATGTGCCATGGATTCAGCCCCATTTTCTTCGCACTTAAGATCGCTTGTGTTGGTAGATAAGAATCAAGAACAAACGCATCTTCGCTTTTCACGCGTTGCAGATATGCTTCACCAAACGTTGCTCCGGTTTCGGTTGCGATACGAGCGTCACTATTGATGATGTGCTGACGAAATTCAGATTCAATCGCGCGTTTCTCAATCATGCCGCCGGGATGAAGCTCTACCTTAAATTGAGAGGTGTCCATCAAGGCTTCGATGAGTGGTGATGCCCCGTAGCACCAACCACACATGGGATCGAAGAAGTAATGCACGGTTACCATGACATTTCACCAGTATGCACTTTCGCACCGATTTCTAGCGCGATTGGCAATTGAGCTTCTGGGTATTTCGCTGACATGGTGTCAATGAGTTGAACGCTGTTATTGCTGTGTTTTTTCGCTTGCTGAAAATCCTGCAAGTATTGTTGCGAGTAGCGAATGGTGTCTGCGTTCAGCTTTGTGCCTGCTTTCATGTGACCAGGGATGACCACTTGAGGTTTAAGCGCAAGCATCTCGCTAAGCTGCTGCTCCCAAGCATTGATGGCGGTTTGGTCAGCGGCATCGGCCATCCACAAATGTACGTTTGAGTACACGGCTACGTTACCTAGAATCGCTTTGTTATCTGGAATCCATAGGTAAGGGCGGTGCGCTGATGTGCCATGGTTACCACGAATTTCAATCTTATGACCTTCTAGCTCTAATGATGCTTTATCGTACGCGACAGGGATCACTGGTTTTACCGGTGCGTTTGCGCCAAGCTTTGGTCCCCAGTACGCCAGCTTTCCAGCCAGTTTCTCTTGAATAATTTTTTGAACCGCAGGCGTTGCGATGATCTGCGCATCAGGGAACTGTTGGTGTAGGGCCTCTGCGCCAAAATAGTAGTCTGGGTCCGCTTGGCTGATAAAAATGGTTTTAAGCGTTTTGCCTGAGTCCAACACTTTAGCGGCAATGCGCATCGCATCAGCTTTGGTGAAGCCAGTGTCAATGACCATGGCGTCAGTCTCACCGTATACCAAGGTTGAGTTAACGTGGAAGCTGTTACCGTCGGCGTTGTAAACCTCAAGGGTAAGGGGAGAGTAGTTTGCCGCTAGGACAGGGCTTGCCATTAAAACGGATGCAGCAATCAAAGTGAATTTTTTCATAATAAGCTCCTAAAGAATTTGGGGCCAAGCGACGATGGCTTGGGAACGGGAGCTATATTAGGAAATTGATACGCTCGGAAAAATACACAATAATGTGCATCACTATTTCTTATTTCGAGCAAATGTATGGACAGAGTAACGGCAGCAAAAGTATTTGTGGATGTGGTGTATTCGGGCAGTTTTACCGCGACCGCAGAGCGGTTAGGCATGTCTCGGCCAATGGTGACTCGTTATGTAGAGGCGATGGAGAACTGGCTGCAAACTCGTTTGTTGCACCGCACCACGCGCAAGGTGTCGCTCACCACCGCAGGGGAACGCAGCTTGCCTCAGATTGAGCGCTGGTTAAAACAGGCCGATACGTTGACGTCGAATATTGCCGTTGATGGTGAGCTGTCCGGAAAAATCCGTCTCGCGTCTAGCACTTCATTTGGGTTCTCGCAGTTGATCCCAGCAGTAAACAGTTTTATGCAAAAGCACCCCAAAGTGCATATCGACATAGATCTGCAAGATTCAGTGAGTGATCTAACCGAACAACGCATCGATCTGGCAATCCGAATTGCGTCAGATCCCGATCCTTCTTTGATTGGTAAGCCGATTGCGGTGTGTGAATCGGTGTTGGTGGCATCGCCGCAATACTTGCAAACTCACCATGCGATCGCGCATCCGAGAGATTTATCTTCACACGACTGTTTGGGTTACAAAAACTTTGAGCGTCACGTGTGGCATTTGTCTCAGGGCGACCAGTTCGAGTCGGTGGGAATTGAGTGTCGCCTAACCAGCAATGAGGCCACGGCGTTATTGCATGGCGCTTTACAAGGCATGGGTATTTCGATGTTGCCAACCTATTTGAGCAATATCTATCTGCAATCGGGTCAGCTTGAGTCGGTGTTGCCGGATTGGAAGCCAAATGATCTCAACATTTACGCGCTGTATTCATCGCGTAAACACTTGTCTCCTGCGGTGAGAGCCTTCATCGATCACAGTGAAGATTACTTTAAACTGCACCCTTGGTAATCGCGAAAGGCGTCGTCATCCCGACTTGAGATTCATACAAGATCCTGTACCTTACATGGATATATTTTCGCAGCGTCATTTAGAGTTTTAGTTAATGTCACAAGTTCGCATCAAATTTATTGCTTCCGATATGGATGGCACTTTGCTTGACCAATACGGTCGTTTGGATCCAGAGTTTTTCGACCTGTTTTTGCAACTGGAAGAGCAAGGCATTTTGTTCTCCGCTGCGTCTGGTCGTCAGTATTACAGCCTGCGAGACACGTTCGCGCCAATCAAAGATCGAGTGTTGTATGTGGCCGAAAACGGCACCTTAGTGATGTACCAAGACAAAGAGCTCTACAGTTGCACCATTCCTAAAGCGGAAGTGGCGGAGATTGTGCAAGCGGCTCGTGAAATTGACGGAGCGAACATCGTATTGTGTGGCAAGCGCTCTGCGTACATCGAAACGCATGATCAGCAATCACTGGAAGAGTTTCAAAAGTACTACCATCGCTGTGAAACGGTGACGGATTTGCTTGAAGTCGAAGACGAGTTCATCAAGGTAGCGATTTGTCACTTTGACGGTTCGGAAGAGCTCCTGTTCCCGACTATGAACGCGAAGTTTGGCGCAACGCATAAAGTTGTAGTGAGCGCAAAAATTTGGCTGGATGTGATGAATGCCGAGGCGTCTAAAGGCGCGGCCATTAAGCATCTTCAAGAGACGATGAATTTTACTCCGGCCGAAACCATGACGTTTGGTGATTACCTCAACGACCTCGAAATGCTGCAAGTCAGTGAGCATTCGTACGCGGTTGCCAACGCGCATGAAAAGATTAAGAAAATCGCTCGTTATTCTGCGCCAAGCAACCAAGAGGCTGGAGTACTCAAAGTGATTAAAGAGAAAGTGTTAGCGAAGTAACGCTCATTCTTTCGATGTTATTTTCTTCTTCACGTAAAAAGCCCCGCAGTGTATGCGGGGCTTTGTTTTTTTGGGGGGAGTAAGGTTCCCGTTTTAGCGTACGTACTTGGCGGTTGCACTGACTAAAAAGTGTTGCAATTTCCCGTCTGATTTTGGCACCCACAAGTCGTTATGATAATGGTAAATACGGCCATTGACGGTCACAGACAAGGTATTATCACCCGTTTTCTCCATGCGAATAAACTGATCCGAAGTGACCAAAAACGGCTCTTGCTCTTCAATGCTCTGGCCCGTTGCCAATACGAAGTAGCCGAATCGGTTGCCAGCATCCGGATCGGTTGAGTAGATTCGATGCCCAACTAGGCTGTAGTCGTCGTTGAGTGCCTGCTCAAGCGTTTTTTGCCCGATGGTTTCGTGCGATGGAATAAATACCCAAGCCAACACACCTGCCGCAATGACTGCCAGTAGAAGCAGTACTTGCATGAACTTTCTCATCATATATACCGTTTAACGTTGAAATTTCATTTTGTACATGCGCTTATCCGCTATGCTGATAAGAAAGTCAACATTGTCACTGTCTTTAGGGTATTGCGCTAAGCCCATGCTTGTTGAAAGTGTTGAGACTTTATCGGAGTTTAATATTTGTGCATCAAAGACGGTATTTATCTGCTCACGTACGTTCTCTTCATTGAGATGTTCACCTTCAAGGATAACCGCGAACTCATCTCCTCCCATGCGATAAACAGTAAAATCATTGAGTGTCATAGAATTAAGCCGCCTAGCGATTTCCCGCAGTACAGTGTCGCCAACTTGGTGTCCGTGTGTGTCGTTGATTTCTTTAAAACCATTTAAATCTAGAATCCAGAGAGAAAAGGGCCTTTTTTCTTGAGTAAATTTGTTTAGGGTAATGAATAGTGCATTGCGGTTCCCTAGGTTCGTCAAAGGGTCGCTGAGCGCCAATTTTCTATGAAAATGGGATTCACGATAAAAGAAATAAGTTAGAGAGATAATCGACAAAACGAACGTCGCAAACAACATATATTGTGCTTGCATTAAGCGCTGGGTTTGACCTTTTTGTGCTTCATAAGCTTTACTGCTTAGACGGAAGTTTTGATTAACGAAGTCTATTAAGCCTAAATATAGTGTTTGAGTTGAACGATAAAATGCAGCAGCAGCTTGGCTATCACCTGTTCTAGCTTCTACTAGTTGTTTTTCTAGCTCTTTGAACTCTTCAAAAAGGTTAATGAAGTAAAGGTGCATGTTGTTCCGAGAAAAGAACTTATTGGCTTTCGTGCTACTGGTCAATAAGTCAAAGCGACTCCACGCTAACTCGTATTGAAGCTCTGCACCATCAATATTCAATACGTTTTCATCTAACCGTCTGGCCTCGCCGACAAGTTCTGATAGTTCTTTGGAGAGTTGGAATAAAAACCAAGTCGCTTGTTTTTGTTCGTTATTAAAATTTTGTGAGAGTGAACGTGTTTGCTGTAAAAGCACGACATTCGCGAGAAGCAAAGAAACGGCAAACACCACCAGCAGCATTTTGCTGGTGGTAGAATATTGCAATATTCTTTGTTTCTTAGAATAGGGTTCTGATAACTTCATTCTTATTATTTTTCTTTTATTTCATTTACTTGCCATACCATTTGCGCATGATATTTATTGTAGTTTAGCTCTGGATAGAGATTGAGTGGATATATCACCCAGAAAGGGCCTTTATTCCTGACTTTTATGTAATTCTGATCTTGTTGATAAGCCAGTATTGGTTGATATCGAAGAATATCTTGTCGGGACAATGTCGAGTGATAGTCGTTTAAGCTGCTGATATCAACCTGCTCTGGTACCTTTCCATAGACGTGTGTAAGAAGCGTGCTGAGTTTAACGCCTAAAAACTCTGACGAGGCAGGAAGCCAAGGCAATGTCATCGTGTAGCTAGTGGTAGGTAAAGCTTGGATCTCTTCCAGTTCCAGTATGACACTAGGCTGCTGGCTACTACTAAATACGATCGTATTTGCAGACAAGAATGGCGCAACAAAAAACAGACCTAGCGCGACTATCTTTTTCATCATATGCCCTTTTGAGTTTTATTCTTTTTTCTTAGCTAGGACAAAGGTGCTAGCGGTAATTTATTTATAATTATAGAGCCAACCGGATGAGATTTTATAATACGTTATGTTTCAAAAATAACTGTCGGTTTACGTCACGTCAAGGTTATTAAGTTGCTTCTTAATTAAAAGCTCAGAGTATTGGGATGATGGTAGAGTTTCGTAATGATTTCGCGGTATTTAATTGGTTTTTAGTGCAACTTTGTGTCATTTTTAATAAAGATACTGTGTCGGAAATGAGAATTTAATAAGGCGAGAAATGGATGTCGAATTTGCTCTTAAGTTACATTATTTTACATATTTAAATCATCGATATTCAGATATGTATTTGTTAGTACGTAAAGAAAATAAAGTCACCTAGTTTTGGTGACTTTATTTTTTATTTCATGAGCTTACTTAAATTAACTATGCAAACAAATATTTTGCATGGAAGTTGAGGTGCTCTTCAATAAAGCTTGAGATGAAGTAATAGCTATGGTCATAGCCTGGTTGCATTCTCAAGGTTAGGTTTGAATCGTGTATTTTTGCCGCAGCAATCAGCGCTTCCGGTCTAAGCTGCTCATTTAAGAAGCCATCAGCATCACCTTGATCAACCAAAATTGGTAATGGTGATTGTTGTTGTTTTAGAAGTTCACTTGCATCGTATTGCTTCCAGCTTTCAAGCTCCTTGCCTAAGTAAGCAGTAAAGGCTTTTTGTCCCCAAGGGCATTGCATTGGGTTACTGATTGGACTGAACGCTGAAATAGAACGGTACTGTTCTGAATTTTTCAGACCAATGGTGAGCGCTCCGTGGCCGCCCATACTGTGACCGGAAATTGACTTCACGTCAGAGACTGGGAAGTTACTTTCGATGATCGCAGGCAACTCCTCAGTCACATAGTCGTACATACAGTAATGCAGTGACCAAGGTGCTTGCGTCGCATTAAGGTAAAAGCCAGCTCCTTTTCCTAGGTCATAGCTTTCGTCGTCAGCGATACCTTCGCCTCTCGGACTTGTGTCTGGTGCAATGATCGCAATGCCAAGCTCGGCCGCCATACGAAATGCGCCCGCTTTCTGCATAAAGTTCTCATCGGTACACGTTAAACCAGAGAGCCAGTATAGCGCGGGTACGGGATTTGATTTCGTTGCGTTAGGTGGCAAGAATATCGCGAAGCGCATGGTGCAGTTTAGGGCATTGGATTCGTGTGTATATTGCTTGTGCCAACCGCCAAACACTTTGGCTTGGCTTACATTTTCAATGGTCATGAATAAACTCTCTAATTAGCAGAAGGAATTCAGGCTCCCCAAAAGGAGAGCCTGAGGCAGCATTATTGATCCATATGGATAACTGTTCGGATGCTCTTACCTTCATGCATCAGATCAAACGCTTTGTTGACGTCTGCTAATCCCATTGTGTGGGTAATGAACTCCTGTAAGCCGAATTCACCAGCCATGTAACGGTTTACGATTTCTGGAAGCTCAGAGCGACCTTTAACGCCACCGAAAGCGCTGCCACGCCATACACGACCAGTTACCAGTTGGAATGGACGAGTTGAGATCTCTTGACCTGCACCAGCAACACCAATGATGACTGACTCACCCCAACCTTTGTGACAGCACTCAAGTGCTTGGCGCATCACGTTTACGTTACCGATACATTCGAATGAGTAGTCAACACCACCGTCTGTCATTTCAACAATCACTTCTTGAATTGGCTTGTCGAATTTTTGTGGGTTGATGCAATCAGTTGCACCAAGTTGTTTCGCTAGGTCGAATTTGCTTTCGTTGATGTCTACACCGATGATGCGGCTGGCACCAGCCATGCGAGCACCGATGATTGCAGAAAGACCGATACCGCCTAGACCAAAGATTGCCACTGTGTCGCCTTTTTCAACTTTAGCTGTGTTTAATACCGCACCCATACCAGTGGTTACGCCACAACCTAGAAGACAAACTTCTTCAAGTGGTGCTTCTTTGTTTACTTTCGCTAGTGAGATTTCTGGAAGAACCGTGTACTCAGAGAAAGTAGAACAACCCATGTAGTGGAAGATAGTTTCGCCGTTGATAGAGAATCGGCTTGTGCCATCTGGCATTAGGCCTTTACCTTGCGTTTCACGAACGGCCTGACATAGGTTCGTTTTGCCAGATTTACAGAACTTACACTCACCACATTCAGCAGTGTAAAGTGGGATAACGTGGTCGCCAACTTCAACGCTTGTTACGCCTTCGCCAACCATTTCAACGATGCCGCCACCTTCGTGACCAAGGATTGAAGGGAAGATACCTTCTGGATCGTCACCTGATAGTGTGAATGCGTCAGTGTGACAAACACCAGTTGCTACGATGCGTACTAGCACTTCGCCGGCTTTTGGAAGTTGTACATCAACTTCTTCCATTTTAAGCGGCTCACCTGCAGCCCAAGCGACCATTGCTTTTGATTTTATGTGAGTTTGACCAGGTTTGATTTCAAGCGACATTGGATGTTTCCTTTATATTTTCAGTATATGGAGTGACGTAATAAGCGTAGTTAAGGTTTGCTTACCGCGCTGCGTCGTTTTGTTGGTGCTCATTTTAGGTGTTTCAGTAAAAATGATAATCCGTCCATTTTGAAAATGATTTTTACATATGCGTAATAATGATAAGGTGAGCGTGTAAAAAGAGTGCGATGCCTCCTTAAAGCGGAAGGGAAATGGAAAAGGTGATTGACCTGAAGTTAGATAGAGGGGCTAAAGTAGAAAACTGTCAAACCATCAGCTAAGTAAGAGTGATTATGAATAAGACGGATCTGAGTGCCTATTTAACCAAGCTAGGCTTGCCTAGTGAATTGCCCGCCGATTTGGAGTCATTGCACAGAATTCACGTGGCGCAGCATCGTTGCCTGCCGTTTGAGAATTTTGACATCGCATTGCAGCGAGGCGTCTCTGTTGAGATTGAAGATATTATTCAAAAAACCGTGTACCACTCTCGCGGTGGTTACTGCTTTGAATTAAATGGTTTAATGCTTGATGTGCTCAACACTCTTGGGTTTGAAGCGCGAAGTTTGCTAGGGCGTGTACATGTGTCTGGTACACCAACAGGTCGTAGTCATCAAATCACGTTAGTGACGTTAGAGGAACAAACATGGATTGTCGATGTGGGTTTTGGCTCCAATACCCCTCGAGCGCCATTGCCATTTATCCTTGACCAAGTGATTCAGACGGATTTACAAACCTTCCGTTTTGTCAAAGATGCTCAGTTTGGTTATTTCCTCCAAGTGCTTTCAACCGATGGAACGGACACGTGGAACAATCTATACAGCTTTGACCTAGAGTTTGTGTTTGCTGGTGACATTGCATGTAGCAACTTCTTTACCTCGACTTCGCCTAATTCGCGTTTTACTAGCGCAAGAGTCGCTGCTAGAGCGACAGAAAGTGGGTTGGTGACGCTGCTTAACTACACACTCAGATGCGCCAATCATGAAGCGCTAACAGAAATAGAGCTAGAGCCAGGTCAAACCTACCTGGATGCGTTGAAAGAATATTTTGGCATTGAGCTTGATGCGCAATACGACGAACTTCGTCCGTTACCTGACGCGTAAAGTTTTCCCGTTTTCAAAGCGTAGCGCGACGAGAACAATGTAATCACTATTTGTCTAGAAGAGGTCGACAGGAATACAGCATGGCGAATTGGGAAGGAGTCAGCGAGTTTGTTGCCGTAGCGGAAACTAACAGCTTTACAGCTGCCGCGGCTAAACTGAAAACGTCAGTGGCACAAATCAGTCGCCGCGTATCGGCACTTGAAGAGCGCCTTGCGGTTAAGTTACTGCATCGCACGACGCGAAAAGTTTCTCTGTCTGAAGCTGGACAGCTTTATTATCAGCAGTGCAAACACTTGGTCGAAGGGCTAGAACTAGCTGAGCTTGCTGTAACGCAAATGCAAACCGAACCGCGAGGTTTGCTGCGTGTGACAGCGCCTGTGACCTATGGGGAAATGAACCTCGCACCGCTCTTGCATCAGTTTTTGGAGAAGTACCCGCGTGTGGACCTCGATTTAGTTCTGACCAATCAAAAACTGGATTTGATAGAGCAAGGGGTAGACGTGGCGATTCGTCTTGGCCGCCTGCAAGATTCCAGCATGATCGCAAAGCGTCTTTCGTCGCGTCAAAATTACGTGTGTGCTAGCCCTATGTATTTGGAGCGATTTGGCGAGCCTCACACATTATCCGAACTGGCTCGACATCAGTGCCTAGTTGGTTCGGTCGATTATTGGCATTTTAAGGAAAATAAACGCGATAAGTCTTTGCGCGTATCGGGGAGGATTAAATGCAATAGTGGTTTTGCGCTAATGGGCGCCGCCAAACGTGGTTTGGGTTTAGTGCAGTTGCCGGACTATTACGTTCAAGAAGCCCTAGATAACGGTGAGCTAGTCGAGGTGCTGACCGATTACCGAGACGACCGTGAAGGCATTTGGGCACTGTATCCACAAAGCCGAAATTTATCGCCCAAAGTGAGGTTGTTGATCGACTTTTTAGCGCAGGAACTAGCGGATTAGAGTTTTCATGAACTTTAATACAACTGAAGTTGCTAAAAGGCCCGGTGATGCCGGGCGTTTTTATTAGGATGAGAGCTGGAATCGAAAAGACATGAATCACTATTGGTTGGATTCCGCGTCTTCACGTTTAATCACTTTGTGCCCATCTTCAGACACGCCTTTTTTCCAATAGCTGCTGATGTAGATATTCTCGCGATCGACTTCTTTCTCATTGCGGAAATATTGGCGCAGCGCGCGCATTGAATCGAACTCACACGCACACCATACCGAAGCGTTACCATCTAACCACTCGAGTTCGCGAACGCTATCAGCCAAGGCTTGCCCTTCGGTTAACCAAATCAACTCCATGCCTGCTGGCGCGTGTAGGGGTTGGATGTCGTCTGGAGACATCACGCTGATCACAGCGTAGCCTTTGGCCTCTTCTGGCAGCGTACGAATTTTCGCAGAAAGTGCTGGAAGTGCTGTCATATCGGCAGCCATGAAGAACCAATCCGCCTCAGTATTTAAGTTGGAGATGCTACCTGGCCCAACAATGCTGATCGTGTCGCCTTTTTGCGCGGCCATTGCCCAACGCGCTGCAAATCCGCATTGCAGATCTTGCGTTACGTGTCGGACGAAATCCACTTCGATTGAACTGGTTTCTGGATGAAAGCGTCGAATAGTGTAGGTGCGCATGATTGGTCGGTCGTCTTCTGACAGGATGCTCAGATCCGCGCCGCCCATATCGTTAAACAGTAATTTGATGTAACTGCCTTCGCAGTCACGAGGAAAGTGGCTCAGCGCTTCACCTTGCAAGGTAATGCGCTGCATGTTTGGAGTGATGGTTTCTGTGTCTGTGACAACAAGCGTTTTAGGTTGAGGCTTCTTTTTCATTGTTACTTTACTCGATAATTATTCTCTTTCTCATTTAAAGATTATCAAGTTCCCTAACAAGAGGGTAGCGTCTTTAAACAAATTTACACTGTGAATTAACGCCAAAGCCTCAAGCAAAATGCAGTATCTGTCCTTTCCCAATTACGTAAAGTGAGTCGTTTTTTAACCCAAAATAGACTTATATCATTGGAATCGTAGACAAAAGCAACAGCGCAGCCATGCTGTAGTTGAACCCCTTAACGCGTTTATCGGTGGTCAACCAACGCTGCAATTGCATACCTGCCGCCGTCCAAAATGTTACCGATGGCAAGTTAGCTAAGCAGAAGATACCGGCGATAAAAGTCAGTTCGAGCCATGCACCGCCACTGCTGTATACCGTAATGGCCGTCAACGCCATCGACCAACCTTTTGGGTTCACCCATTGGAATGCGACAGCCCCTAAAAAAGACATTGGGCGAAAATCGTGTTTTGCTTCGGTTTTGTCGCTGGTGGCGATTTTGTACGTCAAGTACAGCAAATAACTCAAGCTCAACACTTTCAAAATGGAGTGTGTAATTGGATATGCGTGGAACAGGCTCATCAAGCCAATGCCCACCAAAATTAGCATGGCACCAAAGCCAAAGGTAATGCCCAACATATGTGGGATAGTGCGTTTAAAGCCGACATTTGCCCCTGAGGTCATCAACATAATGTTATTGGGACCCGGCGTAAAAGTGGAGACAAAAGCGAACAACGCCAAAGCGCCCAGTTGATGATATTCCATAGATTGTTCCTTGAATCAGTTCTCGATAAGTAAAGAACAACTATAAGTAGAACTGAGGTCAATATTGTGCTTTTATTTGATGATTAGAAACTAAATAAGCAATGAAACATCATCATGGATAGATTTGACGAAAGAATATTGCAAGTGCTTAAACGCGACGGAAGAATCTCCAATGTAGAGCTGTCGGAACGTGTTGGTTTATCTCCATCTGCCACCTTACGCCGAGTGCAAGATTTAGAGCGTAAAGGCGTGATCAAAGGCTACCGAGCAGTACTGGATAATCAGCAACTTGGCGTGGGTTTTGTCGCTTATGTGTCGATTGGTTTGGCCTCGCACTCTAAGCAGGCACAGCTGGGTTTCGAAGAGCATGTGCGTTTTGTAAACGAGGTGGTGGAATGTCACAACATTACGGGATCTAACGAATATCTCATACGCGTAGAGACGCAAGATCTCGCCGCTTATAAAGCGTTCCATGCTGATGTGTTGGGTGAGTGCGAACACGTCAAGTCGATCACAACGATGGTGGTGATGGACACACCAAAAGACGAGCGATAGCCAAACGAGAGTGACAGTTTTTGTGGCACATGAATTTGAAGTGACTCGAAAGAGTCAGTCGAGTATGAGAATGGTTCACAACAAATGCTGGAAAGCAGATGGCACTCTTACAATTTCCATATTTATTCTCACCTTCTAAATAATCCCATCCTGCTAGTTTTGCTTAAACCGCTTGTGTTTCAGAGCGGCGAGTCAGCAAAATTAAGGATGAACGATGAAATCACATGTAACGCTTCCTCTTTTGAGCTTAAGCGCTGTTGCCGCATTGAGCTCATTTAACGTCAACGCCCACGGCTGGGTAGAATTTCCAAGTGCTCGTCAGAATACGTGTTATTTAGACGGTGGTTTTTGGACCAACGAGATCCCTAACCAAGCGTGTAAAGCGGCTTTTGAAGAATCTGGCGCGTATCCGTTTGTGCAGCGTAGCGAAATTGCAGCAAACGTACCAAATTACCGAGATATGGAGCATGTGAAAGCCGTGGTTCGCGACGGTGAGCTATGTTCTGCTGGCGATACAGCTAAGAAAGGCTTGAACAATCCTTCTCCAAACTGGCAGCGCACCAATGTTACGCCAGATGCAAATAACCAGATTGAATTGGTGTTTTACGGCAAAGCGCCGCACAACCCATCGTACTGGGAATTCTATCTCACCAAGCCAACTTATGATGATTCAAAACCTCTTACTTGGAGTGATTTAGAGCTGATCGACACCGCAGGTGATGTGTATGTTGATGCGGAAAAACGCTACCGTATTCAGGTGACTTTCCCTGCTGATCGTTCGGGCGATGCGGTACTTTACACTCGTTGGCAGCGTATTGATGTCGCTGGGGAAGGTTTCTACAACTGTAGTGACATTACGTTAAACGGAACAGGCACGACGCCACCGACTGACCCTGTTGATCCAACCGAACCGGGCAATAATCTGACATCTCTAGGCTACTTTGTTCAGCAAGGTTTCGGACCAGTAGAAGCGGGTGACACCATCCGTTTCCGTACGTTTAATGCGACAGGCAATGAAATTGTCGATATTTCACTGCCAATCAGCGCAAACAATACGACGACTTGGGCGGCAGAAATTGCGGATCAATTTAACGCGCAGCAAACGGGCGATTGGTACGTGGGCATTTGGCATCAAGAGATGAACCACTACATGTTCGATAGTAACAACGTGAATGCGAACCAAGTATTAGCGTCAAGCGCAGACTTCAGTTATGCGTTGTCACTGATCAAAGCGGATGTACCGCCACCAGTTGAACCAACCAACTTGTGGGACAAGACGGCTGTTTACGACCAAGGTGATGTGGTGACGCACAACGGTAAAGAATGGACCGCTCAGTGGTGGACGTCTGGTGAGGAACCAGGCACAACGGGTCAATGGGGGGTATGGCGTTAAGCCAGTTATTCGGACCCTGATTAATAAAACCCTTCTCATGTGAGAAGGGTTTGTTTTTTTAGCCTAAAACGATCACTTTGGTCGAGTGGTTGTCTTGAAAATCAGAGCACATATCGTTATTCGCTTGCTCTCCACTCGCTCCAGTTGAGCATCGCGTAGTCTGCCAGTTTTAGCATCGGAATGTCTTCGTGCGTATCACCGTAGGCATAAATAGACGCAAACTCGTCGAGCGAAAACGTGGCCCTAACGCGCGAGACTTTTCTTTCTAAACTGCAATCACCTTGCTGGTAAAAGCCACTCAGTTTTGGCTGTTCTGAGATCAGTTCACTGCACAGCAAGTGGTAACCGTTCACTTCACACCAAGGCTTGAGATATGCATTGAGTGATGCCGACACCACCACAATGGTATCGCCTCTGTGTTGATGCCACGCCAACCTTTCCATCGCTTCTGGCCGTAAGTACAGCGGGATCACTTCATGGGCAAACTGAGTGCCAATCGCTTCAATTTTCTGCGTTTCTTTCCCTGAAAATGCAATAAAACTGCTGAGAGGACGCATAACACGAGCGGGTAACACTCCGAGTTTGTACAGCGCATAAAATGGCATGATAGCGACCTTTCCTACTCGTTTGCGCAGGCCATAAGCAGAATAGTGGAGGAAAAGGCTAAACATATCCTCTCGGGTGATGGTGCCATCAAAATCAAACAGTGCCAGTGACGGCTTAGTAGTATCGAGCAAATTCAGCGCCTATTTTTTGGTTTAAGATCGTTTTGTGTTTATTGATAAAACACCGCCAACCAGATGGTTTCTTGCGTTGGGTCAGTCCAGCTCACTTTGTGTTTGGTATGAGCTGGAATCGTAACGTGATCGCCTGCCTCAAGTCGTTGCACGACACCTGATTCAAAAGTCAGCTCTCCTGCTCCTTTAAGAACCAAGACCCATTCATGTTCTTCTTGATCGTACCAGCCACTTTCGGGCGAGGTTTGCCCCGTTGAGACAATGCGTTCTATACGCAGGTTTTTGTGGGTCAGCAGGTCTTCGAACACTTCCTCGTCGAGGTTATTCGGTAAGTCTTTAAACAGGTTCATGGCCTTTCCTTAAAGAATGATCAGTCCAAAAGGCGCAAGCAATTGCTCTTGTTGCCAATCACAAATTTTAACACCAAACAGAGAAACGCGGCGCACATCCAGCCCGTCTAGTTCGACATGAGTCAGATCACATTGCTCAACGTTAAAGGTTCCCCATTGTTCTGGCGAGAATTCGCAGCGAGATAAATCCGAGCCTTTGAGAGTTGCCCCTGCGAGGTTCGCACCGTTCCAACGGTTTTCAAAGAGGTCACATTTTTCTAGTAACACTCGCTCGAAGTTACAGTAGGTGAGGTTGCAGCCAGTAATAAAAGCAGAACAGAAAAACATGGTGTTACTGACGCGATTAGCAAAGTTCGCACCTTGGAAGTTTGCCCCTTTGAGATCGCACTTACGTAGCTCCAAGCCCATACAATTTGCGCCGTTAAACAGGCTCATCGCCAACATACAGTTCGTAAAGCTGGCGTCTTTTAAGTTCGCGAAGCGAAAACTACACCCTTCTAGCGCTTTGGATTCGATAAAGCGACAGTCGATGAACTTAGCATCGCGCAGATCGGCATGGTCGAAACTGCACATATAAAAGTGGCAGTTTTTAAAGGTGGCATTCTGAAAATCGTGATGAGAAAAGTTTTCTCGTTCAAAAATGAGATCGGTTTTTAACATGTCTTCTCCTTAGTTGCGAGCAGACTAGCACTCCAAGTGACTGATTTTCCAGAAAAATAACTTCTTGTATTTCAGTGTTTTACAAACCCCTCAAATCGCGATTTTAAGGGGTCAAACGAGCTTTTTAAGTGGGTTGTTTTTTGAAAATAGAAGACGTAGAGGACGAAAAAAGTTTTTGCTGGCTACGAGCCTTAACGAGAGGATTCGCATTTATGGGTATGCATGGCAACTCACACGCACAGTTTGCATTACAGAATTGTATCCTATTTGCATAATTTGTTGATCAATATGGCGTTTCTCCATACAAAAAAACTATATTTTTCACAAATTGATTTCCATCAAAATAGTAGGGTTTCTATGTGCTAGATTGCGCACAGCTCAAAAAGATATAGATACCCGTGTGCTTCAAGGCGCTGAGTTTACTTGAAATCTCAGATCAGTTAGCAGGCACCCCTTTGGGTACGACATAACGAAGCCCTACGAAAGGAAATAAAAATGAAAAAAACAATCTGCAGTCTAGCAGTGGTTGCTGCACTCGTGTCACCAAGTGTTTTCGCTCATAAACAAGGTGACTTCGTTCTTCGTGTTGGTGCGGCGTCTGTCGTTCCAAATGACAGCAGTGATAAGATTCTTGGTTCTCAAGAAGAGTTAGAAGTTGACTCAAATACGCAGCTTGGTTTGACGTTTGGCTACATGTTTACAGACAACATCAGTTTAGAGCTTCTAGCAGCAACACCATTCAGCCACGATATTTCAACAGACTTGTTAGGTCTTGGTGATATCGCGGACACCAAACACCTTCCACCAACGCTTATGGTGCAGTACTACTTTGGCGAGCCACAAAGTAAGTTCCGTCCATACGTGGGTGCAGGTCTCAACTACACCATGTTCTTTGATGAGGGCTTCAATAGCACGGGTAAAGGCGCTGGTCTTTCAGATCTTAAGTTGGATGATTCATTCGGTCTAGCAGCGAATATTGGTGTGGACTACATGATCAACGATCAATGGTTCCTCAACGCTGCTGCGTGGTACGCAAACATTGAAACAGAAGCAACTTACAAAGCAGGTGGAGAGAAGCAAAAAACCGACGTCAAAATTAACCCTTGGGTATTTATGATCAGCGGCGGTTACAAGTTCTAAGAAAAACCAGTAGTTACACGCACATTACTATTATTGGCATGACTTTGGGGGCGGTTACGGGGACTGCCCCTCTTTTTTATCCTCGTTTTGATTGCACATCATTTACTCAACTTAGCAACATGCAAAATTGGATCTTTACCTTGCAGATCATTTTATTGTCCGAAGATCGAAAAGTCCTACACTGATCACATAATTGAACAAGTGGACAATATAAATGAGCGACGACATCGCGAAGCATTCTTCCGCCAGATCTAAGCTGGTAAAAACTCTTTTCTTCACTCTCTGTGTTATTGCATTTAGTGCGATGTATTGGTCTTGGCAGTATTCTGACAGTCATCCAAGCACGGAAGATGCCTACGTTAGGGCAAAAATTTTGTCGGTAGCGCCTCAGGTAAAAGGCCAAGTGGTTTCCGCGGATGTCAAAGACTTCCAATCTGTTAACAAAGGTGACCTACTGCTGAAGATAGATTCACGCCCATATTTGTTGGCAGTGAAGCAAGCAAAAGCGGCATACCAATTGGCGGTCCAGCAACATGACGTTGCCGATAAGCAGGTAACTGAAGCTGTTGCGGGCTTAGATGCGGCGCGCTCTAACCTGATAGAAGCGCAAGTGGAGTACAAACGTACGGATTCCTTGGTGAAACGCAAACTGGCGTCGAACCAAGATTTAGATACGGCAAAAAACAAACTAGCCAATGCCCAAGCGAGCCTGGAGCAAGCGCGCGCGACGGTAGAAAAAGCCATTGCGAACCGTGGTGAAGAAGGCGCAGAGGCTGCGGTTGTTCAACAAGCGGGAGCACAGTTAGCGCAAGCAGAGCTGAACTTGAGCTACACCGACATTACGTCACCAGTGGATGGCATTGCCGGTGAGATCAATACGCACGTAGGCTCGGTCGTTAGCGTGGGTCAAACGTTGTTCCCTGTGATTTTAAAAGACAGCTATTGGGTACGCGCGAACTTTAAAGAAACCGATCTTACTCATATTAAACCTGGCATGCATGCGGATGTGGTGATTGATATGTACCCAGACGTGGTGTGGAAAGCAACGGTAGAACAACTATCGCCTGCGAGTGGTACATCGTTCTCCTTGATGCCACCAGAAAACGCAACGGGTAACTGGGTTAAAATCAAACAGCGTTTCCCTGTACGTTTGGCATTAGAAGTACCGGCCGATGCGCCGCAACTTCGCGTGGGTGCGAGCTCAGAAGTCACCATTGATTTGCAAAGTAGCGTGCAATGAGCCATCAAATTACGGCAGACAAACGGGGGATTGCCACCGTCGCCGTGATGCTTTCTGCCATCATGGTGTTAATCGATATGACCGTTGCGAACGTGTCGCTATCGCACATGATGGGCGCGTTGGGCGCAACGGCAGACCAAATTACGTGGGTGTTGACGGGTTACAGCATGGCGGAAGCGATCTTCATTCCGATGACCAGTTTCTGGGTGTCGCGTTTTGGTGAACGCAAAGTCATGTTGGTTGCTGTGATCGGTTTTGTGATTGCCAGTGCGCTTTGTGGGCAAGCACAGTCTCTTGAAGAGATGGTGCTATTTCGCATTATCCAAGGCGCTTTCGGCGCGTCGGTGATTCCATTGGCGCAGTCGACGTTAGTGCAGATTTATCCGTATGAGCAAAAAGGCAAAGCGATGGCGATTTTCTCCATCGGCATTTTGCTTGGTCCTATTTTGGGCCCAGTTGTGGGTGGTGTGATCACCGACAACATTAACTGGCGCTGGATTTTTTACATCAACTTGCCATTCGGTTTGATCTGTACCTCTTTGATTTATCGCTATATCCATATCGACAGCAAATCCAAACCTAACTTTGACTGGTGGATCATCGGTTACATGGCGTTAGGTGTGGGCGCGTTGCAGTTTGTGTTGGATAAAGGGAATGAAGACGACTGGCTCGACTCACGTATGATTCAGACGGCGATATTGCTCGCAGTCATGGGATTGGTGATGTGGATATATCGCAGTTGGAAAACCAAAAGTCCAATAGCGCCATTGTGGCTACTGAAAGACCGAAACCTTATGGTCTCGTCATTGATGATTGCCGTGGTGTCGATGGCGATGTTTGGTCTGACGACTCAACAACCAATGCTGTTGGAAAGCTTGCTGGATTATCCGGTCTCAACCACTGGCTTATTAATGGCACCTCGTGGGTTGGCGTCAGCGGCGATGTTGATTTTGGTGATTAAGCTCAATCCGCAATTCGATCCCAGAATCAAAATAGTCTTTGGCTTGAGCTGCATCGGGATTGGTAGCTATTTGATGACGCAGTACTCACTGCAGATCGATACATTTTGGATTGTGATGCCGAGTATGATTCAGGGGATGGGGCTTGGTTTAACTTTCTCGACGCTATCCACCTTGGCGTATTTAACGATTCCGAAAGAGCAATCTGTTGCGGCGGCGAGTATTTACAATCTGTTCCGTACCATTGGTAGTTCGTTTGGTATCTCTATCGCAACCACGTTCCAATATCGTGATAGTCAGCAGCAATGGCATGCGCTGGGAGAGGGTATTAATCCTTATAATCCTAACTTGCATGACTGGGCGGCCAATCAGGGGCTTTCTATTACCGACCCGGTTGCGTTAGACCAATACCAACAGATGTTGCAGCAGCAATCGCAAATGGTCGCGTTTGTGCACACCTTCCAGCTTGTGGGAGTGATGTTCTTGATCATGATGCCGATGCTGGTTTTCATTCGGTCGCGTGAATAACATGAAGTTCCGGTGAATAGTGTAAGAGAACGCCTCTCAAGTTGTGTCAGCTTGAGAGGCGTTTTTTATTGGACAGTGCCAGTGAAAGAAGGACGTTTACTCAAACGTCACTTCGTCAAAATGCGGATTGGCTTTGAGCGCGCGCATTGCGACTAATTGTTCAGTCGGGAAGGCGGTGTGCTCACCATCCATATCTAAAAACAAGCACTCTTGTCGCTGCATGTCGTAGCCTGTGTCGAACGCGTTGCCCTGATGAGCTTCACCATTTTTTAGCGTGATCTCGATAGGGAGCTTAAACATACAGGCGATTTCAATAAAATCGTATTGGCTGCAAGTCACCATAGTTTTCTCCTTTCAAACCGACGCAGTATTCAGAAGGTTTGAGAACCGCTTCCTTAAATAGAAGACGTTTGATTGAAACTGAATCTTCATCTTACACCTCATTTTGGTCACGAAATAGACATACACGCACGTTTTAATAAACCTACTGTTGAGCGTTCACAAGCGAGACAAAACTACGATATGTCTGAGACGATACTTAAGCGCACATACCTAACGAGTGAACAAAAGACACAAAAGCCAAGTTCACTGATTTCCCCTCAAACCTACCATGCGCAGTTGGCGCACCGTGTTCACCACTCGCCTCAATTTGAAAACGGCCGCGTTAAAAACGAGATGCCAAATGTCCCTAGCCCGCAATCATTCTGGCAGGTGTGTTGGAGCTATCTTGGTGGTAGAACGCCATTGAGTCCTAACGAACATTTGCCACATTTCCCAATTCAACCTACGCAGTTTGCACAGCGAAGTGAATCGATGCGCGTTACTTGGCTGGGCCATTCCACCATGCTGGTGGAGGTCGATGGCATTCGAATTCTGACCGATCCGGTATTTGATTACGCTTCTCCGTTCGTCGCAAAAGCGTGGTTTGAACGCAATATTCCCAATACCTACGCCAGAGATTGTTTGCCGATTCCTGAAATTATCGTGATTTCGCACGATCATTACGACCATTTAGAAGCATCGACCATACGTTTCTACGCTGATAAATCCGTGACGTTTTATGTGCCCTTAGGGGTTGGCAAGCATCTGATAAAGTGGGGCGTTTGCGCAGACAACATCGTGGAATTCGATTGGTGGGATAGCGTGCACTATGCCGGAATCGAACTGATTTGTACGCCTGCTAACCATAATTCGGGTCGTACTTATTTCGATAAAAACGCGACCCTGTGGGCTTCTTGGGTCATCAAAGGAAAAGAAGAGACGCTCTATTTTAGTGGCGATTCAGCTTACGATTCGCACTTTTCCGAGATCGCACTGCGATGTGGACCAATCGACATTGCCTGTTTGGAAGTGGCTGCCGATGTGAAAGGCCAAGGTTATCCGGTCGAAAACTGGGGGCACATGCAGGCTCATCATACCGTGCAAGCGTTTCGCGATTTAAATGCGAAAAAACTGTTGCCAGTACATTGGGCTACATACGAGCTGTTTACTCACCGCTGGGACGAACCGATTTTAGATTTGCTTGCCCATTGTCAAAAAGAACATATAACGCTGCTGACGCCAATGCCGGGGGAGAGTTTTTTCGTTCATAAAAAACAGATAAATAAACAATGGTGGCGAGAAAAAGAAACAGGTGAGCCAGCTAGAATTTTGACTTAATAATATGTTCTTACTTCAATAATTATTTTAGAAGTTAACCTTGTTATTTTCAGAATATAACAAGGTTTTTTTACTCGCTTACTCATCAATCACTTGAGGTTTTAACTCGACGACATTTCCTTCCGGATCATGAATATAGAGTGAGCGACCGAATCCTTGTGCGCCGTAGCGTTTCGCAAACTCTTCGGTTTCAATGCCGTTCGAACGCAGATATTCCAGTAATTCATCCTCGGAAAAAGGCGCCAATTGCAGGCAAAAATGATCAATATTACGACCATTTTGAACTGGTGGCTTTCCGCCGAGTTGACCCAATTCGCTGTCTACCGTCACTACATCAATCAATGCGTTACCTGCCCTAAGTTGAGTTAAACCAAGTTCCGTTACTTGGCGCTCGACAGGGCAGCCCAAAATGTCTCGATAGAAATGCAACATAGCATCGAGGTTACAGGTCCTTAATACAACATGATCAAGCGCTTTGATGGCGATTGGATTTTTGGTAGGCATGCTTCACTCCTTTTTGCATTGTGTTGAGGTAAGTATAAAGTGACCTTAAAAGTGGTGAGAGAAATGATCAAATTCCAGACGTTTTTTTGCTAGAGCGAGTGCAGAAACACTGCAACTTAAAGCAAACAAAAAAGGCTAGCGTATTGCTAGCCTTTTGGAATATGGATGGGGCTATTACTCGTAATCAGAAGCGTAAGTTTCTTCGTAAGAGTGTGAGTAAAGCTCGAATAGGTTACCGAATGGGTCTTCTAGGTAAACCATTTTCGCAGGCTTATTATCGTCTTCTGGGTGGTAACGCATGATGTCCATGCGAACTTTGCCACCTAGTGCTTCGGTGCGTTTGATAGCACCTTCAAAATCGTCTGTCTGCAAACAGAAATGGAAGATACCGATGCGAGAAAAATCCACTTCATGGCGCTCTTGACGCTCTTTCATTTCGAATAACTCAAGGCCGATGCCATCACTTGTCACAAGGTGCGCAATGTTGAAGCCTTTAAAGCCTTCCCCAAAGACCGCAATACACATTCTGCCAATTGCCGTTTCGCGTTCTTCAATCACTTTCGTGTTGCCCATAACGACTTTTAGACCTAGCGCTTGCGTGTAAAACTCAACCGCTTTGTCCATATCTCCGACCATAATACCGACATGATTCATTTTCATTTGTTTGCTCCCAACATGTGTGTTTGAACGTTGTCTTGTTTCGATGTGGGAGAGTATATGGCGTGATATTGATTACATTAAATTATCATAAATTATAAAAATGATAATTTTATTTAATGATGTGCGTATTGGGATTGATTTAGTGAGCTAAGGCCTCAACAGCTTGCCTCACCGAGGTGAAATGAATCTTGATAATGCACCGTTGCGCGAGGCTGAATTCATGCGATTGGATTAATGACGTAACCTCTTCTACGGACAGCGTTCGTTCTTTTGGGTGTAAAAGAGTGGTGTTCGAACCATTGTTTTTCAATTCGAACGTGTTGCCATTTGAGTCAATAACGTAATCATCTTGCCCAAAAATGAGGGCTTCGCATTCAGAGTCTAAGTCGGACTGGGAATGCGTGTAGATCAGCTCATCGTCGCCGTCTAGTTTTAGCAAGCATGGCCAGCATACTGCGTGGTCTCTCATGGTTAACTCATTATTCATTGTTATTTAGAAACTTGACCCAGGTTGTTGCAAAAACGCTAACTCTTCGGGAGTGCTCTTTCTTCCCAGTATCGCATTGCGATGAGGATAGCGCCCAAACTGGTCGATGATGGCTTTGTGTTTTAGCTCAAAATCGTAGTTATTTTCAAGCCCTGATGCGCGAAACAATTTTTCAGCTTCGACATGAATGAGGCGAGATTCGCTATGCATAAATGGCATGTACAAAAAACTTAGCTGCTCAGGCGCTAATTCTTTGTCGTGACCTAACCGAATTGCCTCTTGAGCCAATGCTAATGCGAGTGGGTCTTGTGCAAACGCTTTTGGGTTGTTGCGATACACATTACGTGAAAACTGGTCGAGGACGATGATTTCGGCCAATCGTCCTTGTGCGCTGTTACGCCAATTAAACAGTTCACAACGAGCGGCTTGTTCTAATACCGAGGCAAATCGCGATGCAATACGCTTGTCCAGTTCTGGGTTGTTTTCAAACCAATTTTGGGGCGATAGCTCCTCGAACCAAAATTTGATGACTTCTTGGTACATGGATCTTCCTTCCTATTGCATTAGCTAAAGAATAAAAAGCCAGAAGGCGAGCTCCTGGCTTTCTGCGTGTTATCGACCGTAAGTCTCTACGATGTAACGTTCAAAATCGTCACACATTTGTTCGTCAGAGATGGCGTTGCTTGCCAGCTCTTTACTGCCGTCGACGACTTTAATCGCGGCGTTCAGTGAAGCGACTGATGCTCGCTCTCGCGTCGCAAGTGAGTCGATTTTCTTCTGCTGCACTTCCCATGCCTGTTCTGGCGACAGGTTACACACGTCTGCAAGGTATTTGGCATTGAAGCCTTCGCCAGTCAGGCTGACAATGGTTTCGTTGTGCGACAAGTGATTACCTGCGTGCCAGTAGTGCTTTGCCAGCAGTGGGCCAATTTCTGGGTTATCCGTCAGGTAACCAAACTTCTCAAGGAAGTATGCACGGGTCTGATACACCGCCATGTGCGCGAGTAGATAACCTTGATACGCACAAGCTGCTTCGTCGGATAGCAAATGTGGAATCGCCATCAGTGGGCGAGGGCTGCATTCCAAACCAAGGATCTGCTTTTCACAATCGCGAGCGAGCTTAGTGATGCGCTCTGGCGTTAACTCGTCATCGCTCAATTGATACAACGCGCGCTCAAAATATGGTACAACCAAGATGCTACGTTCTTCATAAGCTTTGAATGGCTGACGGCTGTTGATCATTGCTTGAATAATCTCATCAGGAACAGAATTCCCTTCATCATCCAGTGCGTACTGTTTTAGCCAATCGGCATCGGTTAACAGGCTATCACAGAACATCGACTGAGTTTCTGCATAAGCCATTGACGTCGGCGAAAACTCCTGCGAGAAACAAGGCGCGTTCATTTTTACGTTCGCAAAGTGTGCTGCGTGGCCGCCTTCGTGGAACAGCGTGTTAATGCCATCGTAGCCACTGCCCACTTGGTCTGGTTTGGCATTACTGGTGAAGTTCACCTGCGCTGCGACCCATTCGCCTTGATTATAGAAAGAAGGGATAGGGCCGTGGCAGAACCCGTTCGGGTACTTACCTTTGCGATCTAGTAAATCCAGCGTTAGCGTCGCGCCAGAGTAATCAATATTTAGGCGACCAAATGATTCTACCCAGCGTCTCAGAGATTTTGAGAACGGCACGTATGGGTCAAGGTCACGCATAACGTTACCCGCGAATGAGTAAACAAAGTTGTAGCCTGCTAGTGCGCTTGCGCCTTTCTCTTTCGCCAAGTTTTCTAAGCTGTTTAGATGCGCATCTCGCGTGCGTTGTTCGAAATCTTCCAAAATTTCGAATAGCTGCTCAGTGCTCATCTTTTCCGTTTTTTGCACGGAGTAATCAAAGAAAGTCGCATAACCCAGTGAGCGAGCGAACTGGTTGCGCAGTTTGATCAGTTCAATAAAGCCGTTTTGCAGTAGCCATTGTTCAAGGTTCAGCAACGCTTGATGAGCCGATTGGCGAACTTCTTCATGATTGCTGGTGCGAATGGTTGAGCTTAATACTGGAAGTGAACCTTCTACTTGCTCGCCGTTCTCATCGGTAAATGTTTGTACGTGGTTCTGTTTTTTCTCGAAGAGCTCAGCTTCAAAGGCAATGAGCTGATTTTTCAACGCTTGTGCTTTTTCGCCCTCGATAGCGTGAGATTCAAACATCGCCAGCCAACCAGATAGACCCGTAATGGTTTGTTGTTTCTCTTGTGGGTCGGTAATTGAGTCCGCGGCTTCAAGCTGTTGTTTGATGGCAGTAATTTGCTCGGCGTTGCTTAAAAAGCTTGTCCATGCCGTTTGTGCTTGCGTCGAGCCATCATGGTCATCGCTGATCCCCATGTAAGTTTCCCAAAAGAAATCTTCTTTGGTGCGGTGAATCGCAAGGTAACGTTGATTGAGGTCGTTGAGGTAATCCGTTGCGGTCATTTTGATCCTTCAAATGGTTTCGTTATGTAGACAGTTGATTATTGCACGCTTGGTCGCGAGAAAGGAACGCTAATCTCATTTGTCGATTTTGCATCGCGTAAAGGTGATTTTACTATTTGTTTACATTTGGGTGAGTTAATAGGAGTTATGAGCTTGCAGTGTTAAGACTGGTATGGAGTTTACAGTTTATTAAGTAATTAATCTGCGGTGCGCTATCGATGATCCTTATCAGGTGTAATAAGATTTCCATATCGTGGCGATACAGTTGGAAACGATATGATAAATAAGACAAAAGTTACGTTATTGGCGGTAGGTACGATTTTAGTTGGATGTTCCACAGTCGCGCCACCAAGAAATGATGCGGTTGAAAGCATTCAACAAAAGTGTTCTGTGATTTTAAGCAATGATGTTGCTGGCGACCAGCGCTGGCAGACGTACAACGGCTTGCTTGTAGAATATGCCGTGCATGGCGTTAAGAGTCAGACACAACTGGAACGTTTTGAAGCGTTTGTGCAGAGAGTGCAAGATGATGAGTCTGGACAGTTAGTTACTGAGTTGATTGAGGTCACCGACTGGGGATGCTCAAACGGCAATTATCTTGAAGAGATGAGCTTGTTTATTCAAGAAGTTCAAAAGTAAAAAACCGAGCGTTAAGTCGCTCGGTTTTTCTGTTTGTGGAACGCTTTTGTGCGCTGGCTCGTCAGGACGTTTACTCCTCTGGATACTCGCCCATACCTTGCGTTTTACCTTCCGCTTTCCAATGCTCTCCAGGAGCAAATGCTTCATCGCATAAATCTACGGTGTAGCCCATTTCTGTGATTTCCTTCAAAGTGAGGTTATCAGCAATATTTGCAACTTCCCCCGATTTATTCCGTAACTCCATGTTGATCTCTCCTCTGTAGGTAGACGAGTGGCATCAATGCACAGTGAAGAATGCATTGGTAACCTTTGTTCTAAGTATATAACCCGCTGCTAAAAATGAAGGTTTAATCCACTTTTTAAATATGGGCAATTGGATAATGCTTTGAGCTGCTTCCGTTATTTAGAACCGCAGCATCGCGATAGTTTGCCATTTGTGATTTATTGAGCGATTAAACGGTCAATTTGGAAACTCGAAATGGTGATTCTCGACCACGCTTTAGCACAACAAATTGTTGATCGAACCATGTCCATCATTGGTCACAATGTGAATGTGATGAACTCGGCAGGCATCATCATTGGCAGTGGCGACCCTAAACGTGTTGGGCAAGTGCATGATGGCGCGGTACTGGCGCTGAATCATGGCGATTCGCTAGAGCTTAATGAGCAGCAATGTTTGACGTTGCAGGGTGTCAAACCCGGTATCAATATGTTGTTGAAATTACATGGCGACGTGGTCGGTATTGTTGGCGTCACAGGAGAGCCGGAGAAAATCCGAGATTTTGCAAAACTGGTTAAAATGACCGCTGAACTAACAATCGAGCAAGCTGCGCTGGTGGAAAAATTTCAGTGGGACAGACGTCATCGTGAAGAGTTTATTCTGGCTTGGATCAATGGCAAATTGACCGATGAAGAGCTGAAAGATTGGGCGATGCGTCTTTCTATCGATGTTACTCAACCACGGGTGGCAACGGTGATTGAAGTCTCGACGCCGTCGGCCTCGAAAAGCATGAAGAGTGTGCGCAATATTGTTGAGCTGCTTGAATACCCAGAGCGTAACAACCTAGTTGCGATTGTCTCAGTGAATGAAATTGTGGTGTTGAAACCGTGTCATTCCGCCAAGCAGTGGGATAGCCAAGTTGAAAGTGAGCGCATTGATAAGTTGATGTCGCGTTTAAGCGATCACGATTCGCATACGTTTCACATTGCGCTAGGGCAGCTGTTTAATGAGCCTAAAGATGTCGCGTTGTCATACCAAAGCGCGAAGCAGGTATTAGCCATTGGCAAGCAGTTCTACCCAGAGAAACGTAAGTACCTGTTCGATGAACTTCGTTTGCCTGTTTTGTTAGCGCCGTTGGCGGATATTTGGCAAGGTGAACAAATTATTGATGGTGTGAAACGGTTGAAAGAGAAAGACAAATCTGGGCAATTATTGAAAACCCTAGATGCACTGTTTGAATGCAATGGCAATGTAACAGAATGCTCTAAAATGCTGTTTATTCACCGGAACACTCTGCGCTATCGGTTAGAGAAAATCACCGAGATAACAGGGCTACCAACTACCAATTTTGTGGGGTTAGCGGAGCTTTATATTGCGACTCGGCTCTCAAAAATGTCGTGATATTGTGCATCTGCACAATACGCGTCATTTTTTGACCACATCATTTGTCACTCCGCCTAAAGGAATTCTAAAGCAAACGATTAATAATTCATGCGTCCCTACATGTTGAGTGAGCCAACACGGACACGCTCAGCAAAATAAGAATAAATGGAGTTATCATGAACCTTATATTAATCCTGCTCGGGGTGATCGCATTTATTGTGCTCACGACCACCAAATTCAAATTACATCCCTTTTTAGCGCTGATCATCGCGGCGTTCCTTGCGGCATTTGCTTACGGCTTACCGGCAGATAGCATTGCCAAAACCATTGCTTCTGGCTTTGGCGGCATCCTTGGTTACATTGGTTTGGTTATCGTTTTAGGTACTATCATTGGTGTTATTTTGGAAAAAAGTGGTGCGGCGATCACCATGGCCGATACGGTCATCAAAGTGTTGGGTGAGCGTTTCCCAACATTGACCATGAGTATCATAGGTTACATCGTTTCTGTTCCGGTATTTTGTGATTCAGGCTTTGTCATTCTGAACTCGCTCAAAGAATCACTCGCGAAGCGTTTAAAAACCTCAAGCGTTGCGATGAGTGTGGCGTTGGCAACTGGCCTATACGCAACGCACACGTTTGTGCCGCCAACTCCTGGCCCGATTGCCGCTGCGGGTAACTTAGGCCTGGAATCTAACCTTGGTTTAGTGATTGGTGTGGGTGTGTTTGTTGCAGCGGTTGCGGCGTTAGCGGGGATGTTGTGGGCGAACCGATTCCAACATGTTGAACCAGATGGCATTGAAGCCGTAGAAGAAATTCAGCAAGACTGGCAAGCACTCAAAGCGTCTTACGGCAAATTGCCAACGGCGAGCCAAGCATTCGCTCCTATTTTTGTTCCTATCTTATTGATCTGTTTTGGCTCTATCGCGAAATTCCCAAGCCTACCGCTGGGCGAAGGTTTTGTGTTTGATGTTCTGACTTTCTTAGGACAGCCACTAACGGCATTGGTGATTGGCCTGTTCCTTTCTGTTCGCCTACTCAAGTCAGACAACAAGATTGAAGAATTTGGCGAGCGAATCAGCCAAGGTATTACGGCTGCTGCGCCTATTCTTTTGATTACCGGTGCGGGTGGTGCATTTGGCGCGGTATTAAAAGCAACGCCGCTAGGTGAATACTTAGGTACGACGCTATCGGCGCTGGGCGTGGGTATTTTCATGCCATTTATCGTTGCGGCTGCGCTAAAGTCGGCGCAAGGTTCATCAACGGTTGCATTGGTGACCACATCGGCTTTGGTTGCGCCTATGCTTACGCAATTGGGGCTCGATTCAGAAATGGGCCGCGTATTAACGGTGATGGCGATCGGTGCTGGTGCGATGACGGTTTCTCATGCAAACGACAGTTTCTTCTGGGTAGTTTCGCAGTTTAGCCGCATGTCGGTGGGCTTAGCGTACCGCGCGCAAACCATGGCTACGCTCGTTCAAGGTGTCACGGCAATGGCATTGGTGTACATTTTGAGCCTCGTTCTCTTATAAGTCTCTGGAAATACGTATGAAAGTGGTAATTGCACCTGATTCATTTAAAGAAAGCTTAACCGCCAAACAAGTGAGCGAGGCGATAAAAACGGGTCTTGCTCGCGTATGGCATGATGCTGAGTTTGTTACGGTTCCGGTCGCAGACGGTGGCGAAGGCACGGTTCAATCTTTGATAGATGCAACTCAAGGCGAACAAGTCTTCACAACAGTGACTGCGCCATTAGGGAATGATGTTGAAGCGTTTTATGGCATCCTCGGCGACGGCGAAACTGCGGTTATTGAAATGGCGGAGGCCAGTGGGCTACACCTTGTGCCGAGTGACGCTCGCGACCCAAAACTGACCAGTAGCATTGGTACCGGACAGCTGATCAAACACGCGCTAGACAGAGGCATTCAACGTTTAATCATTGGTTTGGGCGGCAGCGCTACCAATGATGGTGGCGTGGGCATGTTGACCGCGTTGGGGGTGGCGTTTCTTGATGAATCTGGTCATGCAATTACCCCAAATGGAGGCGGGTTAGCGGCGCTTGCGTCCATCGATATTTCTGGTCTTGACCCTCGTTTAGCAACTTGCGAAGTGTTGGTAGCGTGCGATGTTGATAACCCACTCTGTGGTGACAAAGGCGCGTCGGCTATCTTTGGCCCGCAAAAGGGAGCGACCGTATCAGACGTTACTCTGCTCGATAACGCATTGCGCAAGTTTGGCGAGTTGACGGAACAAGCGACGGGTAAGCATGTACTGACTCGTGAAGGGGCGGGTGCTGCTGGTGGTATGGGCGCGGCCTTGCTCGGGTACACGCCAGCACGTTTGCAACCGGGAATTGAGATTGTGCTTGAAACGGTCAAACTTGCTCAGCATGTTGCGGATGCGGATATCGTATTTACAGGCGAGGGTCGAATCGATCATCAAACCGCACATGGCAAAACGCCGATGGGCGTTGCTCAGGTGGCTAAGCAGTGTAATTTACCAGTCATTGCATTAGCAGGCTGTGTGGGCGACAACTATCAGGCGGTTTATGAGTGCGGCATTGATGCGGTGTTTGCTTGTGTACCAAGGGCGATGAGCTTACCTGAGGCCATGAAAGAGGCCGACGTCAACGTTGCTAATTTAGCCGAAAACGTCGCGAGAATGTGGCAAATTAAGTCGCACTGAAGGCGATGACGATATGAAAAACTCCACCTTTGCGTGGAGTTTTTTGTTGTTACCTGTTTACGTGTGTCGGCATAAGTTCATTTAGTAAGAGCGAGTTAACAGGCATGCTTTGCTATCAATTTTGCCAGTGTTTGCATCGCGTGACTCCAATCGGTTTCATGACCAAAGTTTGCCACGCTGAGGCGCACGCAATGTCGATATTGCCCTTGAGTGCCAAATACGGTGCCGGGAAGTAGGCTGATTCTGTGCTTATTGCATGCTTGATACAACGCATAGCTGTCCGTGTCTTCGGGCAGTCGCAACCAAAGTAAGAACGAGCCTTGTACGGCGTTGATCTGGTATCGATTTTTTAGAGGTTCGTATTCATCCAAGTATTGATGAAGCATCTGTATAAATCGTCGCATGTTGTTTTGATAAACCCGACCCATTCGCGCAGTATGCGTTCGATACTTGCCTGACGTTAGAAACGTTGCCACGGCGGATTGCATCAGGTTCAAACTGCCCATGTTCTCACACAGTAGATATTGTTCAATTTGGTCTCGATATCGCCCCGCCAACATCCAACCAATTCTCAAACGCGAATCGAGCGTTTTGGATAACGAATTCACGTAAATTACGCGTTGCTTGTCATCGAGCAATCTCAAGCTTGGCAACGGCTTATCATAACTTAACCCGCCAAACACATCGTCTTCGATAATAGGAATATTGCCGGACGCCAATAGTAATTGTTGACGCTTTTCTAGCGGCATCATAGCACCAGTAGGGTTGGTGAAGTTTGGCGTTACGATGATCGCTTTTATGTCCCATGTCGCCATTGCTTTTGCTAAGGCTTCGGGGCACATACCGTCGCGTGGGCAACTCGGAATTTCCACCACTTTGAGGCCGAGTGATTCTAGCATCAATAAGTTGCCAAAATAGCAAGGGGACTCCACCGCGACGATATCGCCTTTTTGTGTCGTTGCGCGCAGCGCTAGGCTAATGGCTTGTTGCGCGCCGTGCGTCACCATGATCTCATCCAACTTGGCTGGCGTGCCCAAATCTTGTGTGATTTTCGCTAGTTGTTTGATTAAGAGGTGATCACCGGGTGGTAATTGGTAATGGCTCGGTACATGCGTTTGCTGGCGGCTGTGGCGGCCGATCTCGGCGTACAAGCTTTTGATCGCGGGGGAGTCAATGTTTGGGTGGGCAGAACCGGTAGGCAAACGCTCTTGGTATTCAGGATAAGTAAGGATTTCTTTGCAGATCGAGAGCAAATCCACGCGAGTCGGATCCGGAATTGAGCGAGAGGTCGGCAAGGCGACTTTAACTCGATAACCCGATTTGGGAACCGAGTAAACCAAGTTTTGTGCTTCCAGCTCTTGATACGCACGAATCACGGTATTTTTACTGACGTTTAATTCTTGGCTCAACGAGCGAATGGAGGGCAGTCGATCATCCGCCTGATAAACGCCATCATTGATGGCTTGTTTGAGGTGTTTTTCCACCACGAGGTACTTATTCCCTTCACCGCTTTCCAATAAATCTGTACCCATAAAAACACTTCCATCTGTCACTTTTTGAAAACACTGTACCTAATTACATTAGCAGTATCTCAAAACATAAAACAAGCGTGAGTGAGGCGATCATGTTAATCCGAGCCATCCCTTTTGTATTTGTCATCCTTTGGGCTTCTGGATTCGTTGGTGCGCGTTTTGGTTTGCAATATGCCGAGCCAGCGACACTACTTTCTATCCGTATGGCATTCAATGTCTTATTGTTTCTGGTTCTTGTGGCGGTATTGCGTAGAAGGTTGCCGACAGGAAAAGATTTTTGGCACAGCTGTGTGGTTGGGGCGTTAATCCACGGTTTCTATCTGGGCGGTACTTATTTCGCTATCGCTTTGGGTATGCCAGCGGGGTTGAGTTCGTTGCTGGTGGGCATTCAGCCGATTTTAACCGCGGCTTTGCTGGTGGCGTTTGTTCGTGAGGAATTTAAACCCTCGCAATGGCTGGGTTTGGCTCTTGGTTTTGTCGGTATCGCTATGGTGTTGATGGGCAAAATGGAGTGGCAATCCGAGCAGCACAAAGTGTTGGCCATTGGTTTGTGTTTATTGGCTTTGGTTGGTATCACGCTAGGGACGCTGTATCAGAAAAAACATTGCCAACAAGTGGATATGGTGGGTGGTGCGACGGTGCAATATTTGGCCGCGCTCGTCATGTTTCTGCCCGTTGCGATGCAGTTTGAAACCATGCAAGTGCAGTGGGAACTGGAGTTTATTTTGACTGTGTTGTGGTTGGTCGTCGTGCTCTCTTGTGTAGCTATTCTACTGCTGCTGTACATGGTTAAGAACGGTGCTGCATCGAGCGTAGCTTCTGTATTCTACCTGGTGCCGCCAACGACGGCGATTCAGGCTTGGCTCGCGTTTGGAGAGTCATTTGATTGGATGGGGATTTCTGGTTTCGTACTGGCAGCTACGGCGGTGTATTTGGTGGTTAAAAAGCCGGATCTGACGATAAAGAAATCGATTCAAACAGAATATACCTAAATTGGGTAGGGACATTTGCGTATCAGTGGGTACAATCTGCTTCATCTTAATCCGTGGAGCAGAATGATGAAGGTAAAGCCAGATCGAATGACCGCCATGCGTAGCATCATCGAGCAAGTAAAAGCGGAACTACCAATTTATGAACCAGAAACGTTTGTATGTGGACCAGAAGGGCAGTGCATTGGCTGTCCGAAGAAATTGTTGGAAATGGTCGATTCAGAAGTCACTTATTGGGAGTCAGCCATGGAGCGCGGCATTGTTCCGCAGTTCGATGAGATTCGTCGTTTTGGCAAAATGTGCACGAATGTTCGTCGTGGTCTGGTGCGAAATAATGTGCCTTTACTCAGTAACTAGAGAGTAAAAACCGTCTAATATCTGACACATAGCGTCGTTTTGTTACACTGCTCTTTGGCTGCTGTTCTCAAGTTTGAGTGGTGTTTGTCTCTTCTTACCCCTTAAGCCTTTAATCGTAAGAAATTGGCGATATATTGGCTCGGTCTCACATGGATGTGGGGCTATTGTCTTGGGCTAGTTGAGATAAGAAACGTGAAATCAAAGGGATTTACGCTGATGGAAATCACCATAGTGCTTACCACTTTGGCTTTCATCGCATTAGCTGCTTTACCAGTACTACTCGATATTCATCGCCAAGCATACGCTGCGATGCTGCACAGTTCTCAGTCTTCTTTGGGTACGGCTCTCAAATTCTTTCATGCTCAATCAGTGATTGATAACGCTTACGGCCAAGAGCACGTTCACTACATTGACCGACATGTCAAAACACGCAAAGGCATGCCAGAAGCGAGTGCCGATAGTATTCGAGCTTTGTTAGAAATCGATCTACCAGCCAGAGGTTATTCGAAAATTGACGTGCCGTGCAAAGGCAGTGATTTTTGCATCATCGGTCAGCAGCACCCAAACAGTGCTCATTTTGTCGCTATTCCTGATTATCAGTTCTTAGATAAATCGGGTGTTGATCGCGTGGTGTACATTTGGCCGCAAGGTTACACACTGGCAGAAGAAGCATGCTATTTCTACTACGTGAATCAAGCCTCTAACGATTCAATTGTTCGAGGGTATGTGACGCAAGGGTGTTAATCCCGAATAAGTGTTGCGAACAACGGTTATCGTGAGTCTACAAATCGGGGTTTTTCGAAGGGCTTTGCGCTTTATACAATACCATTTTTTGACTCATCAAGACTTTACCATTTGGCAAGGTCACTTCCCCAAGTTCCCCCTGATGTTCAAATCCAAACCGTTCATATAAAGCAATCGCTGGTGTGTTGGTTGTGTATACGTAGAGTGCGATTTGGTCGTAACCAAATTCCCAACCACGTGCGATCGCGACTGCCAATAGTTTCCGCCCCAATCCTTTGCCTCGGTAGTTTTTGTCGATGTGAATACCAAGAATACCGACGCGAAGGCGTTGCCCTCTTTCGTAACCGCACATCTCAGCTGGGTAGATTTCAACACTACCGATAAGTTTTTGGCGGTCAAACGCGACAAACTGAGGGATGGACTCGTTTTCCACACGTTGCAGGATTCTGCGAAGCGTTGCGTTATCGGGTGCAGGAGAAATCAAAAATTCCCCTTCGGAGTACACTCGATTCCACAGCGCGGTGAAGCGCGCGATATCGCTCACCTTGATGGATCTGATTTGCATTCATCTTCCTTGATTAGTGCAGGTTAGTAACGGTTAGGGGATAAGCTCAGATAAACAACGAATTTGGTTAGGAATGGCTTCGGCTGGTGCATCAGCGCCCGTTGGGTTAAACCAAATTGTGTTTACGCCCGCTTTCATCGCAGGGTAAATATCTTTGTGAGGTAAATCGCCAACCATGGTTATTCCACTCACGTTAACCCCTAACTGTTTTGCGATGGCGAGATAAAACTCAGGTTGGTGTTTAGCGATACCGAGGTTGGCAAAACAAAAATAGCCATTTAAGTATTGGTCTAAGTCGACGCGAACAAATGCACGCTGAACCTCTTCCATGTTGGAATCAGATGCACTGGTCGCAATGTAGATGGGATGATTTTGGGAAAGTATTGCCAGTGTTTTTCTGGCTTGAGGAACTGCTTCTACGTGTTCCCAATCGCACATTTTTCCTTGTGCGTGAGGGAAATCTACCATCAAGGTGTTCCCCCAATCGAAAAGATAAATCATGTTCGAATCTCCTTATCCGCACATCATATCGTCTTTTTCTAAAATCAGGGGGGTAAATTGCATCGATAAATGCGATTTAGGTGGGTTTAGCCGTGAAAAGCGCTTAATTGTCGTTATCGTTACAAATGTTTCAGCATAATGCGTGAGTTAGTTTTAAAACCTTGATTATCGTAAAAGCGCTGTGCTGGCTGATTGAATTCCATCACTTCCAATCGAACTTGTGTGGCATTGGCATCGCGCGCCCATTGCTCACAGGCTTGGAGCAGTTGGCGGCCGATTCCTTGCTGCTTTTGCGCTTCATCGACAACAATTGTTCCCACGCGACAAATTGGGTCTTTGATCAGAAAACTGACGGTGTCGTTTTGGGTGATCATCGCGGTTAAGAAGCCGAGAATTTGCTGTTCGCGTTCGGCAATCAAAAAGAGTCGCTCTTTGTTCTCTAGTGCTTGTGCAAGAAATTCACGGTCAGCTTCTGAAGGCGCAACAAAGGCTTCTGGCGCATTCGCAAAATGCAGTGAATTAATTTGAAAATTAAGCTGAAAAATTCCGTCTAAATCATCGGGAATCGCTTGTCGGATATGGACTTGCATTCTATCTGCCCCCTGCAATATCGATAAATGATCCTGTGACATAAGAGGCTTCGTCACTTAATAGCCAAGCGATCGCATTTGCCACTTCTTCTACCGTGCCACCGCGTTTAAGAGGAATTTGAGGGCTGAGTCTATCTACTCGGTTTGGTTCTCCGCCGTCGGCATGCATATCAGTGTAAATGAAACCAGGTCGAACGCCATTGACGCGAATATTGCGCTCTGCCAACTCTAGCGAGAGCCCTTTAGTTAAGGTATCCATCGCGCCTTTTGATGTGGCGTAATCGACATACTCAAATGGCGCGCCTGAGCGCGACGCTCCAGAGGAGACATTCACAATTGCACCGCCTGCACTGAATCGCTTCGCCGCTTCTCGACAGCAGAGAAAACAGCTATTCACATTGGTGTTCATTACTTTCTGAAAGCGTTCCAAGCTGATTTCTGACAAAGGCGATTGAGTAAATAGGATGCCAACGTTGTTGACCAAGTGCGTCACTGCACCAAATTCACGTTCTGTTTCATCAAACAAGGAGAGCACTTGCTTCTCATCGGCTACGTCTGCGGCGATGGCAATCGCTTTGCCACCGTTTGCTTGTATTTCTGCCACAACTTGGTCGGCGGCCTCTTGCTGAGTGCGGTAATTAACGCAAACGCGATAGCCTTGCTCGGCCAGCTTTTTCGCCGCTGCGGCTCCAATGCCTCGGCTTGCGCCGGTAATGATGACTACTTTATTCAAAATACGTCCTTATTTTTGTAGTGAGTAGATTTTATCGGCGTAGGGTTTGCCACCAATTTGGTATGCGTCTGGAATGACCTCAATGAGTTCGAAACCACATTTTATCAGGACACGTTCTGACGCAATATTGCCTTCAGTGACCGTCGCGGAAAAGTGGTTGATGTTATGTGTCGAGGTTGCCCAGTATAGAAGCGCTTGAAGAGTTTCTGTTCCAAACTGTTGGCCATGAAATTCCGGCAAAAGTAAGTAACCTACCTCTGCCTTACCGTTTTCAATAGCAAAGCCAGTGATGCCGATGGGTTGTTCAGATTGCTTATCGAGTATTACAAGGCAAAGCCAATGCTGGCAATTTGGGGTCCATGGTAATAATCGCGAAGCAAATTTTTCTCTTATTTCTGTTTCGCTGGGACGATCGAAACAGAGCGCAATAACCTCTTGTTCGGAGAGTAATCGTTGAAAGAGTTCCCAGTCACTGGCTTTGATGGGTCTTAATTGGCTTCTGTGCGTCTCGATATAAACTGACATGCGTGTCCTTACTGCATCAATGTGGAGATTCAGTCTCTCATCCTCTTATCTGTTTAATCAAATAGTTGCATTCATAAAAGTGATTTATGTGGTGAATAGTTGGCTGGGTAATGGATTATTGCCATATATTCATCTTTGAGATGCAAATAACAAAATTTCATACTTGAGGCATACAGAGCAACACGGAAATGATGTGGATCAAGAGAGGACTACCCATAAAGTAGTAATTTGCGACCTATAATTACATTTTATTTGGAAGTGTTGCTAATTATGTCAATAAAAAAACGATATGTTGCACTGCTGGTTGCTGCCGGCATTGGTGTGGGCTGGTTAACTTTGGGGGGGAGTGCGGTAGTAATGCATTACACCTCAGATACTGAATTTTGTCTCTCGTGCCACTCTATGGAAACCCCTTACAAAGAGTACCAAGGCTCAGTGCACTTCAGTAATGCGAAAGGCATTCGCGCGGAATGTTCTGACTGTCATATTCCTCAAGAACCAATGGATTACCTGATCACCAAAATTCGCGCGTCGAAAGATATCTACCATGAATTTGTGACAGGTAAGATCGACACGCCAGAGAAATATGAAGCACATCGTAAAGATATGGCTGAAACGGTATGGGCTCAGTTCCGTGAAAATGATTCAGCGACGTGTCGTTCGTGTCATGATTTCGATGCAATGGAAGAGTTTGAGCAATCACGTGATGCGGCGAAGATGCACGCTTACGCGAAAGCAAACGATCAAACGTGTATCGATTGTCATAAAGGTGTGGCGCACTTTGCACCAGAAGCAGAGCTAGACAGCAAGGCATTTGAAACGTTGATGAGCTTCACCACAAAAACATCACCTGGTGCCAAAGTCGTTTACCCTGTGACTGAAATCGCAATGGGTGAGATGGGCAAAATTAACCCAACGACGAAGTTGGAAGTAATCAGCTCTAAAGGCGACAACCGCACTGTTAAGTTGAACGCATTCCAAATGAAAGGCGCAGAGCAAGTGCTTTACATGGGAGAAGGTCAACGTGCCATCGTAGCAACGCTAACAGAGCAAGGCCAACAAGCGCTTGAAACTGGTGAATTTGAGGCAGATGTTTACGGCAACGAATGGCGCGCGGTTTCTCTAACTGGCGCTATTGATTCTCCAGTTGTTGACACGCTTGAACCAGTATGGTCATACGCAGAAGAGTTGGACAACGTTTACTGTGCAACTTGTCACGCGAAAATTCCTTCAAATCACTTCACAGTGAATGCATGGGGACCGGTAGCGAAAAGTATGGGTGATCGAACTGATATTTCAGCCGAGAACCTAGAAATTCTAACCAAGTTCTTCCAGCACCACGCGAAAGATGTGGTTGGTCACTAACGATAAATAGAAGGATAAGATTATGACTAATATGACCCGTCGCGGATTTCTAAAAGGCACTGGTATGGCGGCTGGTGCAATGGCATTCACTTCATTTGCACCTATGTCTGTTGCGTCTTCAAACCAGCGTGGCAAGGGCATTTTGACAGCGGGCCGCATGGGCCCAATGTTATGTGAAGTGAAAGATGGTAAGTTGGTTTCGACTACTAATGCTCTTCCACAAACTGTACCAAATAGTCTACAAACTACTGGGCCTGACCAAGTGCATACCAAGGCGCGTGTGAAGTACCCAATGGTACGTAAAGGCTACTTGGCAAACCCATCGTCGCCAGAAGGTGTGCGCGGTAGTGATGAGTTTGTGCGTGTGTCTTGGGATGAGGCTTACAAGCTGATCCACGAACAGCACATGCGAATTCGCAAAGAATACGGCCCGGCTTCTGTGTTTGCAGGCTCTTACGGCTGGCGTTCAAGTGGCGTGCTGCACAAAGCACAAACCTTGCTGCAACGTTACATGAGCATGGCGGGCGGCTATTCAGGCCACTTGGGTGACTACTCAACGGGGGCTGCGCAGGTCATCATGCCGCACGTTGTGGGCTCTATCGAAGTGTACGAGCAACAAACTACGTACCCAGTGGTATTAGAGCACAGCGATGTGGTTGTGCTTTGGGGCTTAAACCCGATCAACACTCTAAAAATCGCGTGGAGCTCAACAGACTGTGCTGGTCTTGAGTTCTTCCATCAATTGAAAAAATCAGGCAAGACTGTCATTGCGATTGACCCTATTCGTTCTGAAACCATCGAGTTCTTTGGTGAGAATGCGGAGTGGATTGCTCCTCACCCAATGACCGACGTGGCAATGATGATGGGCATCGCACACACCTTAGTGAAACAAGGTAAGCACGATAAAGCCTTCCTCGATAAATACACCGCAGGTTACGACAAGTTTGAAGCGTACCTGATGGGCGAAGAAGACGGCGTAGAAAAATCAGCAGAATGGGCATCACAAATCTGTGGCGTACCTGCGAAGCAACTTGAGCTACTGGCTGACATCTTCAGTAAAAACCGCACCATGCTGATGGCGGGTTGGGGCATGCAGCGCCAACAATACGGTGAGCAGCGTCACTGGATGCTGGTTACACTGGCAACGATGTTGGGTCAAATCGGTTTACCGGGCGGTGGTTTTGGTTTCTCTTACCACTACTCAAACGGTGGTAACCCTGCTCGTGATGCTGGCGTACTTCCTGCGATTTCGGCATCGCTGGGTGGCGGCTCTTCTGCGGGGAACGACTGGGCGGTGTCTGGCGCGGTGCAAAGCTTCCCTGTAGCGCGTATTGTCGAGGCGTTGGAAAACCCAGGTCAATCCTACCATCATAACGGTCATGAACTGACGTTTCCGGATATCAAGATGATTTGGTGGGCAGGTGGTGCGAACTTTACTCACCACCAAGACACCAACCGTTTGATTAAAGCGTGGCAAAAGCCTGAGCTGATCGTAATTTCAGAGCCTTACTGGACGGCGGCTGCGAAGCACGCGGACATCGTTCTGCCAATCACCACATCGTTCGAGCGTAACGACTTAACGATGACGGGTGACTACAGTAACCAACACTTGGTGCCAATGAAGCAAGTGGTTGAGCCGCAAGGTGAAGCGCGTAATGACTTCGATGTATTCGCGGACATGGCAGAGATGCTAGCTCCGGGTGGCCGTGACGTATACACCGAAGGCAAAACCGAAATGGAATGGCTGTACGGCTTCTACAAGGCGGCGCAACAAGGTGGCCGTGGCTCTCGCGTAGCAATGCCGAACTTCAGCAAGTTCTGGGAAGATAACCAACTGATCGAGATGAAGTGGAACGAGAAGAACGCACAGTTTGTTCGTTACGCAGATTTCCGTGAAGACCCGATCATGAATCCACTCGGTACACCAAGTGGTAAGATCGAAATCTTCTCGAAAACCATTGAAGGTTATCAGTTGGAAGACTGTCCTCCACATCCAACGTGGATGGCACCAACCGAGTACACGGGTACTGCGAAAGATGGCGAGTTGCAGCTAATGACCGCGCACGCAGCGCATCGTCTACACAGCCAATTCAACTACGCGAAGATTCGCGAAGAGTACGCAATTGCAAACCGTGAACCTATTTGGATTCACCCTGAAGATGCGAAAGCGCGTGGTATTAAAACGGGCGATCTAGTTCGTGCGTTTAACAACCGTGGCCAAGTATTGGTTGGTGCAGAAGTGACTGACCGAATCAAGCAAGGTTCAGTGTGTATTCATGAAGGCGGTTGGCCGGATTTGGATCCTAAAACCGGCATTTGTAAGAACGGCGGTTGTAACGTGTTAACGTTGGATATTCCGACCTCTCGACTTGCAAACGGCTGTGCGGCGAACTCGGCACTGGTTCGTATTGAAAAATACACTGGCCCAGAATTAGAACTAACAGCGTTTGAACCACCAAGAAATGGCTAGAAAAAAGTAGCGATTGAAAGCAAGAAGCCAGCGAATCGCTGGCTTCTTTTTATCTAGTCATCGTTCACATTAGCGCGAAGCGAGAGAAACAAACGGCATCTGTTTCTTAATCTGAAATGTCGGGAGTAAAGTAAATACAATCGCGACAAACAAGACCGAGCCTATTAAATCTTCAGGGCGATGCATGCCCAGCCATAAGCGGCTATATGCGACGCTCATTCCCCACATCCACAATGACAGTGCAGAGATATAGCACTTGTTCTGTAAGAACAAACCACCAAAGAAAGCCAAACAAATCGAAACGAAAATCGTATGGCCGGATGGGAAAGAATAGTCTTTCTCGCCTTGCCAATGGCGCGTTCGCCAATCACTGACGTGTTCAGAAATCTGGTTAATTACGTTGGCTTGCTGCTTTGTATCCAACTGATAAAACGTTTCTGGTGTTTCAATCAATTGTTCTGCTGCGAGCAATTCCGTGTAGGGACGCGGGCTTTCTGTCATCAGTTTTAGCCCCGTTTTGCTGGCAAAGCCAATCACAAGTAACAGCCCTAACATTGAGAGTTTTTGCATCCACTCAGTGCGATTTGGTTTAAAGTGAAATAAAGAAAGCAGTAGCAGTGTTAAGGTAATTAAAAAGCCTTTGCTGCCAGCAGAATCAGTGAGCAAAGTAAAAGTAATACCCAGACTTTCTGGCACCTGTGAGGTGAGATCGTGATAAGAGCCAAATAGCGACATTGGGATGATGCCAAGAACAAACAAGGCGAGCATCATCAATCCATATTTTTTGGTTTTCATTGAGAGCGTTTTGTTTTTATTGAGGGTTATTCAACCACGTGAAAATAAGGGGCTTATCTTACGTTATCTGGCGTGAAAAACTTATCAACGCTCTGTCAATTCGAGCGTGAAAGTGACATTGCAGCTCTTCGTTGTGAAAGGAGAGGTTGTTGAAAGTACTGAAAGGCAAACGCGCTCATCCATAAGCGCTTTGTTCAGGCGTGAGCAAGGTTAGCTCATCAACCCTAATAAATATTCCGATGCGGCTTTTGGATCTTCTGCGTGGCAAATCGCTGAAACCAAAGCTAAGCCATGAACACCAGTGGCGCTGAGTTGCGGAATGTTACTTTCGTTAATGCCGCCAATGGCAACAATCGGCAGTGAAGTCGTCTCTAACGCCATCTTCAAGCCATCAATACCCCAGAACTTCTTGGTGTTGGTTTTGGTCGGCGTCGCGAAGATTGCGCTCAAGCCGATGTAATCAATCGGAAGAGAGTCCGCTTCTGCAAGCTGCTCTTCATTTTCGATGGATAAGCCGAGGATTTTGTTTGGTCCAATCAACTCACGAGCGATAGTTGCGGGCATGTCTGATTGCCCGAGGTGAACCCCATCGGCATCAACTGCCAGTGCAACATCAACGCGGTCATTGATGATCAAAGGCACATTGGTATCTTTAAGGATGTCTTTCACGGCTTGAGCACGTTCGATAAACGCACGCACATCGCCGTGTTTTTCGCGGACTTGTACCATGGTCACGCCACCTTCCACGGCTTTTCTCACAACACGCTTTAGTGTGGCTAAATCTTGTTGGTCATCGGTGACCAAATATAAACGATAGGCGTTCATTTTGTTTCCTTTGGGCCTCTCATCTACAGGGAATGAGAGGCCGGTATTTGTTAGAGAAAGCTTAACTCACTTGGAGTTTTAGGCGTTTTGCCAGTGTTTCTTCATCCAGTTGGTAAAGCTCATCCAACAGGTTCATTTGCAGACTGCCTGGCCCTCGTGCTTGCTCAGCCGCAATTTCACCCACAACGCCCAGTACCGCCGCGGCAGCAAGTCCGGAGTGATCACCAACAGCAGCGAAAGCACCCGTCAGTGCCGTTAGTGTGCAGCCCATTCCGGTTACGTATGGCATCATCTCGTGACCGTTGTTTAGCTGCACAGTTTGCTCTTTCGTGATGATGTAATCAGTCTCGCCAGAAATCACCACACTTGCACCATACTCTGAAACTAAGAAGTTCGCTGCGCCAAGTGCTGCGTCGCTGCTGTCTAACGCATCGACCCCTTTGCTTTGTGCTTGTTCGCCAGCGAGACCGATGATTTCTGAGGCGTTACCACGAATGATCAACTTGTCGGCAAGGCGTGCGATCTCACGTGATGTCTCGGTACGTAGTGAGCTTGCTCCGCAACCGACAGGGTCGAGTACAACGATTTTACCGTTGGCATTGGCTTGCTCTACGGCATAGCTCATACGTGGTGTCCAAACGCTGTCTAGGGTACCGATGTTGATAACCAATGCGCCAGCGAACGACATTATCTCTGTCATCTCTTGTTTGGAGTGCGCCATGATTGGAGAAGCGCCGATAGCCAATAGCGCGTTTGCCGTGTTGTTCATCACCACGTAGTTAGTGATGTTGACGACTAATGGCTTTTGCTGGCGTACTGCGGTTAATGCTTGGGTGATTTGTTCAATTAACATGAGACTCTCCGATTAATCTTGCTGAGCGTTTAGACCTTGTTGCCAGAATGCCACTTCCATACGCGTTGCAGTTTTGAATACCTGAATCAGGTTTTGACCACGCTGACTATTGATATCGATTTCCGCCAATAACTGATTAAAGTGTTCTGCACCTTTTGCGACACCAGATTGGAATTCCTCACCACCGTAGAGGTTGATCCAACTTGCGTATGGGTTACCTTCGAGCACAGTGCTTTCGTCTTCAATCAGCATCTTACCGATTACGGCATAACCGATAGAGCATGGTGCTAGTGCCGCGTATAGATCAACAAGATCGCCCGTCATGCCAGCATCTAATACGTAACGGGTGTAAGCCACAGTGCCGAAATCTTCTGGCTCGTTTTCTAAGTCGGATTCTGTCAGTCCCCATTGCTCACAGTAAGTCACGTGGTGGGCGATTTCAGAATCGAGCAATGCGTGTACGCTTGGTAGGGCACGGCGCATGTCATCCAAAGTACGTGCTTTGTAGATCGCTAATGCGTAAGCTCGTGCGTACTGCTTTAGGAAAAGAAAATCCTGCTTTAGATAATGCAGAAAACAAGGCTGAGCCAGAGTGCCTTGCGCCAATTGCTGCACGAAAGCATGCTCAGTGTATTCTTGCCAATCTTGGCGGCAAGCGTCGATCAAATCTTGGTATTTCATTATGAGTATCTCGTTATCAAAAGACCCTAGGCTTAGATCCTAAGGTCAGTAGAATTAGTCAAAGCTCGGTACGTAATCTTTCGCTTTTGGCAGTGTTTCGATGATGTTTTGTGAATACATGAACTGCGCATAATCATCGTAGCGTTTCAGATCTACTGCGGATGGACGAAGAGCGAAACGAGTTAGCGTGTCGTTCCAAGCGCGTTGGTTAAGCTCGTTGTTGAGCGTGTCTGGTGAATAAGCCACGAACTCTTTCCACGACTCTTTTGGATGGTTAACGATGTAAGTGGTCGCTTGCTCTAGTGCTTTGTTGAATGCCTTGATGGCTTCTTTGTCGTAGTTTTTTGCATTGGCTACGAAGACTAACTCGTCATACGCTGGCACGCCGTGTTCTTCAGGGAAGAAGGCCTTAGCTTTATAACCTTCTAGTGCCAGTTGGTTGGTTTCGAAGTTACGTAGACCGCCCCAAATCGCATCCACCTTGCCAGACGCAAGAGACGAAGACAGCGCCCAACCTACGTTGATGATTTGTACGTCAGAAAACTTCACGTTTTCTTGCGCTAGCATGGTGCCGATTGTCGCTTCTTCGTTGCCTGCGATCGCAATACCGATCTTCTTGCCTTTCAAGTCGCCAAGGTTTTCATTCTTACCGTTGTCCAACACCATCAACGTGTTGAGTGGCGTAGCAATCAAAGTCGCAGAGCGGATTAGTGGCAAACCAGCCGCGACATCGATGGTCAGGCTTGGTTGGTAAGAGATCGCCATGTCGACTTTACCCGCCGCGACCAACTTAGGTGGTGTACTTGGATCTGCCGGCTCTTGAATGTTGACCTTCAAGCCTTGCTCTTTGAAGTAACCACGTTCTTTGGCAATCACGATAGGACCATGGTTTGGATTGACGAACCAATCCAACATCAGTGTCATCTCTTTTTCAGCGGCAAGCACGTTGGTTGATACCACTGAAGCGAGTAGAGCAGCAGCGCTCATAAGTTTGTTTTTATTCACGGGGTTCTTCCTTTTCTTTCCCAATTTTCTTTGGTTATTTTCTGTAATTATTTGCTTTCCCAAGGGATGGCTTTTTTCAATAATTTATCGGTGATGAAGTAGAGTGAGATAGACAGCACAGCGAGGATAAACAGCGCTGCAAACATCTCATCAATGATCATGCGAGCGTTGGCTTGGAGCATCAGATAACCCAAGCCTTCACTTGAACCTACCCACTCACCGACCACTGCTCCAATTGGCGCAATAACGACGGCAACACGAATGCCTGAGGCTAAAGTTGGTAGGGCGGCTGGCAATTGAATATGACGAAGTAACTGCCATTTAGACGCGCCCATGGTCTTGGCAAGGTCGAGGTAACCTGTTGGTGTATTACGTAAGCCGTCGTAGCAACATGTGGTGACGGGGAAAAAGATGATGATCGCCGCCATGACGACTTTCGATGCAATGCCGTAACCCAGCCAAAGCATGAGTACTGGCGCGATGGCGAACACAGGGATCGCTTGGCTAGCAATCAGAATGGGCAGTAACCAACGCTTCAGCGGTTCGAACATCAGCATTTGCAATGCGAACAGCAAACCCATTGATAATCCAAGCGCCAAACCAAGTAAAATCTCTTGCGCGGTAACCCAAGTATGTTTGAGCAAGACATCGTAACGAGTGACCAATCTATCCAGCACTTCAATTGGTGAAGGTAAGATGAAGCTTGGCATGTCGAATACCACAACAACCAACTGCCACAATCCCAAGATCACCGCTGTGCTAATGACCAAGCGCAGAGCCGGATGGGTCACGCGTTCTTTTTTACTAATGCGTGCCGAAACGGAGTTGTACTGAGTCATATCACTCATAGTCTTTCTCCAGTTGATCCAAAATCGCTTGTTGTAACGCCGCGCACTCTCCATCGAGAACTCGGGGCGGCTTGGAGTCTGGAACGACCAAGTGCTGAGCTTGCGCAGGTGTGCCTTGCAACACATAGAGTTGGTGAGCTAATCGCACCGCTTCTTGTGGGTCGTGGGTAATCAGAACAACCGTCTTATCTTTCAGCAATTCGGCAGACAAGGTTTGCAACTTATGACGAGTAACCGCGTCCAGTGCAGAGAAAGGCTCATCCATCAGAACTAGAGGCTTGTCTTGCATCAGAGTGCGAGCAAGGGCAACACGTTGTCTCATGCCGCCAGAGAGCTGAGCTGGCTTAGCATCCGCGTAATCGGCGAGTCCCACTTGGCTTAGTAAAGTCAGTGCACGTTGTCTATTTTGCTCTGGTGCTTGCACTTGAGAAAATCGAGAACTGAGGCAGACGTTGTCTAACACATTCAACCACGGTAGCAATAAATCCTGCTGAGCCATGTAAGCGATACGGTCATGCAGTGCAGCGCCATCCGTTGTGATGAGTTCGCCATGCCAGTCAACTTGGTCATCCAGTAGGCCAGCTAAGTAACGCAATATTGTGGTTTTCCCGCAGCCACTGCGACCAAGTAACACTGTCCATTGATTAGCAGGAATAGTCATACTCAACCCTGCTAGCGTTGGTGTTTGGCTGTCTTTGTATCGCAGACTAGCATCGGAAAGCTGAATGCCAATCGCGTTAGCGAACATAAGTATGACCCGCAAAAAAGTGGTTCACAGGGCCATGGCCTTTACCTACATCCAATTCATCAGCGTGTGCGATAGCTTGGCTGATGTACTGCTTACCCAGGTGCACCGCTTTGTGTAGGTTGTTGCCTTGGCCAAGATAAGACGCAATGGCGGAAGAAAGTGTACAGCCTGTGCCATGAGTGTTTTTGGTTGGAAATCGCTTGGCGCTAATTAACTCGGCACTGTCTTGCATGATAAGCAGATCGTTGCTGTTTTCATTTTCTTCAAGGTGACCGCCTTTGAGCAGAATAGCTTTGGCGCCAAGCGCACGAAGGTCGGTAATCATATCGTTCATTTCAGATTCTGATTGAGGCATTGGCTTACCCGTCAATGCTGCGCCTTCGGGTAGGTTAGGGGTAATGATGTCTGCGAGCGGAATCAATTCTTCTTTTAAAGTGCTGATTGCCGACTGTTCCAGTAATAGATCGCCGCTGGTGGCCACCATCACAGGGTCAATCACGAGGTGTTTTGGCTGGTATTGTTTAATTTTGTCTGCAACGACTTTGATGATGTTGGAATCTGCCAGCATGCCCACTTTGACTGCAACGATGTTGAGGTCGGTAAATACTGCATCAAGTTGGCTCTCTACATGGTCGAGAGGAATGGGGAAAATCGCAGAAACGCCTTGGGTATTTTGCGAAGTAATCGCCGTGATTACCGAGCAAGCAAAACTGCCGGTTGCGGACATCGCTTTGATGTCGGCTTGAATACCTGCACCGCCACCACTGTCTGAGCCCGCGATGGTCAATACGATAGGGGTAGGCAAGGCTGGCGTGTGATGTGAATGAGGTTGTGATTGCTGCGTCATGGTCGCTCCTACTACAAGACGTATAGGAACTGACTTTGACCGTTGCAGATAGATCGATTTTTCGATCGCTATCGCTTACCTAAGAGGGGCGACGAAAGGCAAAGTGTGCATAGTTCCCTACGTCAGTGCTAACTGAATCAGGTTCAACGGGTCTCGAATTTCGATCTCAGCCAACACTTGTCGTGTGGCCCCCCGACTATTTCGTTCGGATGATAGCAGGACCATTGCGGAAGGGATACGTTTTTTGAGCGTAATTATAATGAGTATTCAATTATGCGAGGTGAGTGATAAAGTAAGCACCTAAATGGTTTGCTGGGTGGAATTTACTAGTGCAACGCTCTGGTGAATGAGCAGAACCTGGAATATTTAATAAATAATCGTGGTCTCGTTAAGCAAGGATTAGCACAAAACAAGGTTAAAAAACTGTTAAAATTTAACGTGTTGCCAATTTAACTTTGTTGAACTTTTTCACAGTTAATTAGGAAGGCTAAGACGATCATCGAGCAAGGAGACTTCATGCTTAATTCTGTAACAGCGAAGTCAGTGATCGATCATGCGCTCTTTTTGGGGGCTGATTTCGCTGAACTATTCGTTGAACATCACCAAACCAACACTGTCCAGATCGCATCTGGTGAAGTGGATAAGGTTAACTCGGGTATCGATTTTGGTATCGGTATTCGTCTTTTTTTCGGTCATAAGGTGCTTTACGGTTACACCAACAGCACAGATGAAGCCGAACTAAAGCGCGTAACCTCGCTGCTTGCTGCAAAAGACAAGCGTGAGCAAATCGCGTCAGCGGGTTCTTTGAATTTGAACCGCTACCCAATCCAACATGGTTGCCGCATGCCGCTAGGTAAGGATGCTAACCTAGATTCAAAAATCGCGTTTCTATTGAAAGTTGACCAAGCCGCACGTGCTGAGAGTGAACATATCAGCCAGTTTATTGGCAGCGTTCTTCAGCGCGAGCAACAAGTGTCTATCTTCAACTCAGAAGGTCTACACGTTGACGATACTCGCCACTACATTCGTGTTGCTGGTAACACTGTCGCGCAAAAAGGTAATGAGCAGTCTTCTGGTATGGAAGGTCCTGGCGCTCTTGCTGGTTGGGAATTCAGTGAACAGCTTGATGCCAAAGAGCTAGGTCAAACTATCGCGCAGCAAGCGTTAGTAAAACTTGGCGCGGATGCTTGTCCATCGGGTGAAATGCCGGTGGTGATTGGTAACGGCTTTGGCGGCGTTATCTTCCATGAAGCATGTGGTCACTTGCTAGAAACCACTTCAGTTGCGAAGAAAGCATCAGTCTTCCACGACAAGATGGGCGAAATGGTTGCTCACACCGCAGTGAATGCAGTCGATGATGGCACCATGACCAACGAATGGGGCTCGATTCACATTGATGATGAAGGTATGAAGACTCAGCGCACTCAACTGATCAAAGACGGTAAGCTAACCAGCTTCATGGTCGATAAAATGGGTGGCATGAAGACAGGTTATGAGCCTACGGGTTCTGGTCGTCGTCAAAACTACAAGTTCGCACCAACCTCGCGCATGCGTAACACCTTTATCGAAGAGGGCGAGCATTCACTTAATGACATGCTTGCAGGCATTGAACGTGGTATCTATGCGAAGAAGATGGGCGGCGGCTCGGTTCAACCGGGTACGGGGGAGTTTAACTTTGCTGTTCGTGAAGCCTACCTCATTGAAAATGGCAAAATCACCAAGCCTCTGAAAACAGCAACGCTGATCAGCACGGGTCCAAAAGTGTTGAAAGAAATCAGCATGGTCGGCAAAGACATGGCGCTTGCGCCGGGCATGTGTGGTTCCGTGAGTGGTTCAGTACCAACAACTGTCGGTCAGCCAACGCTGAAAGTAGATAACATTCTGGTAGGAGGCGGTAACTAATGAGCCAAGAACAACAACTTCTTAATGCGGTTGATTACGTCCTATCAGAAGCAAAACGCCAAGGTGCAGAAGCGGACGTCATTGTAAACCGTAACAGTAGCTTTTCTTTGAAAGCGAACCAAGGAAAGCTGGATGAGTACAAAGTAAGCTCAAGCCAAGTTCTGGGTGTTCGTGTTGTGAAAGATGCGCGTGTTGCAACAAGCTATTCTGAGTCGTTAGAGCAACCAAGCTTGGATTTGATGCTGACCAACGCACTGCAAAGCGCTCGCTTTTCCAAGCAAGATGAACATCAGACGATTAGTTGCGTGAACAGTCAAATCGCGACTGATGTTGCTGAGATTGCGCAAGAAGATACAACTTCTGTTGACGAAAAAATCGAACTGTCTCTCGCTCTTGAGCAAGGCGTAGTGGCTCTGCCTCACGCCTCTAGCGCACCTTACAATGGTTACAGCGATGGCGAAACACAACTGATCATTGCCAATACTCAAGGCACATTGTGTCAACACTTCGAGCGCTCGTTCACTTGTTACGCGTATACCTTGTTTGAAAAAGACGGCAAACAGTCAATGGCGGGTAGAATGTCACTGGGTCGCCGTTTTGATGAGTTGAATCCAGCTTACTGTATCGAGGGTGGCTACAACCTTGCTCGCGATCTTCTTGAAGGCGCACCGGTTGCGACGGGTAACTACCCTGCTATCTTCCACATCAATGCGCTAGCAAGTTTATTCGGTGCTTTCGGCAGTGCTTTCTCTGGCGTAAGCGCGATGAAAGGCATTACGCCACTGGGTGACAAGCTTGGTCAACGTGTTGCGAGTGATTTAATTACCTTTACTGATACGGCTTACATGCCAAATGGTATGGCAATCGCGAGTTTTGATAGTGAAGGCTTCGCTACTCAAGATAATGTCATGATTGCTAATGGTGAGTTGAAAACCTTGCTACACAACAGCCAGACCGCAAGTTACTTGGGCGCAGTCTCGACAGCAAGTGCCGCTCGCGGTGCAAAATCGAGCCTAGACGTATCAGCGAATCACAAAGTGATTGCGACAGGCAACAGCAGTGCGTCAGAAGTAAAAGCGGGTGAGTACCTAGAGTTAGTCGAGCTTCAAGGTGTCCATTCTGGTGCGGATGCAGTGAGTGGTGATTTCTCATTTGGTGCGAGTGGCTTCTTGTGCTGTGATGGAGAGCGCGTTCAACCAGTTCGTGGGATCACGGTAGCGGGTAACTTCTACAAGATGCTGCAAGAAGTTGAGGCAGTGGGTGATACTCAGTTAATTAACGATAGCCGAACTTTCTTCTCGCCAGACGTTCGTTTTGCTCGTTTGAGCATTGGTGGTAAGTAAACTTAGCATCCCTATAGAAACAAAAAAGAGGACTCAATGGAGTCCTCTTTCATTACCTAGCAACGTGTGCGCGAATAACTAGAATTCGCGTATGTCCAACTCATTGTGGATCAATACCACACACTGAGAAGCGAAAAGCATCTTAGGACCTAAGCTGATCTTCTCTGTGCCAAGGCGCTTTAAGCTGTTAAAAGACTTTTTCGGCATCGGTATATGGTCAGTTAGCAAGAAACATGGATTTTCACCAATTTCTGCATCACGAACAAATTCGCCTTTCTTATCCAACATATATAGTTGGTGATCTTCTGCCAGCTCTTGTACTAGGCGTTCAAAGCTCACTGTACGAACGGTAATACCAGGTTCGACTTCACGAAGTTGCTCTTTACCCATACCAACCGAAGCATCCAAAGCGCGAGCCACTGCTGCAATCAAGGTTGACTCATGGAAGCCGCCAATGTTGGTGATGTCGTTGGAGCGAATAGTAATGGTGCGTGAGAAGTCTTTTGTGCTTTCCAAAACCAAGTGAACAACCACATCTTCACGGTGTGATTGAGCAACGAACATAGTGTTCATCATGGTATGAGCAAGAATCTCTGTATGCGCTTCATTACCAACACCTTCTAACAGTGCTTTGCTGGTGGTTGGCGCCGCGCGAGCTCGTAAAACAAAAGAGCGCATGAATTTAGCCTCTATATAGGAAGAGTGAATGCGCGGAAGTATATACCCAAGCAGGGAAGGGATGCGAGTTTAATAGCAAATGTGAACTTACTTACAAAGCTTCGATTGTCGTGCGGAGTGCGCTGGTTAAAATAGAGGTAACCTGTTAGGAGCGGTATATGGAAATCAAACAGATAAATAAAGACATTTATAAAAAGAAAGTAAACCTTGTGATTGGCGGTTTTGTTGCGTTGCTCGCCATCTCCTCTCTTGCCTTTAGTACCTTGTTGATTGTTTTGTTCGGTAATACAGATGTAGTACCTGAACAGTCGACGGGGAACTTTCATTGGAACTTAATTGGTGTTGTGCTTGCCTTAGCTACTTCACTGTCTTTGCTGAACCAATTCAAAACACGCCCTTATATGGAAGAAGTGTTGTATGTCTGGAAACTCAAGCAGTTGCAGAACAAGATCTTTCGCAAACTGAAAAGCATTAAAGCCGCTTCTGCTGAGCACGATGTAAAAGCGCTGACGATACTTAAGTTCTACTATACGACTCAAAGTCAGGTGTTTGAGTTAGACAACAACACATTAACGATGAGCAGTGTAAATAAAGAATTAGAGGCAATTGAGCAAATCGAAGCGGCGAAGTCACTGGAACTTGATATCACAAGCTTTGAAGAGTCTTGGATTGACACATATTGATTGCCTATTTGCTACGTTAAGTTAACAACTAAGTGTTAAAAATAAGCGTTTGAGTGAGATTTCATCACTCGACGTTTTTTTTAAAGTTTTTTTCTAAAAAAGGGTTGCCAAGAAAAATCATCTCCCTATAATGCGCCTCCGTTGTCAGGGCAAAGCGGAAACGCAAAAGCAGTTGGCAATGAGGCGAAAGAAAAGCTTCTAAAAATTAATTTGAAAAAGTGTTTGACACTGAAAATTAATTCCTTATAATACGCCTCCGCTTCGGTAGCAAAGCTTACGAAGCAAGCTCTTTAACAATATAGACCTATCAATCTGTGTGGGCACTCGTTGATGATGATCCAATTAGATACCTAGGTATCAAATTAGGTTTCAATGATACGAAGTGACCATTGAATCTTAGGATTCAGCACAGTCAATTCAAACATTACTTTATGTAATGTTCAGTATTCATTGAGCCGACAAAATCTTAAATTGAAGAGTTTGATCATGGCTCAGATTGAACGCTGGCGGCAGGCCTAACACATGCAAGTCGAGC
>NZ_JAWOQO010000039.1:0-6245 GCF_033337345.1 Vibrio sp. YT-18 | reverse complement strand
CTATGCGTTGGTTTTAGTGGTTAAGGTGGTATGCGGGGGCATCGGTATTGCGTCGCTCACCCCTTAACAGGGCGTTATGTGCTTATAAGGAAAATTGACATGGAAGTGGTAGAGGCCAGCCTTGATTTGGCTCCAATATTAGCCAGTTACGCGAAAGAATGCCTAGATTCAGGTATCCCTAAATATTCGGGTGTAGAGAAAAATCCGAACGCTATTTGTCAGGTTTGATCGAACGTTCTAAGGCAACTTCCGAGTTACCAAACGGATACTTGCCCAGCACAACTTACTATTGTGTATCGAACTCTGAAATTTTAGGTGCAATCCGAGTTCGCAAAGGTACTAATACCAACGTAGAAAATGTCATTGGGCATGTTGGCTACGAAACTAGACCGTCAGCTCGTGGTAAAGGTGTAGCCTCATTTCTCCTCGCTTGGGTGCAAGAGCACGTTGTCACTGACGCAATTATTGTTACTTGTTCAATTGACAATCCTGCATCCCAAAAGGTTATCGAAAACTGTGGCGGTGAGTATCTCGGCAACTACACAAGTGAAAATGAGGGCACTGTAAGGCGCTACCGTTTAGCACGCACATAACAAAGCGTTCAAGAGGGATTCTCAACGCTTGGCAGTTTTGGCTCAAAGTTTAGCTTTTGTGGTTATGGCACAATGGTTTAAGTTGGGTGGTGGCGTTGTTCACCCCTTAACGCGGCGTTAGGTGTCCTAGTGCCTTAATATTCATCAATAATAAAAAAGAGGTTAAGAATGTCGTTGAATGACATAACTCATCCAATATTGTATTCAGCAATGACGACGTTGGCTTACAATATCAACAAAAAATACTATAAAGATTTACACTATATGTGGTGTACTCCGTACTTTGGCTCAGACTTTGAATCCCCTCACTTTACTGTTCCGCCGAGTTCTTCGCCCATCGAAATATATAGTACTTTGAAAAAAGAAGTTGATGGAGCTGATCATCATAATACTAAAATAGATTTGAATAGAAGAGGCATTCGCAAAGGCGCATCAATAATGCTTAAAATGGGAAAGATCACCCAAGATCAGCATGACGAAATAGTTTACATTACAAAAAATGCGAAAGACCAACTATTCAAGCCTCTGTTATGTGTAATATCTCGATTAGAAGCAGTACCTTATTACCAAAAGGTTGATGTTAAAGATCGAGCAAACCCTCTTTCTCATGAGTATATTTTATCAGATTTACCCCAATCAGCTTTTGACATTATTAGGATCGATTAAAATGACGACACTTAGAATTCTCGTAGAAAACCATGAACTGTCTGATGCAAGAGATGCATTTTACTATTTGAGTCGTTACTTAAAACAAGCTGCGTTTTACGATGACTATCAAAAAGATATTTTTGAAGATGGTTATAGTAGTGAGCCAACAGAAGTAGTAAAGCAACTTACAATGGCAATGATCGAGCTTATTGAAACTCAGCAGAAAAAGAAAGCTGGTGAGTTTAGCGATGAAGAGTACATTTATTGGATGGATGAGATCAATGATGTCGAGTCATCTTTAGATCCTGAACCAACAGATGACATTATCGAAGCTGCTGAATCTGCGTTAGATGACATATTCTTCCCGTCAGTGGGTAAAAAGAACACCTAACAATCTGTTTAAGAGTGATTCGCAACGCTTGGCATTCTTGCTGTGCGTTGCGTTTTATGTTTAGGGTGTTATGCGGCGGCATCGATATTGCGTTGCTCACACCTTAACAGGGCGTTAGCTTTCTTTGGGAGAGTAAAGTGAGTCAATATTTGATCGAGCCAGAAGTTCCTGGGAGTTTGGGTGAAAATACTTTGGCAAATTTCGATTTGCATCCACCGATAATAGAAAAGCTACATTTTCAGTTTGATGGGTGGTTAGGTGATGATTTATTGACTTCATTTCCATGCTTTTTAGTCACTGAACGTTTAGCCACGGCCTTAAGTTCATCGCAGTTGTCAGGATATAATCTGGAAGTGGCTGAAATATCTACTTCTGACGTATTTGAAGAACTGTATCCAGAGTGTACTTTACCTCGTTTTTCGTGGCTCCAAGTATCCGGAACCATCGGTAAAGACGATTTTAGCGTAACAAATGATGGGCTACTCTTAGTTTCTGAAAAGGCAATGGTGTTGTTACAAAGATATCAACTAGAAAATGCTGACATCGCAGTGTACAAAAGCTAACAAAGCATTTAAGAGTGATTCCCAACGCTTGGCATTTCCAGTTCAAGGTTGGGTTTTGTGTTTACGGTGTAATGGTTTAGGTTCGGTGGTAGCGTTGCTCACACCTTAATGCGGCGTTAGCTTTTTGAGGATAAACGTTGATTCTGTATAAATATATGTCGTTTAAAGCGGCTATTTCTGTTATTGAAAATTCATCACTTGGCTTCTCTTGTCTTGAAGACCTGAACGACCCATTTGAATGCACCGCTTTTGGATTCGAGGATGGTAGTGATTCATTCGTAACTGCAAGCATGGCTACGAATGCGTGTAAAAATCGTTTTTCAAGAAACTATGGTGTGCTTTCACTTACTAGGCAACCATTGAATCCATTGATGTGGGCTCACTATGGAGATGAACATCAAGGTGTGGTAATTGGTTTTGATGCTAAATTAGCTGGATTTACAGATGAAGATGCGTGCGTCATACCTTGTCAGTATGGAGAAATTGTCTATTCGGCAACCAAGCCACATAAAAATTTACCTACTTTAAGTAGTGAAGAACTGATGAGTATAGGAAATGGCATCAAATTTAACTCTGACTCGTTTAATCTAGTCAAAAGGGCATTTTTGTATAAATCTATTGAGTGGAGCTACGAAGAGGAAGTTCGAGTTGTTAAGGACATATCAGCTCTACCGTTTAGCTACCATTTCGGTAAGGGGCGCAGTAACGCTTGGAATAAAATCTCAGTAGCAGGGCGTCCATTGTATTGTTTGGATATACCAGAAAATGCTATTAAGGAAATATATTTAGGTCGGCATGTATATAAGAATGTAACTAAAAAGAATGATTTCTCCGGTGATGAACTTAAAGAGATCCTTCTCTCATGGGGACGCAAAGATTTAAAATTGTTGCAATGTAAGCCTGACGTACATTCATGGCACTTAATAGCAGAACAATCAATCAACCAATAAAGCTAACAAACTGTTTAAGAGTGATTCGCAACGCGTGGCATTTTTACTATGCGTTGGTTTTGGTGATTAAGGTAGTATGCGGCGGCTTCGGTATTGCGTTGCTCACACCTTAACAAGGCGTTAGTTTGCAAGAGGAAAAACGCGCCTATATCGAAAGATCTAGTGGTAAAAGCTTAAAGTCGAAATTGTCTTATCGGCATTCAATTTCAGTGTTAACTTGCGTAGTGAAAATCCCAAATTGGTATCGTTTCAACGGTTGATTTGATCTTTGATGCAGCGACTTTTGGGTTAACTGAGTTGAACTTTTTCGCTGAAACTCTGCTCGTTGAGTTTGTTGGCATAAAAGCCGATCTACTCGCTGAAATGACGCATTCTTTGGTGTGGCAAGTTCCACGTGGTTTCAGTGACTTTGTTGAAAGTCCGCATTGTGAGATTGGTTTTCCAAAAGCGCTTTTTGGTGTTGTGAGTTCGTTTTCTGCTGCGTTGTTTGTTCCAAGTGGTTTCATTGACTAGCTGCTTTGAGACTACGCCTGACTTAAATGCATCAAAGCACATAATGCTTGTTGTTTGCAAAGTTTAAAATAACGTAAAATCAACTCTTTGGGTTTGCAAACTAACAAACTGCTCAAGAGGGATTCGCAACGCGTGGCATTTTTACTGTGCGTTGAATTTAGTGATTAAGGTGGTTTGCGGCGGCTTCGGTATTGCGTTGCTCACCCCTTAGCAGGGCGTTAGAAGTTTTAGGAATAAATATGGGACGCAGGAGAGAACTAGGTAGTATTGCAAGCGGCATTATTGGCTCGTTTCGGAGTAGAAACAATGATATCGATGGTTATTGGGGTATCGGTAAGCTTTACCTTTTCGTAGACCACCTTCAAAGTAAGTGTGTTTCAATAGACCTTTGTTCCCAACAGATTGCTCCATATTACCCGAACTTTGATCTCATGACTGAACGCTATTCAAAGATGTTTAAAAGGTTGCTTGTAAAACGTTCAATTCCGTTTGAATGGGTTAGCTCAGCATACGTTTACGTTGAATTTGAAGTAGATTATGAGGATCGTCATCATAATTGGCGGAGTGCATTGGGAAATCCGTGCAATCTAGTTTGTGTCGTCGTAGATGATAATGGCAAAAGTCATGTCGCTCGTGCGTATACAAACTGTTTCCCACATGACGCGAAAAGGGAAAGTCGGAGCACTAGGTGAGCAAACTTCTAACAAATTGTTCAAGAGTGATTCGCAACGCGTGGCATTTTCACTTTGCGTTGGTTTATGTGTTTAAGGTGGTATGCGGTGGCTTCAGTATTGCGTTGCTCACACCTTAACAAGGCGTTATGTGCTCTAATGATAGTTAATAAGTAGGGTGTAGAAATGGAATTGGATCAGTTTGTAGCCAAGTCATTGATAATGATATGTAAAGGTGTACATCAAGCTCAGCAAGAAGTCATAGAGTTCGGTGCATCTATTAATGAAAAGCCGATGGCAGGTGGAGAGTCTTCTAATCATCTTAAAGCTCAAAATAGTACTTTGATGCAAACCGTTGAGTTCGATGTTGCTGTTGCAACAGAAGACAATGGTAGTGGTTCAGCTAAAATCTCTGTTCTAGGTTTGGGATTAAGTAAAGGTGGTGATACCAAGGATAGCATTACTTCGCGAATTGCTTTCAAAGTTCCAATCTCGCTTCCTCGAAACTCAAAATAGTACGCACATAACAAAGCATTTAAGAGTGATTCCCAACGCTTGGCATTTTTCATTCCATCGTTGGTATAGTGTTTACGGTGGTATGGTTAGGTTTGGTGGTAGCGTTGCTCACACCTTAATGCGGCGTTATACCGCAAGGAGAAAAATCAAACATGGAATTAGTTCCACCCTCGTTAGAATTTGAATCCGAGTTTTCGGTGTTTTATCAAGATTTTGCTAAAAATGATGTAGACAATGCGGAATATTATCGTAACGGAGTCTCAGATTTCACGCGATATGTCCAGCAGCTTCAAGATGAAGCTCAGGGTTTAAATTTACCTGATGGCTATGTGCCATGTAATCACTTTTGGTTTGTCGACGGCAATCGAAATATTTTGGGCGCTATTCGTATTCGTCATAATATCAACAACGAGTTTCTAGCTTTAGAAGCAGGCCATATTGGCTATGATATTGCTCCTTCGCACCGCGGAATTGGTCATGGTAAATTGATGCTCAAGTTAGCGTTACCGAAAGCCAAAATGTTGGGTATTTCTGAGGCACTTATTACAGCAGATGAAGACAATATTGCATCGTGTAAGGTTATAGAATTTAATGGTGGCAAGTTTGAAAAAGTGGTTATGGGTAAAGTTTTTCCAGAGCCAGTGGCTAGGTATTGGGTAGCCTGTAAGTAGCGGTATAACAAAGCGTTTAAGGCAGATTCGCAACGCGTGGCATTTTCGGTTTGATTCAGCTTAAGTGTTTACGGCACAATAGTTTAGGTTGGGTGGTTAGCGTTGCTTACTACTTAACGCGGCGTTATGTGCTTGGAGGGAAATAATGAATTCAAAGGAAGTCGTCTTAGCTTTTTGGGACGCAATGAAAACTAATGATTTCGCGAAAGCAAGTGAGTGGCTTAGCCCAGATTTTGAAGGGTTTTGGCCTCAATCTGGTGAGCTTATTGTTGGACGAGACAATTTCATAGCAATTAACTCCTACTATCCAGCAAATGGTACTTGGGAGTTCGTCGTTTATTCAATCGTCTGCGATGGGGAAACAGTAGTCACTGATGTTTCTGTAACTGATAGCGTTCAAAAGGCGCGTGCTATTACTTTCCATACGGTAGAAAATGGTCTTATCCGTAAACAGAAAGAGTTCTGGCCAGACCCAATGGAAGTGCAGGAGTGGCGTTCCAAGTGGGTGAGGGTCGTGCAAGAGCAGGCACGCACATAACAAAGCGTTCAAGAGGGATTCTCAACGCATGGCAGTTTTGGTTCAAAGTTTAGCTTTTGTGTTTATGGCACAATAATTTAGGTTTGGGGGCTTGCGTTGTTCACCCCTTAACGCGGCGTTAGTTTGCAAGAGGAAAAACGCAACTATATCGCAAGCTCTAGTGGTAAAAGCTCAAAGTCTAAATTGTCGTA
>NZ_JAWOQO010000038.1:0-6398 GCF_033337345.1 Vibrio sp. YT-18 | reverse complement strand
AGTTGGTTAGAATACCGGCCTGTCACGCCGGGGGTCGCGGGTTCGAGTCCCGTCCACTCCGCCACTTATATTAAGCCTCGGTCGAAAGACTGGGGCTTTTTTCGTTTCTACTGCGGCGTTTCCCTGAAGTGTGTTTACACCTAACTAGACTACTCCCCATAATCCCTACTAAGCGAACTCTGCGTGATTACACACTAGGCTTTAATTAATTATAGGCCGGTGATGCTGTGGAAAGACAATATGACCTACGAACAAGCCTAAGTAATCTATGGTATTCAAAGGCGTTCAACGGCTTGAATCTTGATGAGAAAGAAAAAACGAGCTGTGCGCATAATCCAGAAAAGCGTCATATATACCCCAATCTCTCCTGGCTCAAAAATCAAACGACTTGAAAAGAATTGGAAGGTGAAAGATTGAAGGAGCTCTTCATTAGCGAGGTGATGATTTTCGACGCTGAACATTTGATGAGTCTCAGAAAAAATATATCGCCAAGGGGTAAGAAGCGCCAAAACAGAGAGGGGTAGCTTAGCTCGAGGCTGTAAGCTATGCGGAATACTCACAAACGTCAAAGCTCAAATCCATTAAGAGAATCGCTCTAGATCTAAGTGGTTATGTGCTCACTAGCGGTACTAGAAAATAGTTAAGTATTCCAAATGGATTATATGAAAAAGCCAACTGCTAAAGCGGTTGGCTTAGTATAAAAATCTCGACGTACTTTAGAGCGAGAAATGATGTCTAAAGAATACGTTTTAAAACACCATCTGCCTTTAGGCGGGTGATTTTTCTGACCAGTCGCTGTACCCCTATAGGATAGTCTTCTACTTTCTCTAATTGCTTATAAGTACAGATAAGGTGAGTATGCTCAAGAATACGCGAAACTTCGTCTTCAAACTTCCCAGTGAGCTTCGCATAATTGTCTTGTATGAGTAGCCCATTTTCTAGGTCGAGTGACCAAGCACGTGGATTTAGGTTATTCCCAGTAAGTAGCATATAGCGTTTATCAACCCAAATACCCTTAAGGTGGAAGCTGTTATTGTCATGCTTCCATAGGTGAATTGACAATTTACGTGCGGCGATATTCGCTTCATTGGCTTTCGCAAAGCGACGCAAATTCACTTCGTAAAGATATGGAAGTCCGCCAATGGTTTTAAAGTCTTCCTCAGGTGCAATGTAAAAGTCGTTGGCGGTTTTATCACCCACAACAATAGTTACTTTCACACCACGCTTCATGGCTCGTTTCACTTCACGATGAAGTGCTTTAGGGAAGTTAAAGTAAGGCGTACAAATGAAAATTTCGTCTTGGGCTGCTGCCAATAACTTTACAATCTGTTGATTGAGCAGATTACGGCGTTTGCCTAGCCCAACTAACGGAGTGACTTTTACACTTTCTTCTGTTGCAGCTTGGTCTTCAAACTTATAGTTGGCTTGAGCAAGAGAAGCCCTCAGTTGGCGAATCGCCGACTTTATTTCTTTGGTTTCTGGCTTATCTTTTCCTGCAAGATCATTAACGGCAGGGTGAGCAATCATTTCTTCCTGAATGAATTGCACCATTGAATTCGCTAAAGATTCATGTCGAATCATATGGTAACGATCAAATCGATAACGTTCATGATAATGGAGATAAACGTTATTTAAGCTCGCCCCACTGTAGATAACAGTATCATCGACAATGAAGCCTTTTAAATGCAGTACCCCAAAAACTTCTCTGCCACGCACTGGTATGCCATAGACAGGGATTGGGTGTTGGTATTTGCTGGCATATGCTTTGTAAAGCGCTGAATTACCCTCAGATGTCTCCGCACCAATCAGGCCACGCTGCGCTCGATGCCAGTCGACACAGATATTGATGTCCAACCCAGGATTGCGCTGTTTCGCTTCATAAAGCGCAGTGAGAATTTCACGTCCAGCTTCATCATCTTCCAGATATAGAGCGACTAGGTAAATTCGCGACGTTGCTTTGCTGATAGCATCTAAAAGACGGGTTCTGAATGATTCTGCTGAATACAGAACATCAAAGTCTTCCGGATTGACAGCGAGACTTGGCAACTGTTCGAATGGATTCCTACTTACTATCATATCGGTATGAGTACCTTAGTTTAGTGCAATATTGCGAACCTGCCATTTTATCAAAGATATGATTTACCTGGCTACAAAAGCACGCGTTTTGATGTCGTTGAAGAGATGAATTGCATTGGAATGAGATCTTTACCGCTATCTACATAACGTTGAAATGCCATTTTTAGCGGGTGTGGTAGCTCAGAGCAATCAATTGTTGTGAATCCATGCTTGGAATAATAGGATTCGAGATGTGTAAACGCGAAGCAATAATCGCCATCAGTGAAAACATTTTTTTTACAATGAGTTAGTAGTTCTTTTCCAATCCCTGTTCCCCTAACTTTCGGAATGACCAACATTCCTGTCAATAGACGAACTTTATCTACACTTTTTAAACGTAGTAACGCAATGATTTCACCTTTATGGCTTGCTGTAATGATCAATTCATCTTTTTTGGCTCGACCCGCAGGGTAATACGCTTTGTATAGTTTCTTAATGAGGGGGAGCTTGATGGGATTTAACACTTCTATGATTAATGAGTCTGGTATTGTCACTGCGGTTAAAAGATAACTAATGTAGAATGTCGACAGTTTAAGAGAATCTTATCTGGTGTTGCAAACCTACTATGCAAATTAAAACAAATGCGAGCCTAAAGGCTTACCATACTTTTGGAATTGAACAATCGTGTTCCTATTTAGCTATCGTTGAGTCGCTTGAAGATGTTATTGAGCTATTTCAAAACCCAAGATTCACCCATTTACCGAAACTTTTTTTAGGTAAAGGAAGTAATGTTCTTTTTACAGAACATTTTGAGGGATTAGTGATTGTTAATCGAATCATGGGTAAAGAAGTCACGGAAACGGATGAGCACTACCTATTACATATTGCCGGTGGTGAAGATTGGCCTGAATTGGTTTCCTGGTGTGTGAATCAGGGGATCGGTGGGATCGAGAACTTAGCTTTGATTCCAGGTTGTGCTGGCTCGGCTCCTATTCAGAACATTGGTGCGTATGGCCTAGAGCTAAAAGACATCTGTGATTATGTAGATGTTCTTGATCTAACTACGTTTGAAAACAAAAGAATGCACGCCCAAGACTGTGAGTTTGCCTATAGGGATTCCATATTTAAACATGCGTTGCACGGAAAGTGCTTTATCACCGCATTAGGGCTTAAGTTGGCGAAGCAATGGCAGCCGATTAACCAGTACGGTCCTTTACAAAGTATCCCAGAAGAACAACTCAGCCCTGCTTCTATCTTCGAACGAGTATGCCAAGTGCGAAAGGCAAAACTGCCAGATCCAACCAAGATAGGTAACGCAGGTAGTTTCTTTAAAAACCCAGTGATCACGCAAGATCACTATGATCGACTCACAAAAAAATACCCTAACGTAGTGGCCTACCCAGCTTCTGGAGGAATGAAAATTGCTGCTGGTTGGCTTATCGATCAGTGTGGATTAAAAGGGAAGTCTGTACACGGTGCGCAGGTCAACCCTATGCAAGCTTTGGTTTTGACCAACATGGATAATTGTAGTGCTGATGACATTGTCGCGCTTGCTTATTTAGTGAAGCAGACGGTATGGGATAAATACCAAATCATACTTGAGCATGAAGTACGCTTTCTCAATCGTACCGGGGAGACGAATTTGACTCAGATCGAGGCATCTAGATGAGAAAAGATCACTCTACGAAACTTCATATTTTAAGGTTATTAAGTGATGGAGAGTTTCATTCAGGAGAAGCGTTGGGCGACGATCTTAATGTTTCCAGAGCGGCAATCGCTAAGCACATTAAAGGTCTTAGTGAATGGGGTATTGATATTTATCGAGTGCAAGGGCGCGGTTACCAATTAGCCTCACCATTGCAGTTGTTAGACGAGACTCTCCTTACCACTAGCTCGGAGTCACTTGTTGAACTCGTCCCTGTGATTGACTCAACGAATCAATATTTGCTCGACAGAGTCGCGGATTCGGAAAAGGGCCGTGTTTGTATTGCTGAATATCAAGCACAAGGGCGTGGTCGCCGCGGTAGACAATGGGTCTCACCGTTTGGCTCTAACTTATATCTCTCTATGTATTGGCGACTGGATGCAGGAATGGCTGCGGCAATGGGCTTGAGCTTGGTGATTGGGATTGCCGCAGTGGAAGCTTTGGAAGAAGTAGGCATGCAAGGTGTTAAACTCAAGTGGCCGAATGACTTGTATTATCAAGATAAAAAACTGGCCGGAATCTTGGTTGAAATGTCGGGTCAGGCCGGTGGGGCTGCTCATCTAGTGATTGGGATGGGCCTGAATATTGGAATGCCTGACGACCAGCCTGAGATTGACCAGCCATGGACCACGTTGAACCAAGTAAATCAGAGTCTCAAGATCGATAGAAATGTTCTAGCAATGACACTTATCAAGCATTGGAATTCCGCACTTGTCGAATATGAAATGAAAGGACTTACTGGCTTTATCGAACGTTGGAATCGGTTAGACAATTTCCTTAATCGTCAGGTCAAACTGCTTATTGGTCCTAGAGAGGTATATGGCGTCGTTCGAGGCATCGATCATCAAGGTGGAATATTAATCGAAACCTCCCAAGGACTAGAGACTTATATTGGTGGTGAAATCTCGTTGCGTAAAAGTGACTAATCTTCGATTACTTTCGCAACGAGACTTTATCAACTAAGTGGTTAACGCCTTTGTGTAGAATCAAGTGGGCTCTCTCACGAGTTGGAAGAATATTCAATTCTAAATTGAGCCCATTAATATCATGCCAAATTTGCTTCGCTTTTTTCTTTGCGTCATCGACAGAGAGTTGTGTGTAGTGGCTAAAATAAGAGCCTGGTTTCGTAAAGGCCCCTTGGCGAAAATTTAAAAAGCGTTCTACATACCAATGTTCAATGGTCTCTGTTTCTGCATCGACATAAATTGAAAAATCTAAAAAGTCAGAGACGAAGACACGATGCGGGTCATGTGGATAGTCCATTCCACTTTGCAGAACGTTTAAACCTTCAATAATAAGAACATCCGGTCTATCCACTTTTCTTAGTTCATCAGTAATGTCATACGTGATGTGAGAGTAGATGGGTACTTCAAGATCGGGCTTTCCTGCCTTTACGTCAGACATGAACTCGACTAAGCGCTTGATATCATAGGATTCTGGGAAGCCTTTACGATGCATGATACCGCGTTCTTCTAGTACTTTTTTCGGATATAGGAAGCCATCTGTTGTAACCAAGGACACTTTGGGATGATTCTCCCAACGAGAAAGCAATGCCGTTAGAATACGAGCAGTCGTACTTTTGCCTACAGCAACACTGCCAGCGATACCAATTACGAAAGGGGGAGCATGTTCCTCTGTATTTAAGAATTGTTGTAATACGGAATTGCGGCTTTGACGAGCCTGGACATACAGATTCAAAAGACGAGACAAAGGAAGGTAGATCTCTACCGCTTCCTCCATGGTTAGGTTTTCATTAATGCCCTGAAGCGCAGTCAAGTCGTCTTCAGAAAGTGTCATCGGTACAGAGTTTCTTAACTCGGCCCAATTTGCACGGTCAAATGACAAAAATGGACTCATGGGTCTCGTTTATCCTTGGTTTAATAGAAGCAAGAACATACATCAAGCGAACTTCAAAGCAAACGACAAAGGTCGAAGTTTACTTTAAAAAAGCTAAGTTTGTACGAATTTGCAGCAAACGAATCTAAAAAATCGAAATTTATGATTTTTTTTCAAATTACTATTGCAACCTAGAAAATCATTCAATAGAATGCGCACCACTTATGCCGACTTAGCTCAGTAGGTAGAGCAACTGACTTGTAATCAGTAGGTCACCAGTTCGATTCCGGTAGTCGGCACCATTCTTTCCTTTAGTAGTCTGAATGGCTTGAAAATTTGGAGGGGTTCCCGAGTGGCCAAAGGGAGCAGACTGTAAATCTGCCGGCACTGCCTTCGATGGTTCGAATCCGTCCCCCTCCACCATATTCTTTAGGAAATAGCTCTCAGAGTTACGTGTTGCGGGCATCGTATAATGGCTATTACCTCAGCCTTCCAAGCTGATGATGCGGGTTCGATTCCCGCTGCCCGCTCCACTCTAATTTGAGTGCTGATATAGCTCAGGTGGTAGAGCGCATCCTTGGTAAGGATGAGGTCGGCAGTTCGAGTCTGCCTATCAGCACCAGCTCTCAAGTTTATTTCCTTTTGATATTAGATTTACCAATTATCTTTTTTTGGTTGCGTGGTCAATTTGGGCCACCTAAATCCGTACCTAGAGGGACCACTCATGTCTAAAGAAAAATTTGAACGTACGAAACCGCACGTTAACGTTGGTACTATCGGCCACGTTGACCACGGTAAAACA
>NZ_JAWOQO010000037.1:0-9165 GCF_033337345.1 Vibrio sp. YT-18 | reverse complement strand
TTAAAATACAAAACGCCCGATGAAGTACATCGAGCGTTTTAGTTAAAAAGTGTCAACCCATATCAGGACGGGTCACATTGCTGTATGATTTTATTCAGTGAGTGACTCTTCTAACGCTTTTAAGCACAGCGCAACGTTTTCAGATCGAGCGCCGTAACCCATTAAGCCAATACGCCACGCTTTACCAGCTAATGCCCCAAGGCCTGCACCAATTTCTAGGTTATAGGTTTCTAGCAAGTGAGCACGAACTTTTGCTTCATCAATTCCTTCAGGCACGTAAATCGCATTTAATTGTGGCAACCGATGGGCTTCGTCCACAACAAATTCAAATCCTAACTTTTGTAAGCCATTTTTGAGTTTTTCATGCATCAGTTGGTGACGAGCCCAAGCGTTTTCTAATCCTTCATTTTTCAGTATCAATAAAGCTTCATGAAGCGCATACAAGCTATTAACTGGCGCCGTATGATGGTAACTACGCTTGCCTTTTCCACTCCAATACCCCAAAACTAAACTCTGATCGAGGAACCAACTCTGTACTGGTGTTGTTCTTGCTTGAATCTTTTCAATCGCGGCAGGAGAAAACGTCACTGGTGAGAGTCCAGGTACACATGACAAACATTTTTGACTGCCAGAGTAAACCGCATCCAGTTGCCATTCATCCACTTTTAACGGCACACCACCAAGTGACGTCACCGCATCAACAATAGATAATGCATTATGCTGTTTCGCCAGCTTACCCAATGCTTGAGCATCACTGACTGCACCAGTTGAGGTTTCCGCATGCACAAAAGCAAGAATTTTTGTATCTGGGTGCTGTTCGAATGCTTGCTCGACTTTATCAATGGAAACAGGCGTCCCCCATTCATCATCGACGATAACAACTTCACCACCAGCACGGACGACATTTTCGCGCATGCGTTCACCAAATACACCATTACGGCAGACGATCACTTTATCGCCTTTCTCGATCAAGTTTACAAAGCAGGTTTCCATCCCTGCACTACCTGGCGCTGAAACCGCAATAGTGAACTCATTGTCAGTTTGAAAGGCATACTTCAATAGCTGCTTGAGCTCATCCATCATACCGATAAACAGAGGATCAAGGTGACCTACAGTCGGACGGCTTAGTGCTTGTAACACTTGAGGATAAATATCAGAAGGACCAGGTCCCATTAAAATACGGTGAGGTGGAATAAAGCTTTGGATCGACATGTCAGCTCCTTGATTATCTTTTATCCTGAGCATTCTAAAAGTTCTATTCAATAACATGGCTCAGGTGTAGGGTTCTTCACCCTAATAGATTTTTCCTCTATCAGCAATTAGCCGTAAGTATGGAGGTCAAACCAGTGTCACAAAATCGTTAATAAAAAACACCATAAAGGTTGAAATATTGATTGACATTAAGGCCTCAAAACCGTTCAATGTTTGAGCTTTATGTAGAAGAGGAGCGCTACCCAGGTAGATGATTTGTGGAACCGCAATTCCAACACCAATCATTGAGGGGGAGTAGTGCCGAGGTAAGTCAAAGTTGCAGGATTTGACTTGTCGGTTGAATTGGGCTGAATCCCATCAACTGTCATCAGCGCAGTCTGATGAAGGGCTTCTGAGGGTAAATTTTTCAAATAGCATTCTAAATACCTCTCTTTTTGCTCTGTTCCTTTTCTCACTAAACATTGGATGTACAATTTTTTAGGAAGTCGTGGGAGAACGCAGTGAGCGCATTTAACGTAGCTAAATTCGGTGGAACCAGTGTTGCCAACTTTGAGGCAATGAGTCGTTGCGCCACCATTATCGAAAATAATCCAAATACTCGCCTAGTCGTGAGCAGCGCTTGCTCTGGCGTCACCAACCTATTGGTAGAACTCGCCAACGGTGTTCAGGATCAAACGCACCGTACTGAGCTACTGCAAAATCTGGCCAACATTCATGACGCCATTTTAACTCAGCTCGAAGACAGCACGAAAACTGCTGCCGAGGTGTATGGCATATTAGATACCGTAACCAGCCTGGCCGAGGCTGCATCTATCCAAGCTAGTGCGAAGTTAACCGATCATTTAGTCGCATGTGGTGAACTCATGTCGACGCACATTCTAACTCAGTTAATGTGTGAGCGAGGCATTCAAGCAGTGCGCTTTGATATCCGCGATGTGCTGCGTACTGATGACAACTTTGGTCGCGCGGAGCCAAACATTGAAGCAATTTCGACGCTTGCGCAAGATAAACTCGTACCACTTTGCCAACAATCCGTTGTTGTTACTCAAGGCTTCATAGGATCTGACGAAGCCGGTAATACAACAACACTAGGTCGAGGAGGCAGCGATTACAGCGCCGCCTTAATTGCTGAGAGCGTCAAAGCGGCAGGGTTAGAAATCTGGACTGATGTTCCGGGCATCTACACAACAGACCCGCGAATTGCGCCAAAAGCCTCACCAATTCCTGAGATCAGCTTTAGTGAAGCTTCAGAAATGGCTAACTTTGGCGCTAAAATCCTTCACCCTTCTACGCTAGTACCTGCATTGCGCCACGACATTCCGGTATTTGTGGGGTCATCGAAAGAGCCTGAAAAAGGGGGAACTTGGATTCGCCACCAAGTCGAAAGCTCACCGTTATTCCGTGCGCTAGCTTTGCGTTGTAACCAAACCATGGTAACGCTACGCAGCGCCAATATGTTCCACGCATACGGCTTCTTAGCAAAGGTCTTTGAGATCCTTGCAAAGCATAAGATATCTGTCGATTTGATCACAACATCTGAAATCAGTGTATCGTTAACACTTGATCAAACCGATACATCCGGCGGCGCGCCGCAGCTGCCGCAAGCTGTACGAGAAGAGTTAGAAGAGTTATGTAAGGTAGAAGTTGAACGTGACCTATGCCTCGTTGCCCTAATTGGTAACAACATGAGTGAGAGTAAAGGCTACGCGAAACAGGTTTTTGGCACGCTAGAAGATTTTAACCTACGCATGATTTGTTATGGCGCTAGCCCTCACAACTTATGCTTCTTGCTCCATGAATCGGTATCGAAACAAGCCATACAAAAACTCCACACGGAGTTGTTTGAGAAGTAAGTTCAACTCAATAAAACAAAGGGCTGCGTATCTGCAGCCCTTTGTTGTTTCATTAGTTGTTATATTTGGACGAGGTAAACATCAATTTAACCATTAATGTTTGGCCCTAACCATTTTTCAGCCTCGATCCTATCCCACCCCTTACGATCGGCGTAACTCTCTAGCTGATCTTCTTGGATCTGTGCGATCGCAAAGTAACGTGAGTCAGGATGAGAGAAGTACCAACCAGATACTGACGCACCCGGATACATTGCATAGCTGGAGGTTAGAGTCATGCCAATATTCTCTTCCACATTAAGTAGCTCCCAAAGCGGTCCTTTTTCAGTATGCTCAGGGCACGCTGGATAACCTGGTGCAGGGCGAATACCTTGGTATTTTTCACGAATGAGATCATCGTTAGATAAATCTTCATCCGCAGCATAACCCCAAATTTCTTTACGGACACGCTCATGCAAATACTCAGCAAACGCTTCGGCTAGGCGATCCGCCACCGCTTGAATCATAATTGCGTTGTAATCATCTCCCTGTGCTTTGTATTCATCAGCAAGCTCTCGTTCACCAATACCACCAGTGACAGCAAATGCCCCTATCCAATCATGTTTACCCGACTCTTTAGGTGCGATGTAGTCGGATAAACAATAGTTGAATCCTTTTGGTTTCTCGGTCTGTTGTCGCAAGTTACGTAATACTTTCACAACGTCGGTACGAGTTTCATCAGCATAAACTTCAATGTCGTCCCCCACGCTCGCAGCAGGGAATAAGCCACACATTCCACGCGCTTTTAACAGGCCTTCTCGCTCAACTCGATCAAGTAACTCGTTGGCATCTTCGAATAAACGTTTTGCTTCTTCACCAACTTCTTCATGTTGGAAAATTGTTGGATACTTACCCACAAGTGACCAAGTCATAAAGAATGGTGTCCAATCGATGTATTGACGTAATATAGCCACATCAAAATCATCGAAGATATGAATGCCAGGCTTAACAGGCACTGGAGGAGTATAAGCTTCCCAATCAATCGCAACTTTATTCGCTCGAGCCGCTTCTAATGTCACTGGTTTGGTTCTCGGTTTCTTTCGATTATGTTGATCACGTACTCGTTCGTAATCAGCTTGAAGTTTTTCAACAAATTCAGGGCGACGTTCATCTGACAGAAGAGAAGTACATACGCCCACTGCACGTGAGGCGTTGTTCACGTAAACCACTGGATGCTTGTAATTTTGCTCAATCTTAACTGCTGTATGGGCTTTTGACGTTGTTGCGCCACCGATGAGAAGAGGTAAGTTAAAGTCGAGACGCTCCATCTCTTTTGCAACATGCACCATTTCGTCTAATGAAGGCGTGATCAACCCTGATAAACCAATAATATCGACGTTTTCTTCTTGCGCTACTTTTAAGATCTTTTCGCAAGGAACCATGACACCAAGATCGATAATTTCGTAGTTATTGCACTGCAATACAACGCCAACGATATTTTTCCCGATATCATGTACATCACCTTTGACCGTCGCTAGCAAAATCTTACCGTTTGTTTGTCCCACCTGCTTTTCTGCATTGATGTAGGGCTCCAGATGCGCGACTGCTTGCTTCATCACTCGTGCAGATTTTACGACCTGAGGAAGGAACATTTTACCTTCACCAAACAAGTCTCCGACGACGTTCATCCCATCCATTAGTGGGCCTTCAATCACCTCTAATGGCTTTGAAGCGTTGACACGAGCCTCTTCGGTATCATCAACGATGAACTCAGTTATTCCTTTCACTAACGCGTGCTCTAAGCGCTTTTCAACAGGCCAAGTTCTCCACTCAAGTGCAGAGGCATCCTCCTCTTTACCTACCCCTTTGCCTGCATATTCCGCCGCGATATCTAACAATCTCTCAGTGGCATCATCGCGACGGTTAAGAACGACATCTTCCACAGCCTCACGCAATTTTTCAGGCACGTTATCGTAGATTTCTAACTGACCCGCATTCACAATCCCCATATCCATACCATTTTTAAAACAGTGATAGAGGAACACCGCGTGAATCGCTTCACGTACATAGTTATTGCCACGGAAAGAGAATGAGACGTTAGAAACACCACCCGAGATCATCGCATGTGGTAAATCACGTTTGATATCGCCAACGGCTTCAATGAAATCCACCGCGTAGTTATTATGCTCCTCGATCCCCGTAGCAATGGCAAAAATGTTTGGGTCAAAAATGATGTCTTCTGGTGGAAATCCCACTTCATCAACAAGAATTCGGTAAGCGTTGGTACAAATTTCTACTTTGCGCTCACGTGTATCTGCTTGCCCAATCTCATCAAACGCCATCACAATCACAGCCGCACCGTAACGGCGGATCAACTTAGCTTGTTCAACGAATTTCTCTTTGCCTTCTTTGAGAGAGATCGAGTTAACAATGCCTTTTCCTTGGATGCACTTAAGACCGGCTTCAATAACCTCCCACTTGGAAGAGTCAACCATGATTGGTACTTTGGATATTTCAGGTTCTGACGCACAAAGGTTTAAAAATCGAACCATACAAGCTTGTGCATCCAACATGCCTTCATCCATGTTGATATCGATAATTTGAGCGCCATTTTCAACTTGTTGACGAGCCACATCGAGCGCTTCGTCGTACAGTTCTTCTTTAATCAAGCGCTTAAAACGCGCAGAACCAGTTACATTCGTACGCTCACCGACATTGATGAATAAAGAGTCTTTATCAATGGCGAGCGGCTCTAAGCCAGACAAGCGACAAGCAACGGGAAGTTCAGGTAATTGACGAGGGGCGATATTTTCAACCGCGAGTGCCATTTGGCGAATGTGCTCAGGAGTTGTACCACAACACCCACCAATCAAGTTTAAAAAGCCGCTTTGAGCCCACTCTTTAACATGCTTAGCCATATCTTCTGGCGACAAATCGTATTCGCCGAATGCATTCGGAAGCCCAGCATTTGGGTGAGCGGAAACAAAAGATTCTGATATACGCGAGAGCTCTTCAACATAAGGACGCAGTTCATCCGGGCCAAGTGCACAGTTCAAACCAAACGAAATCGGTTTAACATGACGTAATGAGTTGTAAAACGCTTCTGTGGTTTGACCGGATAATGTTCTACCGGAAGCATCAGTAATAGTCCCCGAGATCATCACAGGTAACTCAATACCCATATCTTCAAACACACTTTCAACAGCAAATGAACAAGCCTTAGCGTTAAGAGTATCGAAGATGGTCTCGATAAGAATAAGATCAGAACCACCTTTAATCAGCGCTCGAGTCGATTCAGAGTAAGCCTCAACTAACTCGTCGAAAGAAACATTTCGATATCCAGGGTCGTTTACATCAGGAGAGATAGAACAAGTGCGGTTCGTCGGCCCTAAAACCCCTGCGACATAACGCGGTTTATCGGGTGTTTTTTCGGTCCATTCGTCTGCAACTTCACGTGCAAGCTTGGCAGCTGCAAAGTTAATTTCTTCACTTAGGCTTTCCATCTCGTAGTCAGCCATCGCAATGGTTGTTGCGTTAAACGTGTTGGTTTCGAGAATATCTGCACCCGCTTCTAAATATGCAGCGTGAATTTCCTTGATAAGTTGAGGCTGACTTAGAACCAACAGGTCGTTGTTACCTTTTAGATCACAATGCCAATCCGCAAAGCGCGTTCCTCGATAGTCTTGCTCTTCAAGTTTGTATCCCTGAATCATGGTCCCCATACCACCATCAATCAAAAGAATACGTTGCTTCAATTGAGCTTCAATCTGTTGTCTTACGTTACTTCCCACAGTACAGCCTCATTCCTTTAGTTATCTTTCCATCCTATCACACAAACTTCAGGAGTCTAGACGTCTAAACGTAGAATTAATGATTATTTTATCTCCTTTTTAACTTGCAAAATAATCACGAAAAAATGTTTGCTATTTAAGCAGCATCAGCCGAGAATTCCATTCATAAAATGTTACAAATAGAGAGCTCTATGTCGGTCTATCATACTTTATGTTTTCTATCCGCAGCTGCGATGCTAATTGCTTTTGTAAACAGCAAGATAGGAAAGATGCAAACCACCATTGCGATTACCGCAGGTTCAATGGTGCTTTCACTTCTAATCTTAATTGCGGGTCAAAACAACTGGTTCCATCTCACCGAAATTGCGACGGAGACGGTCACAAGGATTAACTTCGAAGATTTCTTGCTCAAAGGCATTCTTGGCTTCTTACTATTTGCTGGTGGACTAGGCATCAAACTCCCGAACCTTAAAGATCAAAAGTGGGAGATCACTGTTTTAGCCCTTGGAGCCACACTGTTTTCCACGTTCTTTATTGGATTTGCGCTGTATGGGTTTTGTCAGTTAATTGGCATCCAATTTGATTTGGTCTACTGCTTACTATTTGGTGCTCTAATATCGCCAACTGACCCAATCGCTGTATTGGCTATTGTTAAAAAACTCGATGCTCCCAAACGTATCTCCACTCAGATTGAAGGAGAATCGCTCTTCAATGATGGCTTCGGTTTGGTTATCTTCGTCACTCTATTTACGATTGCATTTGGCACTGAGGCACCAACTGTAGGTAGTGTCACCTTACTCTTCATCCAAGAAGCTATCGGTGGTATCACATATGGTTTCGTCCTCGGTTTGCTATTCCACTACTTGATCAGTGCCACCGATGATCACTCAATGGAATTGTTACTTACCATTGGTGTCCCAACAGCAGGTTACGCATTTGCTGAATACATCCATGTATCAGGCCCACTCGCGATGGTTGTATCCGGTATTATGATTGGCAACTGGACACGCTTTATTGGCTTTTCAAAAGAGAGTGAAGATCACCTTGACCATTTTTGGGAGCTTGTTGATGAGTTCTTGAATGGCGTGTTATTCCTACTGATCGGCATGTCGATGCTGCTATTTGAATTCCACAAAGAAGACTGGATCATGATGGCTATTTCAGTCCCTCTTGTACTAGCAGCTCGCTATCTAAGTGTATTTCTTTCTTACATAGGCTTTAAACGTTACAGAAAATATAATCCATGGTCAGTGCGTATTTTGACGTGGGGCGGTTTACGCGGGGGCCTCGCATTGGCAATGGCACTTTCCATTCCATCTGGTATTTGGGTGATTCAAGATAAGTTAATCGATGTAAAAGAGATTATTCTTGTGATGACCTACTCCGTCGTTGTTTTCTCTATCCTCATTCAAGGCTCAACAATCACCCCAATGATTGAAAAAGCAAAAGCTGAAGAGAAGAAGATGGAAGAGGACAACCAAGCAATAACCACTCCAGAGCATACGGAGCCAGTGGACTCTTAAAGACACGTAACTTAATAAATAAAAAGCAGCTACCTAGCTGCTTTTTTCATAACTAATTTTCAGACTTCCCTTCAAGAACGAAGGCTCCTTATTCTTTGATATACCATCAAATATACGAAGAATCGCTACGCTACATTTTCATAGATACTAACTATTGCCGATAGATAGTATTCATAGACGAGTCTTTTAATTTACCCATTTTCATCTGTATCACTTCTCTTCCCTTGGCAATATAGGCTCCTCGCAAACATCAAAGCTAAACTTCCACAATACTTAGCAATGAGCGAGTTTGTATTTTTATGAGAAAGAGACATTTAGGGTGATTGCGTTCAGAACCCAAACGGGTTAGAAACCTCACCGAGATAAAACTGAGCTGGCACCCAGGTAGCAAAGCCTTAACGGAAGTTTAAATCCCTCCCTCTTGAACTCAGTGAGACTAAACTTGTATTCAAAGTCCTCCTGTTTTCAAATTAGAAACAAGCGACACTTCAAACAATTAAACTCTGTCACATAACTAGATTTTCTAATATCGAATAAAAGGAGCTTTGGTTAGAGCTTGGTATCGGAATAAGACTAAGGCACAGAGTTACGTGCTAGCTCGTTCACAACGGTATAAAAACCATGTGAAGAGGGTAGTGTAACTCCAGATGCAAGGTTTCAATATGAAAGTGGATTTAAGGTAAGTCGGGGAACTAAAACGAAAAAAGCCTCAGTCTTTCGACTGAGGCTTAATCTTAATATAAGTGGCGGAGTGGACGGGACTCGAACCCGCGACCCCCGGCGTGACAGGCCGGTATTCTAACCAACTGA
>NZ_JAWOQO010000036.1:0-9413 GCF_033337345.1 Vibrio sp. YT-18 | reverse complement strand
GAATCATCTGAAATAACACGACTTTCACCCTAGAAATAATAACTGGGGTGAGAGTTTATCCATGCAAACTAACGCCCAATTAAGGTGTGAGGCACGCAATACCGATGCTGCCGCATACCACCTTAATCACTAAAACCAACGCATAATAAAAATGCCAAGCGTGCCGAATCACTCTTAAATTGTTTGTTAAATTATTTTTTATACCAATTGAATACTTCAGCGCTAGCCATTGTAATCCGTATAGCTAAGCCAATAACTAAGAAATATACGTAAATACTTTTGGCACTTTTTTCAAAGGCTGTTTCTACCTTTTGGCTCTCATTTTCCGAAATGTCACTTCTTAATTTAGCTGTACGTGCATCGATTGTTGAGGCATCTTCAGCTAGTTCCTTTAATCCGATATCAAATGCTGGGCTATCTATACCATCAAGCGTAAAGTGTTTTTCCATAAATGCTTGTCCTTTTTCAAGGTTGGATATTCGGTCATTATAACTTGATACAAGTTGCTTTCTGAGAATTTTCTCTGCTTGCACAGCTTCATTAATTCGTGTGGTTGAAAGCGCATTAATCAATGCAAAAAAAGCCAATGACAACCATATATAATCACCAGCTTTCCAGTACGATTTTGGCCACTTCCCTGAAGTCTTGTAGCCAAAAACATGTGCACCAACTAGCAACGTAATAAATGTTAATAATACTGGATGAAAAATAATGCTCATAAGCTTCCTTGTAATTTAACGCCGCGTTAAGTGGTGAGCAACGCTACCGCTGCACTCTAGACATTATGCCATAAACACTGATGCATATCTTTACACCAAGCCCGCCGAGCGTTGGGAATCCGTCTTAAACGCTTTGTTATATGCCTAATCACAGGTTTCAATGGATGATGTTACCAACAGGCCTGTTAGTTCAGGACTTCAAACTTACAAGCTAAACATTCATTCCCATCGACGTACTCAGAGAGCCAATAATGTGTGTCATTCACCTCACGGTAAGTCGCAAGACTATATTGCTCAGAGAACCGGTACTTCAATATGATAAGCCTGTGACACTTAGGCAGCCATTCCGCTTTCTCTAAAATGACATTTCTATTAGTCAGTTCTGACTTTAAAATCTCGTTCAAAAACACGCTTTCGAACATTTAATTTGTCCTCATGGCATATAACGCCCTGTTAAGGGGTGAGCAATGCAATACTGAAGCTGACGCATACCACCTTAACCACTAACACCAACGCATAGTGAAAATGCCACGCGTTGCGAATCCCTCTTAAACAGATTGTTATGTGCGTACTTGAAGTTGTAGTACGTCTCTAACTTTCTGGGAATCTTCGGCTTTCCAACGTGAAATAGTCTTACCCCTAGAAGATGTTTCCACTACCACTTCCAAAGAATAGTCTGCCTTATACTTTCGTTGACTGAACAGTTGATGGAGGAAACCCGAAAATTCTTCAGCTAACTCTAGCGATTCCAGATAAATACTTTTTCCTCGTAATCGCCCTGAAGGAGATACACTAAGTGTAATCATTGAATTTTCATCATGCTCCCAATGATATGAGCGCAGATTTTTCGGCAAAAACTCATTTTTCACTCGTACATTGATAGTTGCATATTCAACAAAACTTCTATTTGGAAAATCGCCTAACTGTCTAAGCATCTGATTTTTCTCCCTAAGCACATAACGCCGCATTAAGGTGTGAGCGACGCTTGGCTATACTTGAGCGAAGCGAAAACGCCAAGCGTTGCGAATCACTCTTAAATGCTTTGTTAGCAATATGACTCAGCCTTAAACACTGAACTCTTCTAACGCTATAACTGCCGCTTCTGCTTTGCTACTTTGAACGAAAATATGGTCGTGATAATAAGCTGCAATTACATTAGCACTAATGCTCTTTGATGCTAGCTTACTCGCAACTGCTGCTGTAAGACCGACAGCTTCCAAACTAGAGTGAACCGTCAAAGTAATTTGGCTATACGTACCGTCAAACGACAAAGCGGCTTTCTCTGCGACTGACTTTTCAAGAACCAAAGTTAAGCCCTCAGATTCAGCGAACGTGGCGACTGGATTTAGCTGAACGTAGTCTGCAAGCTGACCTGAAACAGTACAAAATACAAACTCAGCTTCTACTAATTTGGGACTCATCGAACGTAGCAGTTCGTCTAAATCTTTAATCCCTGACATATTGGTTTCCTCTTATATTGCTAACGCCTTGTTAAGGTGTGAGGCACGCAATACCGAAGGTTCCGCATAACACCTTAACCACTAAAACCAACGCATGGTAAAAATGCCACGCGTGCCGAATCACTCTTGAACAATTTGTTATACGAATTTTTTCAGTGCCGACACTTGCTGTTCAAATAACTCACAATCTGACTTTGAGTATGACTTGGCGACATTAACCCATTGAACGCCCGTTTCATCTATGTGGCGAAACTCGACTTGAAGTGCATATTTAGAACAACGAAAAAGAGCAAAAACCAAACCTACAACCGTCAGACTAAGAACTAAAACTAGTAGCCATTGTGGCACCTCTTCCAACCTTGGAATAACTAACCAAACTGCCCCTGAAAACACACACACCCAGAATAAAACTTGACCTAAATTATCAAGAAAACTTAACTTTTTAACCCTAACATTGTTTATCTTAGACAAAGGATATGAGTCTTTCTTAAACCTGAATTCTTTTGAATCCAAGTTAAAATCAGTATTTTTGTACATAATTTCCCTCTATTCGTATAACGCCCTGTTAAGGTGTGAGCAACGCTATACCGAAGCTCCCGCATACCACCTTAATCACTAAAACCAACGCATAGTAAAAGTGCCACGCGTTGCGAATCACTCTTAAACAGTTTGTTAGGCTTATTTTCCCCAAACCCACTGTTTCTTTCTCAAAGCAGAACTTTTTGGCGTTAGGAAAAAGGGGAAAAACTCATACATATAAGGTATTTCATTTTCCTTACCTTTCAACGCATATAATTCGTGTAATTCATGGCATTGGTAGCACAACAATCCATAAAATGGGCGTAATATCTCGATAACCGACCACACTACATGAGGATTAGTCTTTTCTGTAGCAGACATCAAATAGTAAAAGTCGAGCATTGTCATCCATTCACCATCTACATTTTGCTGCCAACTGCTTGCCATGCCTGAACGATCAATAGCTTGAATTGCATCATTTTGTAGCTTTGTGCGCACATCACTACGTAAGCCCCAAATATGGTCATCAATTACAGATAGCCAAAGACTTATAGGATCTTCGTTTTTATTGTGATCAGTTAACACATCAAGGTTGTAGTATCGCGAGCCTTTCGCAAACTCTGTAAGAGTAGATACTATTTTTGTTTGCTTATCATCTAGATTTAATTCTTGTCGTAATCCATATGCCTGAGGCAGTAGCGAACATTTTTCAAAGAGATCTTTTATATTATGACCAAAAGCTTTTAACTCTTTGTTTGTTGGATTTTTGAGGTGGTTTTTAAGTTGGTGATCAAGGATAAGCACTATTTTCATCAAACGCTCAAAGCCTGTTGCAAGCTCGAACAAACCGGAATAAAACAAACCTCGATGAATCTCATCAATATTCGCGTTTCTCAATGAATTTAAACCTCCCAGAAGACTGGACATTGTCAAATGTCCCTCTTGGGTAAGTAATCTATAATTTCGACTGAACATTTTATTAATCTTCCATAAGCCTAACGCCTTGTTAAGGGGTGAGCAACGCAATACTGAAGCCGCTGCATACCGCCGTAATCACTAAAAACAACGCATAGTAAAAATGCCACGCGTTGCGAATCCCTCTTGAACAATTTGTTAGCTTAAATTATGTAGCACCAAGCCACACTACCCCAAAACATAATATTCAAAGTCCAGACCATCACACTTTGAATAGGGAACATATGAAAAACTAATTGTGGACATGTCCTAAGCTCTCTCAGCGAGAACAACATTTGAGGCTGGAAGTCCCAACTGGTAGCTAAACGCAGACCTCTTTTAAAGCGAGGATGATTCACCAAATATTCGGCGTAAGATGAATAAATTGTCCACAAGCCGAAAAGACCAAACAGCTCAATTATTGAGATAACTTCCAAACTAAATGGCAATAATGAAGGTCCACCAATGAGTAAAATACCTGCAAATATCCATTTTTTACTTCTCATTACACATCCTTGTTAATGATTTAAGCTAACGCCCTGTTAAGGTGTGAGCAACGCAATGCCAATGCTTCCGCATACCACCCTAACCACTAAACACAACGCATAGCAAAAATGCCACGCGTTGCGAATCACTCTTAAACAGTTTGTTATATGCGTCTTAAACCTTGTCACCTAACAGGGAAATCAAAGCATCGACGGATATCGGCGGATATGTTCTGTGTATGATTCCATGACAATTAGGACATAAAGGCTTTAAGTCATTGATAGGATCAACATCATACTCTTGCTTTATATCAGCAAGTGCAACTTCGTGGTGCACGTGTATAAAACCCTTACCGATATCACCATAAACACTTTGAAAATCAAAGTTGCAAACATAACATTTGCACCCATAATGAGATATGCACTTAGCTCTAGCATCAGCGTTACGTTCATATGCATTTACAGAGATTCTCTTCGTTGCACCCTCAGTGTAAGTCTCGGGGTTAACAACCTCTTCTATAGATGTGACAACCTCGTGTTCAGAGGGGCTTAACGCATACCAAAGACCATCAACTCCCGCTAAATACTTATCCTCAAGAACCCAGTCGAAACTTTTTAATTTTAGCGGTACCAGTATCTGTTTCATCGTACTTCATTGGGAACGTTTTTAAACTGTACCCATGCTCTTGAATGAGAGATACGTGCTCGAGTGACTGCTTTCTCCCCGCACGTTTCCAACTTTCATCAAAGATTAAGCCATCTTTGTGTACATCCCAATGACCAAAAACCACAAACTTTTCATCGTGATTAACAAATGACCAACTCCAGTTCCAGTTTCTGCAGGTTGCACCCACAGACTCCATAAATTTCTTTCGACTCATTTGAACTACCTAATCAAATAAAGCATATAACGCCGCGTTAAGTGGTGAACAACGCGACCACCAAACCTAAACCATTTCGCCGTAAACACTAAAGCTGATTCAAACCAAAAATGCCAAGCGTTGTGAATCCGTCTTGAACGCTTTGTTATAACACAGTTTTACACGTCGTCTTCCGACAACATTTGACGACAATTACGAACTGTCAGTACGCGGATCTCATGGCTTAAGCTATAGATAATACGATAGTGACCAAATATGATTTCACGATAGTTAGTATTGGGCATTTCAGGAACAAAGCGCCCCATTTCAGGCATACTTCCAAGTAGTTTAGTTTTGTCAAAAACTTCGTTTACCCACTTTTCTGCTGCAGGTGGATTATCCAAAGAAATAAATTCCGCTGCATCGCCTAGCTTCTGAAGCGCTAATGGAGACCAAACTACTTTCATTTCTTAATGCGCCCCAATACTTGAGCACGAGCATCATCATTTGAAACACCAAGGCCTGAAGCTAATTGAGCTTCAGCTGTGCGCATTTCTTCCAGTAACTCGATCTTCTCTTGCATTGCTTCATACTCTGCAACATCGAGAACAACAGCAACACCTTTACCACGCTGTGTGATGACCAATGGACGGCGAGTCTCATTGATTTGCTTGATGTATGAAGCTACACCGGCACGAAACTCAGACAAAGGTTGAATATCTTGATCGAAATGAATGCGACTCATATTGAACTCCAATTAGTACAAAATAACGTACAAATAATAGTTCAACTGACCCTTTTGAGCAAGAAGTTGATTCTGTGTTATAACGCCCGCTTAAGTGGTGAGCAACGCAATACCGAAGCCGCCGCATACCGCCTTAAACACTAAAACCAACGCATAGTGAAAATGCCACGCGTTGCGAATCCGTCTTAAAGCGTTTGTTAGCATTCAGCACCAAGTCAGACTATAAATTTTCTACGTTATTAGGTAGCTAACTTTCTACTGTCTTTTTGCCGCACTTTTCACAAACTAGGTGACGCTCAAACTCATCCATAGAGGCAACAAATGCTCCAAGAGCCCAGCCTTTAATCGCGCCTGCTATAAATTCCTTAAACTTCTGATTTTTGGCACCTTTAAAAGCACTCGGCTTTCTGACCAAGACAACTACGTGATGAGTATCCGTACCGCAATCTGAACAGTAACGAACTTCTGTTTTGTGAGACATTCTTTTTCTCCATGAATGCTAACGCCCGCTTAAGTGGTGAGCAACGCAATACGATGTTTCCGCACACCACCTAAATCACTAAACTTAACGCATGGTAAAAATGCCACGCGTTGCGAATCCGTCTTGAAGCGTTTGTTATGCCTCTGACTTACGGTAAACATCTGGATGCCAAATTTGCATTAGTATCTCTGGATTTTCAATTGGTTGGAAACCGTATTGCGCGTACAAACCATGTGCATCTCTTGTTGCCAATACCATACGCCTTAAACCTTGCAGATCAGGGTGAGACACTATTCTTTCAACGAGCCACTTGCTCAAACCTTTTCCTCGGTGCTTCTCTACTATGAATACATCAGCAAGGTAAGCAAACGTTGCTTTGTCTGTTATCAGGCGAGCAAAGCCTACTTGAAAATCATGGCTATCATAGACACCAAAACAAAGTGAATTTGAAATAGCTTTTTCTAGGGTATGTTTTGGTATTCCTGACGCCCAGTAACTTTCTGAGATAAATTCGTAAATCACCTCAAAGTCGAGGTGACTTTTATCCGTGCTGATTCTGTATCCTTGCACCATTTTTCCTCCTTGAGGCATAACGCCCAATTAAGGGGTGAGTAACGCAACACCGATGTCACCGCAAACCACCTTAATCACTAAAATTAACGCATAGTAAAAATGCCACGCGTTACGAATCCCTCTTGAATTGTTTGTTAGTACGCTGCCCTTAAAGCCTTTGGTACACACCAAGATATTGAAATATAGCACGAAAATTATAGCTTAAAACGCTGAGGCCAAAGGGACAACTGCCAAACTAGAACTCACTCTAAAAACACAAGTTGGCTGGAACAAAAACTTTCTTAACTGACCTATTTTCACCGTTTTCAAATTAGCAAAGAAGACGGACTTCAGAACTAAACAACCGCACCAAAGAAACTCGTTTTTTGACGAAAACTTCTCAACACCAAAGAAGCCGCACCAGAGAAGTAGCCCGAAAGTTAGACACCGTAAACGGTGAAGTCAAAGCAAACACAACTCATATAGTGCCTCCGGAAAGAACGTGAAAGGCACATTTGACCAGGTGTAAAGCTAGGAAAAGAAACCAATAAACACCGAAAATTTTACCTTTGATGCCCATCCAGTACTAACGCCGCGTTAAGTAGTGAGCAACGCTTACGCCTAACCTAAACCATTGTGCCGTAAACACTTAAGCCGATTGAAACCAAAAATGCCGCGCGTTGCGAATCTGTCTTAAACGCTTTGTTATGGCGCTTTACTTGTAGTGTTGATGACACCATTTTTCCCAGTTTGTTTCACCCAAAAGCTTTCGAGCCTTAATAATGCGAAATACGTTGATAAGTCCCATACAAATGCCAAATAGAGATGATGATACAAGATAAGTTACCCAATTTTCTGGCTCTGAATGCCAAAAAAACACCCACATCAACGCCCCCCATAGTAGCCCCATAAATAGACCATGTGTTATGAGTATTTTTGCAGGCGATTGAAAAATTAAGGGTTTCTGAGAAGGGTCTTTGTATTTAGACCAAATAAATGCAGTTGGCTTAGTTAAATCTGCTGGAACACCCTTCTCAATTAAGTGTTTTTGAATGAATTCTGCCTTGTCCATCTTCACCTCACTATGCGTACGCCAATTTGAATTCTAAGGCTTTAGCACAATTTATCGAGAATGGTGATTGAAGTGCTGCGACTGACTTCAAAGCCTGACTGCGCCATAACGCCCTGTTAAGGTGTGAGCAACGCAATACCGAAGCCACTGCATACCACCTTAAACACTAAAACCAACGCATAGTAAAAATGCCACGCGTTGCGAATCACTCTTAAACAGTTTGTTATAGCGCTTTGCCGTTTACAAGTGACCAATGATGAGGCATTAATTCTCGTATAGTCTTGAAAACCAATGCATTCCCTGAAGTCGTAATTGCTGCTTTGACATCCCCACCCCAATGGACGAGGCGCTCTTGGCAAACTCCGCATGGTGACAAAATTAGAAATTCATCGTTCTCGCTCTCACGACACAGGCATAATGAGTGGGTCACTCGCTCATTGAGTTTGTGAGCCTCTAAATACGCTCCCACCTCCATGCATAGTGAAAGAGCATCGTTTTTAGTATCAGGAGCAATGCTTGTTAATATTTTTCCTGACTCTGTTCTAACAGCCGCAGCTCCACCCCAACCAGAAGGATATCGCATATTTACTAGTTCTATTGCTGCTTGATAGAGCTCTTTTTCGATATTATCCATGACCATCCATATTCAATTTTATCGTGCGCTATAACGCCCTGTTAAGGGGTGAGCAACGCAATACCGAAGCCACCGCATACCACCTTAAACACTAAAACCAACGCAAAGTAAAAAATGCCACGCGTTGCGAATCACTCTTAAACAGTTTGTTAGCTGTTGGTTTTTGGTATTACCTTAAGACTTGGGTTAGGTGAGTCTGTAAGTTGTTTTACGATTCTATACTCACTTTGTCCTGAGCTACCAAGAGCGTCAACATAATGAATTGTAACAGTTGACTCATCAGGTATAGCGCTAGCAAACCTAAACTGAAATTGAACTTCTTGACTCATTTCCCAAGCATGAACTTCCGTTGGATGCTGCTGTGCCATCGGCTCACTAAATACTATATTCAAGTTAGTAGATGTACTTCCTGTGTTTTTTACATTAAATCTAAACGTACTTTTACCAGAACTATGAGCAGCCCCAACAGCAAGGAATACAAAATTAGGCTTTGCCGCCTCAACACGCCGTTTGTTTTCCAATTCAACAACATTGCGCTCAGCTTCCAATTGGGCTCTAGTAACTTCAACCAACTCTCGCTGTTGTTTAACAGACTGATTAAGTTCCGCAGCTTGCAGCTCAAGTGCTTTGGTACTCTGTTGTAACTCTTTCCCTTGCTGCAAAAAACCGAGTACTAGCCACAAAAATGCTACAGGTCCAAAGATGCCGGCAAAGAAGTCTCCAACTTCGTTTAAATCCATGACAAGTATTTGCCCAATTCGATCACTTAATATTGAGAGCAAACCGACCATGTATATTGCCGTCAATACAAAACCAATCACAGTTAAATTTTTATTCATAATCTCCTCAGACAGCTAACGCCCTGTTAAGGGGTGAGCAACGCAATACCGAAGCCGCCGAAAACCACCTTAATCACTAAATTCAACGCATAG
>NZ_JAWOQO010000035.1:0-9602 GCF_033337345.1 Vibrio sp. YT-18 | reverse complement strand
TCATTGATGGTGCCAGCGTCTGAAATAGTCACGCTTGGACGATCATCATCCGGATCGGGGCCTGGACCCGTGCCGTCGTCCACTATCGTCGCCGTACCCGTATCGCTGCCTTGCACTGCGCCAATGCCAGTCACCGTCACACTGAAATCTTCAGGGCCTTCGTACACCGCATCATCAATGGAAGCAATGCGCACATCAAACTCAGTTTGCCCTGCTGGCACCGTTACTACGCCATCGTTTGGCACTGTCACCCAACCACTTCCCGTGTTGTATTCCAAGGTACCTAAGTCACCGGCTTCGGTATCGCCGAGATTAAGACCCAACTCTACTTGCGTTTCCGCTTCAGACGCGTTCGATAGCGTCACTTTGAAGTTCGCTGTGTCACCCTCATTGATGGTGCCAGCGTCAGTGATGGTCACATTCGGACGGTCATCATCCGGATCGGGGCCTGGACCCGTGCCGTCGTCCACTATCGTCGCCGTACCCGTATCGCTGCCTTGTACTGCCCCAATGCCAGTTACCGTGACACTGAAATCTTCAGGGCCTTCGTACACCGCATCATCAATGGAAGCAATGCGCACATCAAACTCAGTTTGCCCTGCCGGCACGGTCACCACACCATCGTTTGGCACTGTCACCCAACCGCTTCCGGTGTTGTATTCTAAGGTGCCTAAGTCACCGGTTTCGGTGTCACCTAAGTTGAGGCCAAGCTCGACTTGAACAGTGGACTCGGAGGCATTCGACAACGTCACTTTGAAATTCGCTGTCTCACCCTCATTGATGGTGCCAGCATCTGAAATAGTCACATTCGGGCGGTCATCATCCGGATCGGGGCCTGGACCCGTGCCGTCGTCCACTATCGTCGCCGTACCCGTATCGCTGCCTTGCACTGCGCCAATGCCAGTCACCGTCACACTGAAATCTTCAGGGCCTTCGTACACCGCATCATCAATGGAAGCGATACGCACATCAAACTCAGTTTGCCCTGCTGGCACCGTTACTACGCCATCGTTTGGCACTGCAACCCAACCGGAGCCTGTGTTGTATTCTAAGGTGCCTAAGTCTCCAACTTCGGTGTCACCTAAGTTCAGGCCTAGCTCGACTTGAACTGTAGACTCGGCGGCGTTCGACAACGTCACTTTGAAGTTCGCTGTCTCACCCTCATTGATGGTGCCAGCATCTGAAATAGTCACATTCGGGCGGTCATCATCCGGATCAGGGCCTGGACCACTGCCATCATCCACTATCGTTGCCGTACCCGTATCGCTGCCTTGCACCGCCCCAATGCCAGTCACCGTCACGCTGAAATCTTCTGGACCTTCGTAAACGGCGTCATCAACAGAAGCGATGCGCACATCAAACTCAGTTTGCCCTGCTGGCACCGTTACTACGCCATCGTTTGGCACTGTCACCCAGCCACTTCCGGTGTTGTATTCCAAGGTACCTAAGTCACCGGCTTCGGTGTCACCCAAGTTCAGGCCTAGCTCGACTTGAACAGTGGACTCGGAGGCGTTCGACAACGTCACTTGGAAGTTCGCTGTCTCACCCTCATTGATGGTGCCAGCGTCTGAAATAGTCACATTCGGGCGGTCATCATCCGGATCAGGACCTGGACCACTGCCATCATCCACTATCGTTGCCGTACCCGTATCGCTGCCTTGCACTGCGCCAATGCCAGTCACCGTCACACTGAAATCTTCAGGGCCTTCGTACACCGCATCATCAATGGAAGCGATACGCACATCAAACTCAGTTTGCCCTGCTGGCACCGTTACTACGCCATCGTTTGGCACTGCAACCCAACCGGAGCCTGTGTTGTATTCTAAGGTGCCTAAGTCACCGACTTCGGTATCGCCGAGATTAAGACCCAACTCTACTTGCGTTTCCGCTTCAGACGCGTTCGATAGCGTCACTTTGAAGTTCGCTGTCTCACCCTCATTAACCGTACCTGCATCACTCATCGTTACCGCTGGGCGATCATCATCAGGATTTGAGCCAGGTCCACTACCATCATCTAAAATAGTGGCAGTCCCAGTAACAGGTGTGCTTTGTTCTTCTGTCGTGCCAGAGAGCGTAAACGTTTCTGGGCCTTCAAATACAGAGTCGTCAATAGAGTCTATAGAGACCGTAAAGTCACTTTCACCCGGTGGGATCGAAATGGTAAAGGTTCCGCTTTCACCGACTGAAACTTCTTCTGTTGTACCATCAGAAAATGTTATGAGGACACGCTCATTGACGTAGTCACTCCCGTTCTCGTCAGCTGAGCCGCCTGTTGCGGTTCCATCAAGGAGAGAAAGAATGACATCAGTGTTGTCTTCAGTTGTTTGACTTAGAGTAATATCGAATACAACTTGGTCACCTTCGTTGATAGTCGGACTAGATATTTCTTGAACTAAGATAGTCGGTGGTACAGGGCCATTAATTACTCTGAAAAGATCCAACAAAGATAGTGCTTGAGTTGTAGATAGTCCGATTCCATCAATACCGACGGTCTCAAAATTCGTACTAGCCAACAATTCAGCGCCAGTACGATCTATTGCACCAGTATTTTGGGGGCTAGAACCACTTTCCTCACCTGCAGCTGGCTCAAAATCCTCACCAAGAGCAGTAGGGTCTTCTCCACTAGCGATAGCCTCGATTAGCGCAGTGACATCATCAGTAACGTTAATTGAACTACCTTGCGGTGTTACCTGTTGTACAATTAATTCTGATGTATCAGAAACTTCCTCAATAATTAATTCACCAGGCTGAGGTAGCTGACCACTTTCAAGACTTCTCAGGTTCCCATCAAGCCCTATAACCACGACATTGCTCATCAATGAACTTAACGCTACTCGATCCATGCTCTTCATCCTTGTATTAGTTTAATTAAAGGCTTGTTACTGCACTAAACACGTCTATAGTTTAGACAAAATATGAATTTTTCGTTTTATTCCAAGAGGATTTAGTTTTTTGAGAGTAATAAGGAAAATAACCGAAGAATTTGCCTTCATTTAAACCAGTTTCCGCTATGCTCTTAAGATAAAAAGGTTTTCTACGAAAAAATCGACCACTTACCAAGCAAGCTTTGCCTCGTATGCTAGAGTTTAGAGAGTAAGATTGTTGTTTTTTATTGAATTAAACATTTAAACATCAACAAGTTGATAATACGCACTAAGAAAATTCATTGTTTGTAACTTCTCGTCTCAAATATGAAACAGAATAAGAGCGACATGATTTTAGGAGAACTAACGTGAGATGGAATCGAGTACATATAGCCTGCTGTTGCTTAATAGTGTCTTCACCAGTTTTCGGTCAAACTCTAGAGCAAGCGGTTGCACAGACGCTACAAAATAACCCCGATATTAAGAGTGCATTTAACGAGTTTATGAGCCAGAAGTACATAAATGAAGCTTCATCAGGTGCTTACCTCCCCTCTGTTGATCTAGATGCTGGAATTGGATATGAAGGATTAGACCCGTCAGATGAAGTTGGTCGAGGAGACACGGATTACACTCGAAAGGAAGCTTCAGTGACACTGACCCAACTAATATGGGATGGTAGCGCTACATTAAATGATATTGATCGAACCGCAGCTGATGCTGAATCTGTTAGATTTCAACTCTTAGCAGATGCTTCAGATAAGGCACTTGAAGTGACTAAAGTGTACTTGGACGCTGTTAAAGCGTATGAAGTCCTAAAGCTTTCAGAAAACAACCTTGCTGTTCATAAAGATATTTACGATGACATTAAAAAACGAGTCAACTCGGGTATCGGCTCTACTGCTGACTTGACGCAGGTAGAAGCACGTTTGGCAAAAGCACACGGAAACTTAGCTGCTGCTCAAAATAACCTGTATGACTCTCACACGATGTTCACTCGTTTAGTCGGTCAAACACCACAAGGGTTAATCTTTCCGAGAGCGGACCAAAACTTTATCCCGTACACGGTTGATGAAGCGGTAGGCTTGGCATTTGAACTTCATCCCGTTATTCAAGTGGCGCTCGCAGACGTAGACTCGGCTAAGTTTCAATACAAACAGTCTAAAGGTGTTAATTACCCAACCATTTCAATTGAAGCTTCGCAAACATGGCGTGACGACGCTGATGGTTTAAAAGGTCGAAGTGATGAGACACTTGCCATGCTGCGTCTACGCTACAACCTATTCAATGGTGGCAGTGATGCAGCGAACTCAGAAAACTTTGCCTACCAGCTAAATAAAGCAAAAGACTTGCGTGAAGGTGCCTATCGCAATGTTGAAGAAGGGTTAAGGCTTTCTTGGAGTGCGCTTGATTTAACATTACAACAAAAAGAGTTTCTATCAGATCATGTAGACTCTGCGTCTGAAACCGTAATTGCTTACGAGAAGCAATATCGCATCGGTAAACGAACACTGCTTGATCTATTGAACACTGAAAACGAGCTCTTTGAGGCGCGTAAAGACTACTTAGATTCTAAATACGCAGAGCAGTACGCCAAATATCGAGTGATGAACGCAACTGGGCAACTGTTGAGTGCATTAAGGGTTGAAATGCCTAAAGAATGGCTAGAAGAAGTGGAGTATTAATTATGAAACACATAGCTTTTATTACACTCTCATTAATGCTCTCCGCATGCAGTTCATCAGATCGTGGTGATGAATATGATTACATAGATACCCCAATTGCCGATCAGTGGGCTGATCATATAGATGATGACTCTGACGGAGTCATTAACGAGCGAGATTTGTGCCCGGGTACACCTTTGGGTGCCGAAATAGACAACGACGGTTGCGGTTCGTACGTTGACTCCTCACAAGAAATGCAAATTCGAGTACTATTTGCGAACGATTCCGATGTGATCAACCCTATCTTTACGCAACAAATTCTTGAACTATCCGACTTTTTGAAAGAGTACCCGAACACGTCTATAGAGATTCAAGGTTATGCTAGTCGCACTGGTACTGCAGAACATAATCTTGACTTATCTAAGCGCCGCGCTGAAAACGTTAGAAAAGAGCTCATGAAGAACGGCATTAGTGGAGATAGAGTTACCATTGTCGGCTATGGAGACACAGTACTTGCGACACAAGGTACAGACCAAGTTAGTCACGCATTGAACCGTCGAGTAACCGCAACAGTGATTGGCCACAAGGGTGAAGTGAAGAAAGAATGGACCGTTTTCACAACACTTCCAAAAAGCTAGCACAACAATAAACAGACCGTAAAAATAAAAGGTCTAGCAAATTGCTAGACCTTTTTGATTTTAAATTTGACTACAGTTTAGCGCTACTACATGTCTTTGTACTGAGCTTCTAAACTCGCAATTAAGCTTTGAGTCACATCATCAACACTTGCACCGTCAAAATGGATGTCCAATGTCGAGCTCCCTTTTGTAATACTCAGGTTTGCCTCAGATCCCCCGTCTGGTGCCACTTCTACATGATACTCTCCGACATCACCAGTATGATCACCTGATTGAAGATCATTAAGAAGCTCTCCAATTTCATCTTTAGATAAGTCGTCAAACAGATCTGAGAAGTCTAGAGCGTCTTCATTTTTATTGAAGTCAGTGACAGTGTCGCGTTCATTGGACACATCAATCCATTTAAAGATGTCTTCACCGTCCCCCCCTGTCAAAATATCATTGCCGAAACCACCAATTAAAATATCATTGTCTGCACCACCGAACAGCTTGTCGTCACCACCTTGTCCAAACAAAATATCATCACCTGAACCACCAGAGATGGTGTCTGCTTGGTCGTAATAACGAGACTGTTCAAATTCTGCTTGGTTTTCAGTAATGTAGTGATGAACTTCTTCTTTCGTAACTAACGAAACATCCTTACCTAGTTGAGATGCTACGTAGTTTTGTAGCGCGGAAACTCCTTGCTCACCATCGACGTCGAAACGCATGGCATCACCAAAAATAATGTCATTTCCATCAAGGCTGTTAATCTCATCTTTGCCTTGCATCAATGAAACTTCCTTACCAAGGATCACTTCTGCTAGTTGGTTTACATCTATGTTAGCCCTTACTACACCATCAGAGTCGAAGTTTTCTAACGAATCTTCATCTAAGTAGCGACCAAGACCTATCGAACGAACCTCACTAAATTCAGCCAATGCTTGATATGCGTTATTCGCTTGAGATAGAACATTATTTCCATAATCATCATAGACATATGAGTTAAGCATTCTCCCCACCTGTTCACCAGTAGAGAGCGAATACACCGCCCCGCGAAAATCTATGATTGTTTTATTGTTGTATGTGACTGTATCACCAAACCTGTAATCACTTGGCAAAACATCCGCTAGCGTCACTAACTTTTGTTCTGACACGCCAAGTACGACACCCTCCCAACCACTAAACCAACTCGTATTGTTATCCGTAGCTTGGTTTGGTTGACCATCAGATATGAAATAACTTAGGTTTGTTGCGCCACTATCGGCATTAGCAAACCAGTCTAGTGCAGATTGGAACCCGGCTTCATAATTTGTATTACCATCACCGATTTGTAAAATTGCATCCAATGTAGACTCTATTTGCGATGTTGCGTTGTCAGCACTCAAATCTAATTCAAGTACCTGAGAGCTCCCAGTAGCAAATGTGGTCAATAAAACGTTCACTTTGCCCGAATGAGGGCCACTAGCACTTTCGGTAAGAGTATTCAGCACTGTTTTTAGCTCACCTAGCGCTAGACCAACGTCGTAACCCATGCTGCCTGATGTATCGAGCATAAAAGCAATGTTGTAGTCCTGCCCCTCGACAATCTGTAATCCTTGAACATCGCCAACAATCACATCATTGCTATCAGATCCAGCTATCTTGTTATCACCATGCGTACCGGAAACAAAATCATAATCTCGAACTGAAACAGAAGCCGTGTCCGTCCCCATTTGAGTATTGTTATTAACTTCAACACTTCCTGCCGTCGCTGTTACATCAAAATCTAACGAACCATTGTAATCGGCTGGTACAGTAATCGTACCGCTTAGTTGATGACTGGTTTGATTTGGTTCACTTGAAAGGTCAACCGTGTAAGAACCATCGCTGTTTTCAGCAACCGTTTTGCCATTCACCTCTAATGTTAGCCCTGAAGGAATTCCCGTTAAGGTGACGCTATCGTTAATGAATGACTCACTGCCATCCACATCGATAAGATCAAGGTTCAGCTCAAAAGAGACTTGCTGCTCTGTAAGTACAACATACTCTCCTGTGTTGTTATTTAGCTTGATAATGGCATCTTGGAAGATAAGTTGTTCAATTTCATAAAGGTGGTCACCCGACTCTTTATGAGTGCTCGAAACAACATCTTTTGTATCAATAAATCGGCTATCTTCGACAATCCAATACGGGACCTCTGAGTGGTCAGATGCAGGGTAATAGTTGAAGTTGTAATCAGACAACTTGCCAGAGTAAACAACTGTGTCCGTCTCCGCTTGATCGTCTAATGAACCAATACCGCCATAGATAGAATCATTACCTCCTCCAGTCACAAAGATATCACTGCCTTGAGCATCAACGTTCGCACCTGCTTGTTGATCTCCGACAAAGCTCAGTGGCGATTCAGTGTCACCGCTTAGCATTAAGTCATTACCAACATGTCCGTTATTAAACGTTTGTGTCACCACATGTTCAAAGTCAAGCCCTGGTAAATTACTTGCCTCAAGCAGATCTTTAAGTTCTTCGTCTGTAGACCAGCTTCCGCCTAGTGTCACAGGTACAGACGTTACTGGACCGAAAGTAAGGTCAATCTTAATTGGGTCCGCGACAGGCTCTATGTCGATACTCAACGTACCTGAAGCAGAAGAATTGCCATCACTAACAGTGAAATGAATCTGCTCGTAAGTATCCAAGCCGTTCCCAACACCGTCTTTATCGAAAACATTTGCACCAGATTCATGTTCAGCAGGAACATAACGAACAAGACCATTTTCGATATCAGAAGCGAGCACACTTCCAGAAACCGCTTCCCAACCATCAGAACCTTTCACTTGCAGTGAGCCATTTAGAGCAGAAGTGTCAAACTCAACACTTATACTACTATCAACGATGCCTAAATGTTCTAGTGTTATAACAATAGCTTCGTCTTCTAATCCGGAAATTTCGTTGCTTTGAACTGCTGGCGGAACATCATTATCATCAATATAGCCAACGCCAGACACATCTCCGACTTTAATCACAAGACTCTCTGTTGATTCAACCAACTGATCATCAATACTTGGAATGGTAATCTCAAAGCCATTCACTCCGACTGGAACAATAAGGTATCCGCCCAAATACTTCACGCCATTAGTAAAAGTTGCGTTCGACAAATCAATGTCTTGAGAGCTCACACTAGAACCCTCTGCAGAGAAATCCACTTGATACTTAACGGTCTGATCTGTCGCGTTATTTAGTGAAACAGAAAACGTGACATTGTCACCCTCAACAACAGTAACACCTGCAATGCTCTCCACCACAGGTCCATTTTCCGCAACATTACCATCTAGTATTTCGTTAACGATATTGACCGTAGATGGATCACTAACTCCACTTTCAGAATCGACTGCCACATATCCAAAGCTATCCCCGGCAGGAATACCTTCTACATAACGTAACTCCCAGTTCCCTTCATTTTTCGTAGAAAAATCTAACTGAGTAATGACCGAACCTTCAGGAAGAGCTAGTTCTTGCCCAAAACCAACGCTTGTTTCTTGGAATAGCATGAAGTTGCCTTCAGGCTTCAAGAACTCGAACGTTTGAGTCTGTTCGATATTATTTGAATCTAAATACGTAACCGTAATAAGCGCAGCGTTGTCATCACCGTAATCAAACAATCCACCTAATCCATCTAAGCCAAGGTTTACGCTGCCCACAGGGTTATTAGACAAATCGATCGTAATTGTCTCGCCTTTCTCAATACCCTGCCCATCATTGTCAGCAATACCGTTTCCGATATGTGACACTTGGCGGTTGTATTGAGCAAGTTCACCACTATCAGAAGATATAGTGATGGAGGAACCATTAACTAAATGCTCAGTACGGGAGTGTGATGGACCTCCGTCCTCACTTAGCCCCCAATTATTGAAATCTGTTGTAGACTCGGAGCTATTTGGTGTATCTGGGCGATCCTTGATACCTAATAAGAAACCCACATTATCAGCTTCATAGTAAAGGCTATCTTTTTCATAAAGAGTGTCACTGACTTCTTTTATTTCATGCAGTTCACCGTTGTTATCTCTGAAGAACAATGTTCCTGAGGTCGGTAGTTCAGTAATCCGCACATGCAAATCGTTGCCATTTAAGTCATCTTCAATATCCGCTATATGATCCTGAGAGTCGCCATCACCTAAAGGTTTCGTATCAGTATCAAATACAACTTGCGTCAAAGGCTTGTCAGTAACATGCGTAAAGTCCTCACTGTCAGGTCTGTCATTCACTGGCGTCACATCGACGTTCACCGTGGTGGACTCTGACACCCCACCTGACGTAACGATGTAGGTGAAGCTGTCAGCCCCGTGGTAGTTGTCGTTTGGCGTGTAAGTGACGCTGCCGTCCGGGTTGACCGAGACCGTGCCGTTCGCTGGACCGTTATTGGTATCCAGCGACACCACTTTGTCGTCGCCTTCAAACGTGTCGTTATCTAAGACCTTAATGAT